>NZ_JBOFBI010000243.1:0-26653 GCF_051645465.1 Tabrizicola sp. | reverse complement strand
TGCGCGAGATGTCATGGCGACAGCGATTCCGACCGATCCGATCTTGCTCTGGCAGGCGGATTCAGACGGCGACGATCCGGATGTCCGCTTGGTCCACCGGTGCGCCGTTCACGACTGCGACCTTGGCGCCGGGCCGTTTCGCTCGGACCAGGTGCCGCCATCGACTCTATGTGAGTACCACCAGCAGATCCAACACTGGAGGGCCGGTCCAGGCCGCAACCAGCCGGACATCGGCATGATCCATGGGTGACTCCTCGCTACGTGCCCCCCGACGAGTGCACGAAGTACTCGAGGAGGCCGCGACGGAGGATGCGCGAGATGTCATGGCGACAGCGATTCCGACCGATCCGATCTTGCTCTGGCAGGCGGATTCAGACGGCGACGATCCGGATGTCCGCTTGGTCCACCGGTGCGCCGTTCACGACTGCGGCCTTGGCGCCGGGCCGTTTCGCTCGGACCAGGTGCCGCCATCGGCTCTATGTGAGCACCACCAGCAGGCCCAACACTGGAGGGCCGGTCCAGGCCGCAACCAGCCGGACATCGGCATGATCCATGGGTGACTCTTCACGACCGCGACTCTGGCGTTGGGCCGCTGAGCGCAGGCCTGATCGGTCAGACCTGGCCCAACAATCCGCTCGGCTTCGGCCACGACCAACGACCCGAACGCCGGTAGCCGGGTTCAGACTGCAACCATCCGGGTGTCCACCTGATCTTTCCGTGAACGTTCGCAACCGCAGCTCTCCCGCTGGGGTGTTTCGCTCGAGCATGATCGATGAGAACCGGCCCCGCCACCCGCCTCGTGCAGGCCATAATCACCCGCCGACACGCTGGTGGCCGGGTTCAGGCCGCAACCTTCTGGATGTCCACCTGATCCTTCCGAGAACGCTCACCACTGCAGCTTTCCTGCTGGGCGACCTCGTGCGGACATGATCGGTCAGACCCAGCCCCGCGACCCGCTTTAGAAGGGCCATGAGCAGCGACCCGAACGTTAGAAGGTCGGTTCAGGCTGCAACCATCCGGATGTCCGCTTGGTCCACCAGAGCGCCGTTGACGACAGCAACCTTTGCGCCGTCCAGATAGATCGTTTGCCCTGTGCCGTCCTGATTTGCCTCGACCGTCAATGCCGGGTCGGGGTGTACGATCGGATCGTAGACGATGACGAGTTGGTCGTGCTGCGGGTCATAGTCGGCAATCTGCGTAACCGCGGTTTCCGACGCCCATTCGCGCAGGACAAAGGCGTCATCGCCGTCACCGCCGGTCGCATGATCTCCGGCCCCCAGAACCAGCTCGTCGTTCCCGGCGCCGCCATTCACGTAGTCGGTCTGGTGATCGTCGTCCTTGTCACCCAGGCCCGAGATCGCGTCATCACCGCTGCCACCATCAAGAACGTCGCGGCCCTTGCCACCGGCGAGGCTGTCATTTCCTTCTCCACCGGCAAGCCAATCATCATCCTCGCCACCGTCAAGCCAGTCGGCTCCCTGCCCGCCCAGCAGCGTATCGGCACCCGCACCACCGTAGGCCGTGTCATCGCCCTCTGCACCTGCGACCGAATCCCGCCCGTCGCCCCCGGCCAGCAGATCATCACCGCCTTGGCCGTTCAGAGTGTCGTTCCCGTCATCGCCCCAAACGTCATCATCCCCCTCACCCGCCCAGACGGCGTCGTTTCCGTCCCCCGCGTCGACGGTATCGTCGCCCTCACGCCCGTCGATCAGGTCGGACCCTTCGCCCCCGCCGATCTGGTCGCCCGCACCCCAGCCGGAAAGCAAGTCGGCGGTGTCGCTGCCGCTTAGGGTCACGGGTTCGTCTGGCAGGTCGGGAATGTCGTCGGACGTGGGGACGCCTTCTTCAAGCTGTACATCATCAAGCAGATTGCCGCCCTCAAGCGAATCTACGTCATCCTCACGCCGATCCTCAGAATCTTCGTCGGTATCCGACCGCGCAGAGAGCAACGCATCAGCGGCCACACCAGCCATCAGCGCACCGAACAGGCCAAACAGGGCAAGCAACACCAGCACTCCTCACCAAACAGCCATCGACTGTTAACCAGACCTTCCGTTAACTATTTGTTAACGATTGGAAAATCCTCTGATTTGTATCACGGCGGCCATGTCGGACAAAGCGCCAATAGGCCTGCCTGCCCGGGATTCTCGACTCAAGGTTAAGGAAGCCTGACCCGGCTTTTCCGCCTTCCCTTCGCCCCCGATTCCGCCTATACGCCCGCATCCGCCCCAAAGCGGACCCTCCAAGGGCCTTGCTGGACGACATCCCGGCCTGCGCCATAACCCTTTTTCACAGGAGACCACGATGTCGATCACCGTTGAAGAAAAAGCGCGCCTCATCAAGGAATACGCGACCAAAGAGAACGACACCGGCTCGCCCGAGGTCCAGGTTGCGATCCTGTCATCGCGCATCGCTACGCTTACCGAGCATTTCAAGGGCCACAAGAACGACAACCACTCGCGTCGTGGCCTTCTCATGCTGGTCGCCCAGCGCCGCAAACTGCTCGACTACCTGAAGAAGACGGACGACGCGCGGTATTCCACGCTCATCACCCGCCTCGGCCTGCGCCGCTAATCCCGGCCACTCGCCGCTTGAAACGCCCGTGCCCTCGCGCGGGCGTTTTGCTTTGGTGCCTTGAGCCAGCGCCCCACCCCAGCCATATAGAGACAAACGGAGGGCACCATGGCCGACGACACATTCCCCGGCTGGCACGGCACCACAATCCTTGCAGTCCGGCGCGGCGGCGAGGTTGTCGTCGCAGGCGACGGCCAGGTCTCACTGGGCCAGACCGTGATCAAGGGAACCGCCCGCAAGGTCCGCCGTCTCTCCGCCGGCGGCCACGATGTCATCGCAGGGTTTGCGGGCTCCACCGCCGACGCCTTCACCCTTCTCGAACGGCTGGAGAAGAAGCTTGAGGCCGCCCCCGGCCAGCTTGCCCGCGCCTGCGTTGATCTGGCGAAGGACTGGCGGATGGACAAGTACTTGCGGAACCTCGAAGCCATGCTGATCGTCACCGACGGCACCGCGCTCTTTGTCCTCACCGGCGCGGGCGACGTGCTGGAGCCCGAACATGACGTCGCCGCCATCGGTTCAGGCGGCAACTTCGCGCTGGCGGCCGCAAGAGGCCTGATGGCCACCGACCTCCCGGCCGAGGACATCGCCCGCAAGGCCATGGCCATCGCCGCCGACATCTGCGTCTATACCAACGGGAACCTGACCGTCGAACGGATCAAGGCTGGGTAAGCTCTTTCTTCACCTGCATGTAGGCCTGCAGGACCGCATGCATCCGCGTCTGATACCCCGGACCCTGTGACCGAAAAAACTCCAGCACTTCAGGATCGACCCGCAGGGAGATGAGCTTCTTCGGCGCCTGATCCGGCAGGACCGCGTCAGTCCAGTCGCTTGCAGTCATCGCTTCGACCGGCATTTCTTCAACCCGATCTTCGACGCTCAGCTGAAGCGGAGTCGCAAGCGCCCGCTTTTCGGCAATGCTCAGTCGCTTCGGTGCCTCGTCATTCATCTTGTCGTTCCTTCAAGTGTCAGGCGTTTGCGCTTTGGTGTTTTCTTTTGTTATCAGTCACTTGTTGGTCAATTCTTATATATACATCGCATATATACACCCATGCTGCCGTATATACGATCTGTGCATACCACAATACCTCACTTGGTTTACCCCGGCAAACCCCCTATCTGTGGCCGAACGATTTCCCGCTCAGGTGTGCCAGCATGACCCCCGAAGATCTTCGCGCCGCCGTCGCCGCTGGCGTTCTGACCGAGGCGCAGGCCGCCTCGCTGACCGCACTGGCAAACGACCGCGCCGGAAAGCGTGCTGCGATGCCCGCCGAGGATGAACCGTTCGAGTTCTTCCGGGGCTTCTCCGAAATCTTCATCTCCATCGGCCTGGTCATTCTCCTCTCGGGCGTGACCGCCCTTCTTGGTTTTGTCGGCGGCTTCACCCTTCTTACTCTCGTCCCGCTTGCCACCGCGGGCATTGCCTGGTGGTGGGCAGGGTACTTCACGCTGAAGCGGCGGATGACCTTGCCCTCGATGGTGCTGGCGACCGCCTTCGGCATCGGGATCGTGATCTTCGCCTTCACGGTCCTCGCTCGGGCTGCGCTGGATGACCGCTTGGTCGCAATCCTGGGTTTCGCACTTTCGGCGTTGGGCATGGTGGCCTGGTACCGCCGGTTCCGTCTGCCCTTCTCGGCTTTCCTTACGGGTGGCTTTATTCTTGGGGCGATCTATTCCGTCACGGCTTCAGCCGCCAATCTCGCCGGACTCCTCACCGGCGCCCAAGGTTATGGGGCGCTCTTCGATCTCGGCGAAAGCCCGGCCTTCGCCACCGCCACGCTCCTTTTCGGTATCGGCGCCTTTCTTGTCGGCATGTGGTTTGACACGCGCGACCCGCACCGCCTGGGCCGCCATGCCGCGACAGCCTTCTGGTGCCACCTGCTCGCAGCACCCGCCCTGGTCAACACCGTCGCCATCACGCTCCTGAATGGCGGAGGCATCGGCCTCCTTGCCCCGGCCCTCGTAGCAATTGCTCTGCTCGCCCTGGTGATCGACCGGCGGTCCTTCCTGACCGCCGCGATCGTCTATATCGCGATTGTCATCGGCTGGTTCATGGGCGAAGGCGGCGGGACCAGCTGGATCTTCATGCTCCTCGTCCTTGGTGCCTTCATCACCGCCATCGGCACCTGGTGGGTGCAGCTTCGCGCCTGGGTAATGGGCATCCTGCCTGATTTCCCCGGCAAATCCCGGCTTCCGCCTTACGGATCGACGGAATGACCGACCTGACCCCCCGCGAAATCGTATCCGAGCTCGACCGCTTCATCATCGGCCAGAAAGAGGCCAAGCGCGCCGTGGCCGTCGCCCTTCGGAACCGCTGGCGGCGCAAGCGCCTCGGCGATGATCTGCGGGACGAGGTCTATCCGAAGAATATCCTGATGATCGGCCCGACCGGCGTCGGCAAGACCGAGATCAGCCGTCGCCTGGCCAAGCTTGCCAAAGCACCGTTCCTGAAGGTCGAGGCGACGAAGTTCACCGAGGTCGGCTATGTCGGCCGTGATGTCGACAGCATCGTCCGCGATCTGGTGGACGTCGCGATCAACGACACCCGCGCCCAGATGCGGGATGAGGTGAAGGCCCGCGCCCAGAAGGCCGCCGAAGACCGCGTGATCGAGGCTTTGGCCGGCAAGGACGCCCGCGAGCAAACGCGTGAGATGTTCCGCGCCAAGCTGAAACGCGGCGAGCTTGACGATACGATGATCGAAATCGACGTGGCCGAGGCTGCCTCGCCGATGCCGCTTGGTTTCGGGATGCCCGGCATGGAACAGCAGATGCAGGGCCTGCAGGACCTCTTCAAGGCCTTCGGCGGTCGCACCAGCCGCAAACGGATGACCGTTTCGCAAAGCTATGAGGTGCTGATCGGCCAGGAAGCCGACAAGCTGCTGGATGACGAAGCCGTCCGCGCCACCGCGATGGAGGCAGTGCAGGAAAACGGCATCGTCTTCCTGGATGAGATCGACAAGATCTGCGCCCGCTCGGACGCGCGCGGTGCCGATGTCAGCCGCGAAGGCGTCCAGCGTGACCTTCTGCCCTTGATCGAAGGCACGACCGTTTCCACCAAGCATGGCCCGGTCAAGACCGACCATATCCTCTTCATCGCCTCCGGTGCCTTCCACATCGCCAAACCGTCGGACCTGTTGCCGGAACTGCAGGGCCGCCTGCCGATCCGGGTTGAGCTCGCACCCCTGACCGAAGACGATTTCGTCCGCATCCTGACCGAGACGGACAATGCCCTCACCCGCCAGTACGCCGCCCTGATGGCGACCGAGGAGGTTGCGGTCACCTTCACCCCAGACGGCATCGCCGCCCTCGCTCGCATCGCCGCCGACGTGAACCGCAGCGTCGAAAACATCGGCGCCCGGCGGCTCTACACCGTGATGGAGCGCGTCTTTGAAGAGCTGTCCTTCAACGCACCCGACCGCGGCGGCCAGTCCGTGACGGTAGATTCCGCCTTCGTAGAGACGAATCTGGGCGCCCTGGCCAAGTCCGCCGACATCTCGCGCTACGTGCTTTAGTCCATCTCACGTCACACGCCGGCTCAGGCCCTCCCCGATAGGACCCTGCCTTTCATCTTTGCCCAAATATCCCCGCCGGAGGCATCCCCGAGCCGGTTGGCGCTTGCGCCAGAGGCGAGACAAAGACTTGCGCGGAACGCGCTCAATTTGAAAAACGCTCCGGTCGTGGCAGCGTCCTGTCGGTTCAATTCTTACCGGACTCCTAATGGCTCCCTCATAACCTATTGGAATCCTTAGCGACCAATGGGCGTAACTCAGCGTTACGTTCGCCCAGAACCCCCTTCCTCCCCCCGCCCCTCTTTTGTAGGGTCAGACCGGACCCCGGGGGAACGAGAGTGACCGAAGACACCGTCACGCCGATGATGGCGCAATATCTCGAGATCAAGGCCCAGAACCCCGGCGCCCTCCTCTTCTACCGGATGGGCGACTTCTACGAGATGTTCTTCGACGACGCCGTAGCCGCCGCCGCCGCCCTCGACATCGCCCTCACCAAGCGCGGCTTCCACCTCGGCGAACCCATCGCCATGTGCGGCGTCCCGGTCCACGCCGCCGAGGGCTACCTCCTCACCCTGATCCGCAAAGGCTTCCGCGTCGCCATCGCCGAACAGCTGGAAGACCCCGCCGAAGCCAAGAAGCGCGGCTACAAAGCCGTAGTGAAACGCGACGTCGTCCGCCTCGTCACCCCCGGCACGCTGACCGAAGACTCCCTCCTCGAAGCCCGCCGTCATAACTTTCTGGCAGCCTATTCCGAGGTAAGAGATACAGCCGCCATCGCCTGGGCCGACATCTCGACCGGCGAGTTCCGGGTGATGCCGTCCTCTCCGGTCCGGCTGGGCCCCGACCTTGCCCGCATCGCCCCGCGCGAGCTGCTTCTCAGCGAGGCGAGGAAACAGGAAATCGTCTCTAACATCGCAGAAAGCGGCGTATCGATAACCCCCCTGTCGCGCGGCAGCTTCGATTCCACTAATGCCGCAAAGCGGCTGGCCGAGTTGTTCGGCGTCGCCTCTCTGGATGCCTTCGGAACCTTCGATCGGGCCGAAATCTCGGCCATGGGCGCGCTGGTCGATTACCTGCACCTGACCCAGCGCGGCCGGATGCCGCTTCTCCGCCCGCCGGTCCGCGAAGCTTTGGGCGGCGCCATGCAGATCGACACGGCGACCCGGCGCAACCTTGAACTGACGCAAGCCTTGTCCGGCGGCCGTGAGGGATCGCTTCTGGCGGCAATCGACCGGACGGTGACCGCCGGCGGTGCACGGCTTTTGGAGCGGCGGCTGTCGTCGCCCTCGCTTGACCTCGGGGTAGTCCAGCGTCGGCAAGAGGCGTTGGGCCATCTGCTGGACGCACCCTCGCTGCGCGCCAGCCTTCGAGAGGCGCTGCGACGGGTGCCCGACATGGACCGCGCGCTGTCCCGGCTGGCGCTCGACCGGGACGGGCCGCGCGATATGACAGCGATCCGGGCCGGTCTGGAGCAGGCAGAGCGGATCGCGGGACTTCTGGCCGACGCGCCACCTCTCTTGTCCGAGGCCGCCGTCGCCTTGGTCGGCCATGGCGTGCTTGTTGATCTGCTTACCCAAGCGCTCGTCGCCGAGCCGCCGCTCTTGACCCGTGACGGCGGCTTCATCGCCACGGGATATGACACGGAACTCGACGAAACCCGGGCGCTGCGGGATGAGGGCCGCGGTGTTATCGGCAGAATGCAGGCGGAATATGTCGAAAAGACCGGAATCCAGAGCCTGAAGATCAAGCACAACAACGTGCTGGGCTACTTCATCGAAACGACCACGACGCATGAAGACCGCATGCGCGCGATGCCCGAGCTCTTCATCCACCGGCAGACGACAGCTGGCCAGGTCCGGTTCACGACCCTTGCCCTCAGCGATCTTGAGACCCGCATCCTGAACGCCGGGAACCATGCACTTGAAATCGAAAAGCGTCACTATACTGGCCTAAAGGCCCAAATTCTCGATGCGTCCGCCCCGATCGCGCAGGCCGCAAGGGCATTGGCCGAGATCGACCTTGCCGCCGCCTTCGCCGACCTTTCCGCCGAGGAAAACTGGTGCGCACCGGTCGTCGATGACAGCCGCGCTTTCATGGTCACTGGCGGGCGACATCCGGTGGTGGAAGGCGCGCTGCGGCAGCGGGGCGGTACGCCCTTTGTGGCAAACGATTGCGCCCTGACCGAAAGCGACACTCCCGCGATCTGGCTTTTGACCGGGCCGAACATGGCGGGGAAATCCACCTTCCTGCGTCAGAACGCGCTTATCGCGCTGCTGGCACAGGCCGGAAGCCACGTACCGGCGACTACCGCGCGGATCGGGCTCGTCAGCCAGCTTTTCAGCCGGGTCGGCGCCTCGGACGACCTGGCGCGGGGCCGGTCGACCTTCATGGTCGAGATGGTTGAGACTGCGGCCATCCTGAACCAGGCCGACGACCGGGCGCTGGTGATCCTTGACGAGATCGGGCGGGGGACCGCGACCTATGATGGCCTCTCGATCGCCTGGGCAACGCTGGAGCATCTGCACGAGGTGAACCGCTGCCGGGCACTTTTCGCCACGCATTACCACGAGATGACAGCACTGGCGGGGAAGCTTCCGGGCGTGCGGAATGCGACCGTCGCGGTGAAGGAGTGGGAGGGCGAGGTCATCTTCCTGCACGAGGTCCGCGAGGGTGCCGCCGACCGGAGCTATGGAGTGCAGGTCGCGCGTCTGGCAGGCCTACCGCCATCCGTGATCGAACGGGCGAAAGTGGTGCTGGAAGCGCTTGAAAAGGGTGACCGCGAGGGTGGGAAGCAAGCCACGCTGATTGATGACCTGCCGCTCTTCCGGGCCACACCAACCGCCCCCACACCACCAAAGCCGAAGGCTTCAGCGGTCGAGGAGCGGTTGAAGGCAATCCACCCGGACGAATTGACGCCGATGGACGCACTCCGGTTGGTTTATGAAATCAAGGGGTTGATGTAGGAGGTGCGCTGTAGCGCACCCTACTGGGTGTTGGAGGACACGCCTACCTGGGCCGGGCGCAGCAGGCGATCGTATAGCAGGAACCCTTCAGTCATCACCTGGATGATCTGCCCGGCCTTGGTGCCCGGAAGCGGCGCCTCGAACATCGCCTGATGCAGCTGCGGATCGAACATCTCGCCCACCGCGGGGGTGATCGTGGTGATGCCGTGCTTGGACATCACGTTCGACAGCTCCCGAAGCGTCAGCTCCACGCCTTCGATGAACGCGGCCGAAGCGGCGCGGCTATCCTCGGGGATGGCCTGGAGCGCGCGGCTCAGGTTGTCATAGACCGGCAGAAGATCCCGGGCGAGCCGGGTGCTGCCGTACATCTCGGCTTCTTTCCGGTCGCGATCTGCCCGCTTGCGCGAGTTTTCGGCATCAGCCAGCGCGCGCATGAACTTGTCGCGCATCTCGTCGCGCTCGGCCCTGAGCGCTTCAAGCTCATCAAACTCGCCAGCCTCTTCAAACTCTTCCAGCTCCACCTGCGGCGAAGCGGCCTGATCCTGCGACATGCTTTCGTCCTTTGTCTTTCAGCCTTTACCGCGGTCCGAGACCAGGCGGCCCACCAGCTGGGCGGTATAGTCCACGATCGGCACGATCCGGCCATAGTTCAGCCGGGTCGGACCGATGACGCCCACCGCGCCGATGATTTTCCGATCAGCGTTCATATAGGGAGAAACCACCAGACTTGAACCAGAAAGTGAGAAAAGCTTGTTCTCGGAACCGATAAAAATGCGAACACCCTCACCCGCGTCGGTCAGGTTCAGGAACTCGGCAATGTCGCGCTTGCGCTCAAGATCATCGAATAGCACGCGAATCCGGTCGATTTCGGCCTGATCCGCCACGCCATCGATCAGATTTGATCGCCCACGCACGATAAGCCGTTCTGACACCTCCCCGGCATTCTCCCAAAGTGCCAGCCCGCTTTCGACCATCTCGCGCGCCAGCGAATCGATCTCTTGCCGACGTTCGGCGATTTCCGCTGCCATGCCTTGGCGAAGCTCGCTCAGCGTCCGCCCCTCGGCCAGGGCGTTCAGGAAGTTGGCCGCCTCACGCATCGAGGACGGCGTCTGCCCTGGCGGCGGGATGAAGATGCGGTTCTCGACCTGCCCGTCCGCGAAGACCAGCACCACCAGGGCCCGATCCGACCCCAGGCTGACAAACTCGATATGCCGTATCGCCGCTTCGCGTTTTGGTGCCAGAACCACGCTGGCCCCTCGGGTGATGACGGACAGGGCGGCGCCGACCTCGTCCAGCAGGGTTGTGACGTCATGGTCGTTCGAGCCCAGGGTGGCGTCGATCCGTTCCTGATCTTCGGGGGCGACGGTGCCCACCTCCAGCAGGCTGTCGACGAACATGCGCAGGCCCGACTGCGTGGGCACCCTGCCCGCCGAGGTATGCGGGCTGTCAAGAAGGCCCAGGAATTCAAGGTCCTGCATCACGTTGCGGACAGTTGCTGCCGATACCTTCTCGGACAAGCTGCGGGTAAGGGTCCGCGATCCGACTGGCTCACCTGAGGCGAGGTAGCCTTCGACCACCCGACGAAAGACCTCTCTTGTGCGGTCATTCATGTCGGTCAGGATCGTGTGGGGGTGCGTCATCGGTTAAGCAATCGGGGTTGCATCCGCTGCCAGTGGTTGCGTATGTGGCCGCATCCCAAGGAAAGGCCCAGAAATGCGTCCGTCAGGCAGGAAGTTAAGCGATCTTCGGGCGGTTTCAATCGAAACCGGCGTAATGAAGCATGCCGAGGGGTCCTGTCTGATCCGAATGGGCGAAACGCATGTGCTGTGTTCGGCTACGATTGAAGACAAAGCTCCACCGTTCCTGAAGAACACCGGGCAAGGCTGGGTGACGGCGGAATACGGGATGCTGCCCCGCGCGACGAACTCGCGCACCCGGCGTGAGGCTGCGGCGGGCAAACAGTCTGGAAGAACGCAGGAAATTCAAAGGCTTATTGGTCGGTCTCTTCGTGCAGGCGTGGACCGCCAAGCGCTGGGTGAGCGGCAGATCGTCATCGACTGCGACGTGATCCAGGCCGATGGGGGCACCCGCTGCGCTTCGATCACGGGCGGCTGGGTCGCTTTGCGGCTGGCGGCGAACAAACTTCTCGCTTCTGGCCTGATCGTCAGTGATCCGATCGTGGATCATGTCTCAGCGGTGTCTTGTGGCATCTATGCCGGGCAGCCGGTTCTTGACCTGGACTATGCCGAGGATTCGACGGCCGGAACCGACGGCAACTTCGTTATGACTGGCGGGGGCCGGATGATCGAAGTCCAGATGTCCGCCGAAGGTTCGGCGTTTTCGCAGGAAGAGCTTCTCGAGCTGCTGGACCTTGCCCGCGCGGGGAACGCTGCGCTCGTCGCGGCCCAGAAAGCGGCGCTTGGGCTGTAGATGCTGAAGACCGGAGACCGCCTCCTGGTCGCGACACACAACCGCGGCAAGCTTGAGGAGATCGCCGATCTTCTGGCGCCGTTTGGCGTGACAGTGGTCGGCGCGGCGGACCTGGGCCTGCCAGAGCCCGAGGAGACCGAGACCACTTTTGTCGGCAATGCGCGCCTGAAGGCCCACGCGGCCGCAAAGGCTGCGGGGATGGTGGCACTGGCTGACGACTCCGGG
Source organism: Tabrizicola sp. (assembly GCF_051645465.1). Lineage (GTDB taxonomy): Bacteria > Pseudomonadota > Alphaproteobacteria > Rhodobacterales > Rhodobacteraceae > Tabrizicola. Next base: position 14,955 of record NZ_JBOFBI010000243.1, on the reverse strand, counting down.
CTCGCCGTCGATGCGCTTGGCGGCGCTCCGGGTGTCTTCACGGCCGACTGGGCGACCACGGCCCAGGGTCGCGACTTTGCCGTTGGAATGCAGCGCGTCTGGCATGAGCTGGAGGCGATCAGGGCGCCAGAGCCCCGTCGCGCCCAGTTTTGCTGTACGCTGGTTCTGGCCGACCCTCACGGCCAAGATATTGTTTTTGAAGGAAAAGCTGCAGGGCGCCTGGTCTGGCCTGGCCGAGGAACACAAGGCCACGGTTTCGATCCGATCTTCCAGCCCGACGGTCATGACATCACTTTCGGCGAGATGGACCGCTGGGAGAAGAACCGCCTCAGCCATCGCGCCGACGCCTTCCGCAAACTGGTGGCGGCCTGTTTCCCGTGAAACAAGCGATGGAAGATTGGCGCAACGCCGGCTTCGGCCTTTACCTGCACTGGCCGTTCTGCCAGTCGAAATGCCCGTACTGCGATTTCAACAGCCACGTCGCCGCGCAGGTCGACCAGACCCGCTGGCTGGCGGCCTTCAAGGCCGAGATCGACCGGATCGGCGCATTGACCGGGGGCCGCATCCTGAACACGGTCTTTTTCGGTGGCGGGACACCGTCCTTGATGGACCCTGCTCTGGTGCTTGGGATCATCGACCACATCCGCGCCACCTGGACGCTTGCCAATGACATCGAGGTCACGCTTGAGGCCAATCCCGGATCTGTCGAGGCGGAGCGTTTCGAGGCCTACGCGAAGGCCGGCGTGAACCGGGTTTCCCTTGGGATTCAATCACTTGTTCCTGATGACCTCCGCCGTCTCGGCCGGATGCACAGCGTCGAGGAAGCACAATCAGCCATCAGGATCGCCCAGGAAAACTTCTCGCGCGTCAGCATTGACCTGATCTACGCGCGCCAGAACCAGACTCTCGCCGCTTGGCGGGATGAGCTACACCGGGCGCTCGACTTCGGCACTTCACATCTGTCGCTTTATCAATTGACCATCGAGGACGGCACGGTTTTCGGCCAGATGCATGCCAAGAACGTCTTGCGGGGCCTTCCGGGGGAAGACCTGGCTGCCGACATGTTCGAGCTGACGCAGGATGTCGTGTTGGCGGCAGGCCTTCCGGCCTACGAGGTGTCGAATCACGCCCGCCCAGGCGACGAATCACGGCACAACCTGATCTACTGGCGCATGGGCGACTACGCGGGAATCGGTCCGGGCGCGCATGGCCGGCTCACACTTGATTCGGGGCGATTCGCCACCGAGGCAGATCGGATGCCCAACATCTGGCTGGACAAAACGCTCTCTATCCCCGGGTCCGCCGAGCGAACCACGCAGCTCTCATCAGAAGACCGGGCAAGCGAATATCTGATGTTTGCCCTCCGACTTAGGGAGGGCGCTTCGCTCAGCCGCTACGCGGCTTTGGCGGGCGCTGAGTTGCCGGAGGCGGCGCTGGCAGCGGTCATCGAACTTGGGCTTCTAGCTCGACGGGACGATCGCATCAGCACGACCGACAAGGGCGTCATGATGTTGAACGGCGTCCTGCGAGCGCTGCTTGCGGACCGCCAAAGCGCCAGCTAGTCCCGATCCTTGGCTACCCTATCTGGTATCTTCGAAAGAACCTGGCACAGGATATCGAGGTCATCCAAGCTGTCATAGCGGATCGACAACTGCCCGCTCTCTCCCCCGGCCGCATGGTCAATCCGCACCTGCATCCCCAGATTGGCCGACAGATCGGCCTCAAGCACCCTGGTGTCCGCATCCTTTTCGCTGGCCGTTCTGGCCTTCGGTTCCGACGACTTCGCCCCTGGCTGGGGCTTCACAAGCTTTTCGATTTCACGAACCGAAAGCCCCTTGGCCACGACCTGGGCTGCCAGCTCTGCTGCCTTCGGGTTGCCGATCAACGCCCTGGCATGGCCCGCCGTAAGCTGACCGTCCCGCACCATGTCCTGAACGTCCGCCGGCAAAGTCAGCAGCCGCAACAGATTCGCGACATGGCTTCGGCTTTTGCTCAGCGCTTCCGCCAGCTTTTCCTGTGTGTGCCCGAATCGGGTCATCAGCTGCCGGAAGCCCAACGCCTCTTCGATAGCATTCAGGTCCTCGCGCTGGATGTTCTCGATGATCGCGATTTCCAGGACTTCCGTGTCGTTAAGCTCCCGTACTACAACAGGAACTTCGTGCAGTTGTGCAAGCTGCGCTGCCCGCCAGCGTCGTTCGCCTGCGACGATCTCATAGACATCGCGCCCCTGCTTTCGGCGGACGATCAACGGCTGAATCACGCCCTTCTGGCGAATCGAATCGGCCAGGCTCTCAAGCTCCTCCCGCTTGAAATCCAGACGCGGCTGTTGCGGGTTTGGCTCCAGCTTGTCGACCGGCAGATGCAGTTCCGCCCGCCGCGGCCCGGGTGGCTGATCCGGGCCCGCCAAGTGCACGTCAGCCATAAGTGCCGATAGACCGCGGCCAAGTCCGCGTTTTTCATTCTTGCCAGTCATATTCAAGCCTCTGATACTGCGGGCGTTTTCCGCCTGTCTGCGATTTCCTTCGCCAGCGAGCGATAGGCTTGAGCTCCCTTGGAGCCGGGGTCGTAGGTCAGCACAGGCAGCGCGTACGACGGCGCCTCGCTGATCCTGACATTGCGCGGAATCGTCGTCCGCATCACAAGCTCACCCATATTCGCCCGCGCGTCGGCTTCGACTTGCGCTGTCAGCCGGTTCCGACGGTCATGCATAGTCAGCACGACCCCTTCGATTCGCAGCGCAGGGTTGGCAGACCGCCGCACGTCGCGAATCGTCAGCATCAGTTGCGACAGACCTTCCAGCGCGAAGAACTCACACTGCAGCGGAACCAGAACAGAATCGCACGCTACTAGCGCGTTGACTGTCAGCAGGCTCAGCGACGGCGGGCAGTCGATCAGGATGTAGTCGAAACCGTAGGTATCCATTTCCGGCCGCCGCAAGGCATCATGCAGCAGGAAGCTGCGTTTCTCCTTTGATACAATATCAAGATCGGCCGACGATAGATCGGCGTTTGCCGGGATGATCATTACTTCCGGTATGCCCGTCTCGATTACAACATCCTGTATATCGGCGCCGTCTACGATCAAGTCGTAGCTGGTCTTCTTCCTGGCGTCAGGCCGGATGCCCAGCCCGGTCGACGAGTTCCCTTGCGGGTCGATATCCACCAGCAAGACTTTCTTGCCAAGCTCGGCCAGCCCGGCCGCAAGGTTGATTGCCGTCGTCGTCTTTCCGACTCCACCCTTCTGGTTAGCCAGAGCCAGGATATGCGCACGCGATCTGTCAGTCTTGTCTTGCACGATTGATCTTCCTGATCACGAGAATAGCCGACCCCGCCTCTGACAGACTGGGGCGGCTGTCAAACTCAAAGTCCCAGTTTTTCTGCGCTTCAGCGACTTCGTCCGCATAGCGCGTGCCTTTTGGGAACAGGGCGATGCCTGCGGGGCTCAAATGGCGCTGTGCGAAGCCCAGGAGCTGCGAAAGCGGCGCAAGTGCACGCGCTGAGATCACGTCGGCGTTCATTGGCGGAAGCGTCTCGATTCGTTCTGCGTGGACTGCGACTGGCAGCTCCAGCGTCCGGGCCGCCTGGCGCAGGAAGGTCGCTTTCCGCAAATCCGATTCGACTAGGACTACTTGCAGACCCGGCACTGTCTCGCGAGCTAGGATTGCGATAACTAGGCCGGGAAAACCACCGCCGGCCCCAACGTCGAGCCAAAGGCGCACTGCTTTGGGGCAATGGACGAACAGCTGAGCAGAATCAACGATATGCCGCTGCCAGATATCTGGAACTGTAGCTTTGCTTACTAAGTTGATCGCAGGATTCCACCGGAGCACTAAAGCTTCAAAAGCCTTCAGCGCTGCTATTGTTTCACGTGAAACACTCAGCCCGGCAATTGTGACTTCTGCGGCATCCGTCATCCTGCAACCCGATCGACCAGCGGCTTCCGCAAGTGCGCTAGCACAAGGAGCATTGCTGCAGGCGTTACCCCCTCGATCCGCGAAGCTTGCAGGATAGATTCCGGTCGGGCGCGGCCAAGCTTCTGTTTCAGTTCGTTCGAGAGGCCCGAAATACAGCTATAGTCGAAGCCTTCCGGAATGCGCTGAGTCTCTTGTCTCCGGAGATCCGCGACTTCCCGCGCTTGCCGGTCGGCGTACTGGTCATAAGTCGAATCGATCTGAAGCTGCTCCAGAGTCTCGTGCTCAAGGCCTCGATAGACTTCAAAAGCCGCAGTCAGAGCCGTGAGCTCAGCGCCGGGCAGCGAAAGAACTTCGTAAGCGCTCCGCTTCCCGCCGTCGCGGCTGACATTCAGACCCGCTTCGCCCAAAGCTTTCGCGCCGATAAGGACGGCCTCCAAAGCAGCGCGACTGCTGTCCAGAGCGTCAAGCTTGGCCTCAAACGCCCCTTTGCGAGCCTCGCCGACACATCCGGCAGCAATGCCCACGGGAGTCAAGCGCCGGTCAGCGTTGTCGGCGCGGACTGTCAGGCGGAACTCGGCGCGCGAAGTGAACATCCGGTACGGCTCGGTCACTCCACGCGACGTCAGATCGTCGATCATTACGCCAATGTAGCTTTCTGTTCTGCTGAATTCGATGGCATCCATGCCCCTAGATGCTGATGCCGCGTTAAGTCCCGCTACAATCCCTTGCGCTGCGGCTTCCTCGTACCCTGTTGTGCCATTGATCTGGCCAGCGAAGTACAGCCCCCCAATCGCCCGCGTCTCAAGGTTTCGGCGAAGGCCGCGCGGGTCAAAATAGTCGTACTCGATGGCATATCCCGGTTGCAGAATCACTGCCTGCTCCAGACCCGCGATCGTGCGGATATACGCGTGCTGAACCTCCTCGGGCAGTGAGGTCGAAAGCCCGTTCGGGTACACCGTGTGATCGTCCAGCCCCTCAGGCTCCAGGAAGACCTGATGTGAGGTCTTGTCGGCAAAGCGCACGATCTTGTCTTCGATCGAGGGGCAGTAGCGCGGCCCAATGCCCTCGATATGCCCACCATACATAGCGGACCGACTAAGATTATCCCGCACGATCTGGTGAGTCGCCTCACTGGTATGCGTGATCCCGCACGAGATCTGCCGGGCAACAGGCTCGCGGTTCAGGAAAGAAAACATGGCCGGATCGTCATCGCCCGGCTGGCTGTCCAGGCGCGACCAGTCGATTGTCCGGCCGTCAAGCCTGGGCGGCGTGCCAGTCTTCAGTCGCCCCACTGGCAGTGCAAGCTCGGAAAGCTGCGCGGCCAGCACTCGCGACGGCGAATCGCCCATGCGGCCGCCGGACATCCGCCGGTCGCCGATATGGATGACGCCATTCAGGAAGGTCCCGGCCGTCAGAATGACCTGGCCTGACGAAAGCTCCACTCCCGAAGCCAGCGTAACGCCGCGCACAGCACCACTTTCGATCCGCAGGCCTGCGACTTCCCCTTCGATGACCGCAAGGCCGGGCTGCTGCGACAGCTCTGCCCGCATTGCTTCGCGGTAAAGCCGCCGGTCAATCTGCGCGCGGGGGCCCTGAACTGCCGGACCTTTGCGGCGATTCAGCAGCCGGAACTGGATGCCCGCCTTGTCGGCCATCCGACCCATGACGCCGTCAAGAGCATCGATCTCGCGCACAAGGTGGCCTTTGCCCAAGCCGCCGATTGCCGGGTTGCACGACATCGCGCCCAGCGTTTCAACCCGCAGCGTCACAAGCGCAGTGGACACGCCCATTCTGGCCGCAGCTGCTGCAGCTTCTGCTCCGGCATGCCCGCCGCCGATCACAATGACGTCGTAGTGTTTCACGTGGAACACCCTTCACTTGCCGATGCAGAAGCTGGCGAAAATCTCGCCAAGGAGGTCGTCGACATCCACCCGGCCGACTAGAGCATCCAGCGCCCGGCCGGCGCCCCTTAGATGCTCTGCCGCCAGCTCGACGCGCGAGTCACCTCTTACCACTTCCGCCCGTGCTTCGGCCAGAGCAGCAAGCGCTGCTGTCACAGCAACGCGATGGCGTTCCCGGACAAGAGCACCCGCCGACGCAACTCTGTCCTGCAGGATACCGCCGATCCGGTCCATAAGCTCGGCAACACCCTCACCTGTAAGGCCAGACACGGACAGACCATCTGTACTTGATCTTGTGTCAGCCTTGCCGAAAACCACAATATCGTCGTCCCGAGGCGTCAGCCCTGGCGCTGCGGCACCATCGGTCAGGAACAGACGCAAGTCTGCTGCCTCAGCACGCGCCAGGGCCCGGTCGATCCCGGCTTGTTCCAGCCGATCCTCGGTGTCGCGCAGGCCTGCTGTGTCAAGGAACGTCACCGGCAGCCCGGCAATCTCCATCCGGACCTCGATCACATCCCGTGTTGTCCCGGCGATTTCCGAGGTGATCGCGGCCTCGCGCCCCGCCAGCTGATTTAGCAGCGTGGACTTCCCGACATTGGGCGCACCGACGATGGCCACCTCGAACCCGTCCCGGATACGCTCCGCAGCGCTCACTCCGGCGGCCTCTCGGCCGAGGTCGGCCATCAGCCCATCGATCAACGCAAGAACTTCGGGCGAGACATCGACCGGCACGTCCTCATCCGCGAAATCAATCGTGGCCTCCAGAAGCGCCCCGGCACGGATCAGATCGCGCCGCCACCCCTCGACCCGCTGACCGACCGAGCCCGAAAGCACCCGCACCGCCTGCCGCCGCTGGGCTTCGGTCTCGGCGTCGATCAGATCGGCCAGGCCTTCGACCTGTGCAAGGTCCAGCACGCCGTTCTCAAGCGCCCTGCGCGTGAACTCGCCGGGCTGGGCCAGCCGCAGGCCAGGCTGCCCAGAAAGCGCGCGCAGCACTGCTCCCACCACTGCGGGGCCACCATGAACCTGCAGTTCGACAACGGCCTCTCCAGTGAAGCTCGCGCCCTCGGCGAAGCAAAGGACCAACGCCTCGTCCAAAAGCTCGCCACGCCAGGTCAGCCGCCGCAGCCCCGCCATGCGCGGCGGCGGCAGGGCGCCACAAAGCGCCTGTCCTGCCGCAAAGGCGGCCGACCCTGATATCCGTACCACGGCAAGCCCAGAGCGCCCCCGCGCCGTGGCGGTGGCGTAGATCGTGTCCATGGCCGCCTCAGCTTCAGGTGTTCATCGACTCAAAGAAATCCGAATTGGATTTCGTCTGCTTCAGCTTGCCGATCAGGAACTCGATCGCGTCCGTCGTCCCCATCGGGTTCAGGATGCGGCGCAGGACATAGGTTTTCTGCAGGTCGGTCTTGTCGACCAGCAGGTCCTCTTTCCGGGTGCCGGACTTGAGGATATCCATCGCCGGGAAGACGCGCTTGTCGGCGACCTTGCGGTCAAGGACGATTTCCGAGTTACCGGTGCCCTTGAATTCTTCGAAGATAACTTCGTCCATCCGGCTGCCGGTATCGATCAGCGCGGTGGCAATGATCGTCAGCGACCCGCCCTCTTCGATGTTCCGTGCGGCCCCGAAGAACCGCTTCGGGCGCTGCAGGGCGTTTGCGTCAACACCGCCGGTCAGAACCTTGCCCGACGACGGGACAACCGTGTTGAACGCCCGGCCCAGACGCGTGATGGAATCGAGCAGGATCACCACATCCCGCTTGTGTTCGACCAGCCGCTTGGCCTTTTCGATCACCATCTCGGCCACAGCCACGTGCCGGGTCGCCGGTTCGTCGAAGGTGGAGGACACGACCTCGCCCTTCACCGACCGCTGCATGTCGGTCACTTCCTCGGGGCGTTCGTCGATCAGCAGGACGATCAGGTAGCATTCGGGATGGTTGGTCGCGATGGAATGCGCGATGTTCTGCAAAAGCACAGTCTTGCCCGTCCGCGGCGGGGCCACGATCAGCCCGCGCTGGCCCTTCCCGATCGGCGAGACGAGGTCGATGATCCGGGCCGAGCGATCCTTGATCGTCGGGTCCTCGACTTCCATCTTTAGCCGTTCATCCGGGTAAAGCGGAGTGAGGTTGTCGAAGTGAACCTTGTGCTTCGCTTTCTCGGGATCGTCGAAGTTGATCTTCGTGGCCTTGGTCAGGCAGAAGTAGCGTTCGTTCTCAAGCGGAGCCTTGATGACGCCCTCGATCGAATCCCCGGTCCGCAAGGAAAACTGGCGGATCATCTCGGGGCTGACGTAGATGTCGTCGGGACCCGGAAGGTAGTTGGCCGAAGGCGACCGCAGGAAGCCAAAGCCGTCCTGCAGCACTTCCAGCACACCGTCGCCGCCGATCTCCCAGCCTTCCTCGGCATGTTCCTTCAGGATCGAGAACATCATCTCGCCCTTGCGCATGCTGGGGGCGTTCTCGATCTCCCACTCTTCGGCCATGGCCAGAAGATCGGCCGGAGTCTTGGCCTTGAGGTCGGCGAGGTTCAAGCGTTCGATGGACATGGGTAATACCTTCAGCGGATCGGCCCCGATGAAGGGCGGATCGTCGCAAGATTGAAACGGGAAGCGCGATGGACCGGACGGCCCTGCAAATCCGCACGTAAGACGACAGAACCAAAAAGTCAACCGGATCAGAACCGGGTGATGACGGCAAAGACGATCAGAACCATCAGAACAGTCGGGACTTCGTTCATCAGCCGATAGGTCCGACCGGTCCTGGTATTCGTCCCGGCGATGAAGTCCTTGCGGCGGAGGCCAAGCCAGTGGTGAAACCAGGTCATCGCAAGAACGCATCCCGCCTTGACCCAGGACCAGGCCGATGACCAGTCGACCACCCCCGGCGTGAACACCAGCGCCAGCCCGAAAACCCATGTCGCGATCATGGCCGGGTTCATGATCCCGCGCAGAAGCCGCCGCTCCATGGTCTGGAACATCGCGTCGGTGGGGCTGCCGCGCATGACCTGCTCGGTGTGATAGACGAAAAGGCGGGGCAGGTAGAATATCCCGGCCATCCACGAAATCACCGAGACGATATGAAGCGCCTTGGTCACCAGATACCAGTCGGCCAGAAATCCTGTGATCGTCTCTAGCATCTTGTCCATCCGAACCGGTCTGCGACCCTCTTCTATAAAGTAGAGATAAAAGAAGGAATGAGGATGATGTAGGGCCTGTGCAGAACGGGATTACTACATCCTCCCCCAGAGCCGTCCACAAGGGCGCGGCTGGGGACAAATCCGGGATAACGCTGAAGGCAGAGGCTCATTTCAGATAAGTGATATAGAATTCAATCGCTTAATCAAAATCGACGATGAACGATATCCACAGGATCTGTCCGCCTCAGCTGCGGAAGCGCCAGTTTTCCCGGACCACGTGACAATCTCGCGCACAGCGGGATATCTCTTCCCGGCCCGGTCTGGATCAGGCACGGTGCCCACAGCCGCCGAAAAAACCCGCGCATCTCACCGTGCGAGGCCCACGAACAAACAGTGGATATCCACAAAGTCATCAGATGCCGATCATTCTTGCCTCCACCTCGCCGATCCGGCTGCACATGCTGCAGGCCGCCGGGCTGACGGTTGAAACCGTCGCGCCGCGCGTCGATGAACTTGCCATCCGTGACGCTCTGGTCGCCGAGGGCGCCAAGCCCCGCGACATCGCCGACGCTCTGGCCGAGATGAAGGCGCGCAAGGTGGCAGAGAAGCGTCCTGAAGATCTTGTCCTCGGTTGCGACCAGGTTCTTGCACTTGATCATGAGGTCTTTGCGAAGCCGGAGACACCGGCAGAAGCGCTCGACCAACTGGGCCGCCTGCGCGGAAAGTCGCACAAGCTATTCTCGGCGGTCGTGGCCTACGAAAACGCCGAACCCGTCTGGCGTCACGTGGCTGAGGCCCGGCTGACCATGCACCAGATTTCGGACGCCTATCTGGAAGACTACGTCAGCCGGAACTGGGACAGCATTCGCCACTCCGTCGGCGGCTACAAGATCGAAGAGGAAGGCGTTCGTCTCTTCTCGGCGGTTTCCGGCGACCATTTCACCATTCTCGGCCTACCGCTTCTGCCGCTGTTGGCTTGGCTGGGAACTCGGGGCATGATCGCCAGATGACGGAACATCCCCGCATCCCGCTCGCCGGTGTCATCGGCCATCCGATTGCGCACAGCCGCAGTCCGGCTCTGCATAACTACTGGCTGAAGCGTTACGGCCTGAAGGGTCACTACATCCCTATCGACATCGCGCCGGTCGAGCTGCCCGAGCTGATCCGAAGCCTGCCACGCCTTGGGTTTGTAGGGCTGAACGTGACGATCCCACACAAGGAAGCGATTCTGCAGATCGCCGATATCGTCACCGATCGCGCGGCACTTATCGGGGCGGCCAACACACTGATCTTCCGGAAAGACGGAAAGATCCATGCCGACAATACGGATGGCTCCGGCTTCATCGCCAACTTGCGCCAGCATGCGCCGCAATGGGCTCCGGCCTCGGGCCCCGCCGTGGTGCTGGGTGCGGGCGGCGCGGCCAGGGCCGTCGTTGCAGCGCTGATCGAGGTTGGCGTGCCAGAAATCCGCCTGGCAAACCGTACCCGCCCCCGGGCCGATGCAATACGGTCGGACTTCGGCGCAAAGATCAACGTTCATGAGTGGGTCCAGGCCGGCAACCTGCTGGATGATGCGGTGACTGTGATCAACACCACCTCGCTTGGCATGACCGGCAAACCCGACTTCCGGGTGCCGCTCGACAACCTCAATCCAAAGGCGCTGGTCAACGATCTTGTATATACACCCCTCAGGACGCAGTTCCTGATCGAAGCCGAAGCCCACGGCGCAACGGTCGTGGACGGGCTGGGCATGCTTCTTCACCAGGCTGCCCCGGGATTTGAACGCTGGTTCGGCACCAGGCCGGATGTTGATGACGCAACCAGACAAGCGGTGCTTTCGCTATGAGCTTCCGTCTCGGCCTCACCGGATCGATCGGAATGGGCAAGTCCACGACAGCCAAGATGTTTGCTGACGAAGGGGTTCCGGTCTGGGACGCCGACGCTGCCGTTCACCTCCTCTATTCCCCCGGTCAACCTGCCGCGCGGGCCATTGGCCGCCTTTTCCCGACTGCCATCGACCCGGACGGTGGCGTAAGCCGCAATCTCCTGCGGACGATGATCCTTGCCGACCCAGATGTCCTTGACCGTCTGAACGCCACCGTCCACCCGCTGGTTGCCGAGAACCGCGCCCATTTCCTCGCCGCGCACGCCGAAGCCCCAATCGTTCTTCTCGACATCCCGCTCCTCTACGAATCCGGCATCGAAGGTGACTGCGATGCTGTCGTCGTCGTCTCCGCCCCGCCCGAGGTCCAGCGCGAACGCGTCCTGAAACGGGGCATGACCGAAGCCGAATTCCAGACCATTCTCGCCCGCCAACTGCCCGACGCTGAAAAGCGCGCCCGCGCGGACTACATCATCCTGACGACCGGCCTTGATACCGCACGGGCCGCAGTGAAGAATGTGCTGGCAGACATTCGCCGCCGGATCACCCAAGATGCGTGAGATCGTCCTCGACACCGAAACCACGGGCTTCGAGCCCGCCGAAGGCCACCGCATCGTCGAAATCGGCGCGGTGGAACTTATGAACCACCTGCCCACCGGCCGCACCTACCATCAGTACATCAACCCCGAACGCGGCATGCCCCGCGAAGCGTTTGAAGTGCATGGCATCGGGCATGACATTCTGGAGCCCCCCGGTCCCCCAGTTCCCGGCGGCGTGACCTTGCGCGACAAACCGGTCTTTGCCCGCGTAGGTCGCGCTTTCCTCGATTTCATCGGCGAAGCGCAGCTTGTCATCCACAACGCTGCCTTCGACATGAAGTTCCTGAACGCCGAGCTGGAACGCGCGGGCCTTCCCGGACTTCCGTACGCGAGGGCGACCGACACCCTTATGATCGCGCGGCAAAAGTTTCCCGGCTCCCCGGCTTCGCTCGACGCGCTCTGCCGCCGCTTCAGCATCGACAATTCGATGCGCGAAAAGCACGGCGCCCTGCTCGACAGCGAAATTCTTGCTGAAGTCTATCTGGAACTGATCGGCGGTCGGCAGCCGGACCTTGTCCTTGGCAGTGCCGCCCCGGCACCTGTGAAAGGGCCGTCGGGCGACACCTCCTGGCGCCCCCGCCCCCGGTCTGAACCACTGCCCCCCCGGATCAGTCCGGAAGAGGCCGCAGCGCATGAGGCGTTTGTCGCAAAGCTGGGCGATTCAGCCGTCTGGACCAAACCGGCCTAAAGGTCAGTTGACCTTTTCGGTCGGCGTCGCTTGCTGAGCCTGCGCGCGCCGCGCCAGCTCTTGCCGGTAGAGCGCCATGAAGTCGACCTGATCCACGTTCAGGGGCGGGAACCCACCGTCGCGAGTAACGTCCGAGATGATGCGGCGGACATACGGGAACACCAGCCGCGGGCATTCGATCAGCAGGAACGGATGCAACTGGTCGTCCGAAACACCCTCGATCAGAAACGTCGCGCCATACTCCAGCTCAAGCAGGAACAGAGTGTCGCCGTTCACCTTGTTCTTGGACGTGACCTTGAACTTCGTGATCACCTCGAACTGGTTCGCAACCGGGCGCTTCCGCGCGTCAAGGCTGACTGCAACCTGAATGTCCGGCTGGACTTCTCCAGCACTCAGGCCCTTCTGAACCACTACGTTTTCAAAGGACAGGTCGCGCACATACTGGGCCAGAACCTGCATCTTGATCTGCGGGGGGGTAGCGGCGGGGCCGTTACCGGCTGGGGTTTCGTCGGCCATTCCGGATCACTCCTCAAAGAATTTGGCGCGTTCCTATCAGGTCAGGCTGCGGTCCTCAATGCCGCGTTCCGTCAGGCGGCGAACCTAGCTTTGGCCCGGTATCAGGCGTGATATCCCGCCACTCGCCATCAACCACGTCGCGCCGAACCACCACCGTCGCCTTCATCCGTTTGCCGATCGACCGGATCAGAAGGGTCCGCACCGGCCGCAGCAAGAGGAGCAACCCCAAGGCATCGGTGAAGAAGCCCGGCAGAACAAGAAGCAGCCCGGCGATCCCGATCATTAGCCTGTGTGCCAGCGGCGAAAGCGGATTGCGCAGCTCGTTTCGCATCTCGCTGCTCATCTGACGCGCATTCGGCATTGCGGCCCCCCGCATCAGAACTGCCCCCAGCACCGCGGTCAGGACGACCCAGGCCAGTGTCAGCCACAGCCCCAGCCTTGCGCCCAACGTCACAAAAAGTGCAATCTCGATCAGCGGTAACGCCAGAACGCCAACCAAAAGCCACATCGCCACTCTCCTCCGGCACTGACTGCCGTCCCAAGGTAGACTTCGCACAAGCCCCACCCTACATAGAGGCTAGCAGCCAACAGTCCAAACGGAACAACAAGAGTTCAGAGGTCAACAATGAACGGGTCCCTGATCCAACTCCTGGTCCTCGCCGGGATCGCGATCTTTCTCATACTCAAGCTCCGTTCCGTTCTTGGCACGCGTGACGGCTTTGAGAAGCCGCCGGTTCCTCTGGAAGACGTTCGTCCCCGCGTCCGTCGCGACTTCGAGGTCATCGAAGGCGGCGTCGACCGCGACATCACCGATCATGCGCCCGAGGGCTCCGATGCAGCCCGGGCGCTGGCCGAAATGAAGAAAGCCGAGCCCAGCTTTGCCGTCCGCCCCTTCCTCGACGGCGCACGCGGGGCATACGAGATGATCCTCATAGCCTTCGAAAAGGGTGAGCTGGACCGCATCCGCCCCTTCCTCGCCGATGACGTCGAAGCCAGCTTCGCGGAAGCCATTTCTGCCCGCGAACACGAAGGGCTTACCGTTGAGGCCAGCTTCGTCGGCATGAAGGAACTTGCCCTGCAGGATGCGACCTTCAACAAGGAAAGCGGGTTTGCCGAAATCTCGGTCCGGTTTGTCGGCGAGCAGACCTATGTCGTGCGGAACAAGTCAGGCGAAGTGGTTGAAGGCAGTACGCGCGAGATCAAGAAATCGCGTGACGTCTGGACCTTCGCGCGCCGCATGGGGTCGGATGACCCGAACTGGCAGCTGGTCGCCACTGGCGAATGATGGCGCCGGGATGCGCGTGCGCCTTCGCATCCTTGCAGTCGCGGCGACCCTGATGGCCGCCCCACCTCTGCCCGCCGAAATCCTGGATTTCGAAGCCCTGGACGGCTGGCGGGAAGACGATCACCTTCAGGCGCTCACCACCTTCCTTGGCACCTGCGACCTGATCGACCAGCCGGACTGGCGCCCGATCTGTGCAGTCGCGGCGGATGTGCCGCAAGACGAAGCCTCGGCCCGCAGCTTTTTCGAGCTCTTCTTCAAGCCCGTCGTCGTAGGCAGCCCGCCCGCCCTCTTCACCGGCTATTTCGAACCCGAGCTCGACGGCTCGCCTGTCCGCTCTGGCCGCTACCAATACCCGATCTACCGTCGCCCGCCCGAACTCCGCGACGGAACCGTCTTCCACTCACGCGAAGCCATCGAGAACGGTGCCATCTCAGGGCGCGGGCTGGAACTTGCGTGGCTCGACGATCCCGTCGACGTCTACTTCCTGCAGGTCCAGGGCTCCGGCCGCATCCGCATGACTGACGGCTCGGTCGTCCGTGTCGGCTACGCCGGGGCAAACGGTCATGCCTACCGTTCCATCGGTCAGGAAATGGTCCGCCGCGGCACCCATTCCATGGATCAGGTCTCCGCCCCCGAGATCGCCTCCTGGGTCCGGAACAACCCCGGCGCCGGGCGTGAGCTGCTTTACACCAACCCCTCCTACGTCTTCTTCCGCAAGATCGGCACTCTGAACCCCGAAGACGGCCCGATCGGCGCCATGGGCCGGTCGATCACGACGCTTCGCTCGGTGGCAATCGATCCGAAATTCACACCGCTGGGCGCGCCCGTCTGGATCGAGAAAGACGGCAGGCGCCCGATCCGCAGCTTGATGGTCGCCCAAGACACTGGCGGCGCGATCAAGGGGATGCAGCGCGCCGACATCTTCTACGGCACGGGCGCTGACGCGGGGGCCGCAGCCGGCACGATCAAGGATGGCGGGCGAATGGTCCTCCTCCTGCCCATCGACCGTGCCTTTGCCATGCTGGAAGACGACTAG
>NZ_JBOFBI010000242.1:0-13466 GCF_051645465.1 Tabrizicola sp. | reverse complement strand
CACCCCCCGTGGGATATTTGTGGACAAAGAATGGGTCATGCTGGGAGGAGCTCCTTTCGGACCTCTTCAAGCAGCCGTTTGGCTTCCGAGCCTTGGAGTTTCTGGATGTCGTCCTGGTACTTCAGGATGGCGCCGAGGGTGTCGGAGATGACTTCGGGCGAAAGCGCGATGACGTCGAGGGCGAGGAGGCATTTGGCCCAGTCGATGGTTTCGGCCACGCCGGGGCGCTTGAAGAGGTCTTCGCGGCGGAGTTTCTGGACGAAGGCCACCACCTCGCGGCTGAGCTGGGCTTGGGCCTCGGGGGCGCGGGCGTTCAGGATCTGCAGCTCGCGGTCGAAGGTCGGGTAGTCGACCCAGTGGTAGAGGCAGCGGCGTTTGAGGGCGTCGTGGACCTCACGCGTGCGGTTCGAGGTGAGGATCACGATGGGGGGTTCGGGGGCCTTGATCGTGCCAAGCTCGGGGATGGTGACCTGGAAGTCGGAGAGAGCTTCGAGGAGGAAGGCCTCGAAAGGCTCGTCGGTGCGGTCAAGTTCGTCGATGAGGAGGACGGGCGCGCCGCCGGGCTGGGGCCGCATGGCGGCGAGGAGCGGGCGTTCGATCAGGTAGTCTTCGGTGAAAAGCTCTGTCTTCAGGGCTTCGCGGTCGCCGCCGCCTGCGGCCTCGGTTGTGCGGATGGCGATCATCTGGGCGGCGAAGTTCCATTCGGCGACGGCAGAGGCGGCATCGAGGCCCTCGTAGCACTGGAGCCGGATGAGGCGGCGTCCGAGGGCGGTGGCGAGGGTCTTGGCGATCTCGGTCTTGCCGACGCCGGCCTCGCCTTCAAGGAAGAGCGGGCGGCCGAGTTTCAGGGAGAGGAAGACCACGGTCGCAAGCGCGCGGGAGGCGACGTAGCCCTGGCCCGAGAGGAGCATTTCAACGGCGTCGATGCTTTGGGGGGTTTGGATCACCTGTCACTCCTCGTTGCCGGTCAGACTGGCGGGCGCGTCGGGGTGGGTCAAGGCTGGATCGGCGGTTTCGGCCTGCAACCATAGTCGCAGGGACCGGAGCGGCGCGCGGTCGGGATGGGGCCGGGGCCAGACGAGGTAGTAGCTGCCAAGCGCCGCTATCGGGCCGCCGAAGACGGGGACCAGACGGCGCTCGGCAAGCTCTCGGGTGATGAGGAAGGTCGGGATCAGGGCGAGGCCCATGCCGTGGACCGCGGCCTGGGTCAGGGTGGCGAACTGGTCGAACATCATGCCGGGCGGGCGGAGGCCGGGGTGGCCGTGGTGGGCCAGCCAGCGGCCCCAGTCGCCGGTGCGGCTTTCAAGCTGAAGGAGAGGGTGGCCGAGGACCTCTGTGGCCGAAGCGAAGGGTTTGGTCAGGCCGGGGGCGGCGACGGCGATCACCTCTTCATCCATGAGTTTCAGGTAGTCCACTCCTGGCCAGTCCTGCCGGCCGTAGTGGATGGCGGCGTCGAAGGGGGTGCCTGCAAAGTCGAAGGGTCGGAGGCGGGTGGAGAGGTTCAGGGTAACCTCCGGGTGGTGTTGCGTGAAGCGGGCAAGACGCGGGGCGAGCCAGTGCATGCCGAAAGCCGGGAGGATCGCGAGGTTCAGACTGCCGCCGGTGGGGTTGGCCCTAAGCGTGATCGAGGCAGAGGCGAGCAGATTCAGCACCTTGCGGACCTCGTTGACGTAGTCCAGTGCCGCTGGCGTCAGGCGAAGGCGCTGCTTCTCCCTTAGGATCAGCGGCACTCCAAGCTGCGCCTCAAGCCCTTGCAAGGCGCGGCTGATCGCGCCCTGGGTCAGCGACAGCTCCTGAGCGGCGGCTGATGCGGTGCCAAGGCGGCCGACCGCCTCCAACGCCATGAGCGCGGGGATCGCGGGCAGGTAGCGGCGGGGTAGCATTATGAGTTTCCCTCATGAACCCGTGCAGGGCTTTCGATAGCGCGGAAGGCGCTTTCGTGCAATCCTTGGCGCAAAGATGGAGGTTCCCATGCCCGATACCCTGCAGCCTGCACCGAAGCTGAAACCGAAGGACGCACCCGACCTTGGCCGGTTCGACTGGGAAGACGCCTTCCGCCTGGACGACCAGCTGACCGAGGAAGAGCGGATGCTGCGCGACGGTGCACGCGCATATGCGCAGGAGAAGCTGCAGCCTCGTGTTATCGCCGCCTACCGGGATGAGGCGGCCGACCCCTCGATCTTCCGCGAGATGGGCGGGATGGGGCTTCTGGGGATCACGATCCCGGAGGAGTACGGCGGGCTTGGGGCGTCCTACGTGGCCTACGGCCTGGTCGCCCGGGAAGTGGAGCGAGTGGACAGCGGCTATCGCAGCATGATGTCGGTGCAGTCGAGCCTGGTGATGTACCCGATCTATGCCTACGGAACCGAAGCGCAACGGAAGAAGTATCTGCCCAAGCTCGCCTCGGGTGAGTGGATCGGCTGCTTCGGGCTGACGGAACCCGATGCGGGGTCGGACCCCGCCGGGATGAAGACCGTCGCGAAGAAGACCGCCAACGGCTATGTGCTGAACGGCGCCAAGATGTGGATTTCCAACGCCCCGATCGCCGATGTCTTCGTGGTCTGGGCCAAGTCCGACGCGCATGGCGGCAAGATCAAGGGCTTTGTCCTCGACAAGGGCACCAAGGGCCTGTCGGCGCCGAAGGTCGGGGGAAAGCTTTCCTTGCGCGCCTCGATAACCGGCGAGATCGTGCTGAAGGACGTGGAGGTCGGGGATGACGCGCTTTTGCCGCACGTCGAGGGGCTGAAGGGCCCGTTCGGCTGCCTCAACCGGGCGCGCTACGGGATCAGCTGGGGGGTCATGGGGTCGGCCGAGTTCTGCCTGCACGCCGCGCGCCAGTACGGGCTTGACCGCAAGCAGTTCGGCAAACCCATCGCGGGCACGCAGCTGTTCCAGCTGAAGCTTGCCAACATGCTGACTGAGATAAGCCTTGGCCTGCAGGCCTCTCTCCGCGTCGGGCGACTTCTGGACGAGGCCAATGCGGCACCCGAGATGATTTCGCTCATCAAGCGCAACAATTGCGGCAAGGCGCTGGAGATCGCCCGCTGGTCGCGCGACATGCATGGCGGCAACGGCATCCAGGAAGACTACCAGATCATGCGCCACATGGTGAACCTGGAGACCGTCAACACCTATGAGGGCACGCATGACATCCATGCGCTGATCCTTGGCCGGGCGATCACCGGGCTGCAGGCGTTTTTCTGATTTTGCGGCGCTGCACCGGCCATGCTAAGCCTCGACCGGCGCGCCCTTTGGGGCTGATGGATGCCTCCGGCGGGGATATTTTCGCAAAGATGAAACGAGCGGCGCGATGCGGGTGACGGCCGTTCTGACGGTGCGCAACGAGGGGGCCTTCCTTCTTGAATGGCTTGCACACCACCGCGCGGCGGGGATTACCGACTTCCTGGTCTTTTCCAACGACTGCGCCGACGGCACCGATGCGATGCTGGACCGGCTGCAGGCGATCGGCTGGCTGACCCATCTGCGGAACCCCGGCCCTCACCCGGAAGGCCCGCAATGGGCGGCCTTGAAGCTTGCCGACAAGCATCCGCTGGTGCGGCAGGCGGACTGGCTTCTGCCGCTCGACATCGACGAATTCGTCAACATCCATGCGGGCGACCGGACAGTTCCCGCCCTGTTGGCGGCCTTGCCGGAGGCGACGGCGATCACGCTGACCTGGCGGCTCTTCGGCAATCCCGGCATTGTCGAGTACGCCGACGAGCCGGTTACCCGGACCTTCACCCGCGCGGCGCCTGCGGTTCTGCATTGGCCGTGGCGCGCGGTGCTTTTCAAGACGCTGGTCCGGAACGACGGAAGCTACGGCAAGCTTGGCGTCCACCGCCCCCGCGCGCCCGTGGCGGACCGGATGGCAGAGCAGAGGTGGTTCGACGGCTCTGGCCGACGCCTGCCGCCAACCTTCCACACCAAGAGGATCTTCTCGGACATCGGACGGGACAACAACGCCTTGGTGCAGCTGAACCATTACGCGCTTGGTTCGCTGCAAAGCTTTCTTCTGAAGCGCGATCGGGGCCGGGCGGTGCATGCCGACGCCGGCCTCGATGCCGGTTACTGGATCGAGCGCAACTTTGTGCAGGACGAAGATCGCACGATCCTTGCGCTGGATAGCCAGGCGTTGTGCGCCGAGCTTCTGTCCGATCCGGTGCTCGGGCCCTTGCACCAGAGGTCCGTCGCATGGCGTCATTCGCGCTTCAAAGAGCTGATGCGGGAAGACGTCTGGCGGACGCTTTACGGCCAGCTTATGATGACCTCACCGACACGCGTGCTAAGTCGGGAAGAAGCCGAGTCGATATGGAAGCCCCATGTTGGACGCGCCGTAACCGTGGATTGAGTAATGAGCGCTGCGCGCCACCGCCGGGCGTTTAGTTGTCGACGATTGACCGGACAATCACACACTGGCGCGATCAATGGACACGCTTCTGGTGCAAGGTCTTGTCCCGGCTGGTTAATCCCTTCAAAGTCGGATTATCGCGCCAAGGAACTCAACCGCTGCCATGTTTGCCATGACTGACCGTGCTCAGCCGCCCGACTGGCAACGCCCGATGCTGGCGATCGCCGAAGGCGACGGCGACTTCCTGCCGCTGGGCGACCGCCACTATGCCTTCTTTGCCGAAGAGCGTCCGCTGCTTCTGGTGACGTTCGAGGATGCCGCGATGCTGCGGGAACGCGACGACTATCTGCCCGAGCATTACGCGCTGGCAAAGGCAAGCGGATGGTCGATCCTCACGATCCTTTGCGAGGGCGAGACCTGGTGGCGCGACCCGGCGGTCTTTCGCTATTTCGACCGGCTGGCCGATGACGGGTTTCTCGAGGATTTCGACCGCGTGGTGTTCTACGGCGCGGGGCCGGCTGGCTATGCGGCAGCGGCCTATTCGATCACCGCACCGCAGGCCGAACTGGTGCTTGTCGCCCCCCGCGCGACGCTTGACCCGGCACTCGCGGGTTGGGACGAACGCCACCGGATCGCGCGGCGGATCAACTTCCGCGGCCGTTACGGTTATGCGCCAGACATGACGGAAAGCGCGTCGCGGGTGTGGCTGATCCACGATCCGCTGCATCAGCCGGATGCGATGCATGCGGCCCTGTTCCAGCGTCCCTGGGTGACACCGCTTCATGCCCGCTATACCGGCGAGGGCACCGAGGACACGCTTCGCGAGATGAAGGTCCTGGACCGGATCCTTGAGGCGGCGATGGAGGGCAAGCTGTCGACCGAGCTTTTCTCATGGCTCTGGCGGGGACGCCGGTCGAACGGCAGCTACCTGCGCGCGGTTCTGGCGGCAGCGCGGCTGTCGGGCCATCCCAAGCGCGAGATCAAGATCTGCCGGTCGGTCACCTCGCGGCTGAACGCCCCGCGGTTTGCGCGTCGTTTGGCGGAGCTTACGGGCGAAGGCCGCTGATCAGCCGCTGTAAACTGCGAGCATTTCTTGCAGCTCCACCGTCCGGTCGATGGTAACGCGGCGCATGCAGCCGTAGACCAGAAGCGGCTCGGCGCTGCCGCCATCCATCGCATCGCCTTCGGCCTCGCAGGTCTTGTCACGGAAGATGATCCAGGCCCGCTGCGCCTGGCGCAGCGTTTCAACCGTGCTCTTCTCATCTCTGGGAAGATTTGCGTCCCATTGCTTCAGCCTGGCAATCACCACCTTGTAGACAGCGTTGAGATCGGCGTCGGCGGCTTGCCAGTCGGCGTAGGCGCATTCGTTCAGCTCCATCTGCGTCACCGCATTTGCGCAGTTCGCCACGTCCGCAGAAGCGGCATGGCCAGCCATGCAGGCAAGTATGACAAGAACAGGTTTGAACATGGCAGGCTCCATGGCTTTCGCAATCCTGAAGAAGTTATGTCAGCGATGCCACTGGAAACGCAGTCAGGTTTGCATTACCAGACCCGCCCATGCACCAGATCACGATCCGCCGCCCCGACGACTGGCATCTGCACCTGCGCGATGGCGCGATGCTGAAGGCCGTGCTGCCGGAAACCGCCCGCCACTTCGCCCGCGCCATCGTCATGCCGAATCTGGTGCCGCCGGTGGTCACGCTGGATCACGCCGTCGCCTACCGTGCGCGGATCATGGCCGCCCTGCCCCAGGACATGGCGTTCGAGCCGCTGATGACGCTTTACCTGACCGAAGGCACCAACCCCGCAGACGTCGCCCGCGCTCATGCGTCGGGGCTGGTGAAGGCGGTAAAGCTCTATCCGGCCGGGGCAACGACGAATTCGCAGTCCGGGGTGCGCGATCTGGCCAAGGTCATGCCCGTGCTGGAGAAAATGGCCGAGATCGGCCTGCCTCTCTGCACGCATGGCGAGGTGACGACGCCAGAAGTCGACATCTTCGACCGCGAGGCCGTTTTCATCGATACCGTCCTTGCCCCCCTCCGCCGCCGCCTGCCGGAGCTCCGCGTAGTGATGGAGCATATCACGACCGAGGAAGGCGTCGCCTATGCCGCCGAAGGGGGCGATACCCTGGCGGCGACGATCACCACGCATCACCTGATCATCAACCGCAACCATATCCTCGCGGGAGGGATCAGGCCGCACTACTACTGCCTGCCCGTCGCAAAGCGCGAAAAGCACCGTCTGGCGCTGCGCCGTGCCGCGACGTCGGGCAGCCCCCGCTACTTCCTGGGGACTGACAGCGCGCCGCATGTGGACGCATTGAAGGAGCATGCCTGCGGCTGTGCGGGCTGCTTTACCGCGACCAACACGCTTTCCCTGCTCGCCCACGTCTTCGAGGAAGAAGGGGCGCTGGACCGGCTTGAGGGGTTCACTTCGCTCAATGGTCCGGCCTTCTACGGCCTGCCGGTGAACGAAGCCACGATCCAGCTGGAAAAGCGTGCCGAGCCCTGCGTCTGGCCCGAGAAGATCGTTTCGGACGCCGGTCCCGTCACTGTCTTCAACCCCGGCTTCCCCGTACACTGGCACATACTCACCTGACGCCTCCTCGATGACTTCGTCACTCGTCGGCCGCGCGCGAGGAGGAGACGAAGTCGAACGACGAGCCCTCCCCGAAAGGACCACCCATGATCCCCTCGACCTTCCCGCCGAAAGAGGAAATCGCCCGCCTGACCGCGCGCGCGCTTCTGGAGATCAAGGCTGTCCACTTCAACGCCGAGACGCCCTTCACGCTCGCCTCGGGCCTCCCTTCCCCCACCTACATCGACTGCCGCAAGCTCATCTCCTACCCCCGCATCCGGTCCGCCCTGATGGACTTCCTCGCAATCACCATCATGAGGGAAGCGGGGTTCGAAGCCTTTGACAACATCGCCGGCGGTGAGACGGCGGGCATCCCCTTTGCCGCCCTGATGGCAGAGCGCCTGGCGCTGCCGATGACCTATGTCCGCAAGAAGCCGAAAGGCTATGGCCGCAACGCCCGGATCGAAGGCGCCATGACGGAAGGCGAGCGGGTGCTCCTGGTCGAGGATCTGACCACCGACGGTGGCTCGAAGCTGTCTTTCGTCGATGCCATCCGGGAGACCGGGGCCACCTGCGGCCACACTGCCGTGATCTTCTATTACGGCATCTTCCCCGAAACGACCGAACGCCTGGCTGCGCATGGCGTCAAACTTCACCATCTCTGCACCTGGTGGGACGTCCTGGCCGAAGCGCGCGCGCAAGGCGCGTTCGATGCAGCGACCCTGGCCGAGGTGGAGACCTTCCTCAAAGCCCCGCGGGACTGGCAGGACGCGCGAAAACCCGCCTGACGTCACGGAACCGTCATAAAATCGGGGGGCGGAGCTGTGGGCGCTTTGTGGATAAGCGGCACTCCGAATCGTCGCTCTTGAGGCTCCCTTCGCAGGCACCGCCAGATGTGGTAGGGTGACCCTCCAGAACAGGGCAAAACCCGACTCGGCCCCGCCTTATCCCCAGACTTGTTCCCCGGTTGCCGGGGCGTATGCGGATCGGGCAGAGAAGGCCCGGCAGGAGGCAGTCATGACCGAGATCACCGCGCTAAGACCGATGGTGCCCGCACTGGCACCGGCGGACGCAGAAGTGTTGCCGCACAACATCGAGGCCGAACAACAGCTTCTTGGCGCAATTCTAACGAACAATGAGGTCTACGACCGCATTTCATCGCTGGTGAAGGCCGAGCACTTCTTCGACCCTGTGCATCAGCGCATCTTCGAGATCGCGGCCGCGCGCATCCAGAAGAACGCGCTCGCCTCGCCCGTGACGCTGAAGGCCTTTCTCGAAGATGACGTAGGCCTGAAGGAACTGGGCGGGCCCGCCTATCTTGTGCGCCTCGCGGGCGCCGCGATCTCGGCCTACGCCGCGCGGGACTACGCGCAGATGATCTACGATCTCTCGGTCCGCCGCGAACTGATCCAGCTTGGCCGCGACATTGCCGCCCAGGCCGCGAAGATCGAGGTCGAAAGCGAGCCCAAGGACCAGATCATCGATGCCGAACAGCGGCTTTACAAGTTGGGCGAGCAGGGTACGGCAGAGCGCGGTTTCCAAAGCTTTCTCAAAGCTGTAACGGATGCTGTTAATGTTGCCAACGCCGCTTACCAGCGCGACGGCGGCCTTGCGGGCATCTCGACCGGCCTTATCGACATGGACAAGAAGCTGGGCGGGCTGCACCCGTCCGACCTTCTGATCCTCGCGGGCCGCCCATCGATGGGCAAGACCTCGCTCGCCACCAACATCGCCTTCAACATCGCGAAAGCCCATCGCCGGGGCCGCTTGCCCGACGGAACGGACGGCTCGGTCGAAGGCGGGGTCGTGGGCTTCTTCAGCCTCGAGATGTCAGCCGAGCAGCTTGCGGCGCGGATTCTCTCCGAGGCGTCAGAAGTCCCATCAGAACAGATCCGCCGCGGCGACATGACCGAACAGGAATTTCGCCGTTTCGTCGAAGCCGCAAAGGCGCTGGAGGCTTGTCCCCTTTACATCGACGACACCCCGGCCCTGCCGATCAGCCAGGTTGCCGCCCGCGCCCGGCGGTTGAAGCGGACCCATGGGCTCGATGTGCTGATCATCGACTACCTGCAGCTTCTGAAGGGCTCGTCCAAGGACAACCGCGTCCAGGAAGTCTCTGAAATCACGCAAGGTTTGAAAGCCATCGCGAAAGAGCTGAACATTCCGGTCATCGCGCTCTCGCAGCTTTCGCGGCAGGTGGAAAACCGCGAAGACAAGCGACCCCAGCTTTCGGACCTCCGCGAATCCGGCTCGATCGAGCAGGACGCGGACGTCGTGATGTTCGTCTTCCGCGAGGAATACTACCGCGAACGCGAAAAGCCCGGCGACCATGAGTTGGAGAAGATGGCGCAGTGGCAGGCGATGATGGAAAACGTGCACGGCAAGGCCGAAGTGATCATCGGCAAACAGCGTCACGGGCCGATTGGCACGATCGAGCTCTCGTTCGAGGGTCGCTTCACCCGCTTCGGCAATCTCGCCCGGCCCTGGCAGGGGACCGGTGGGCCGGACGTGGGCTTCTAGATCGGCTGCTGCGGCCACTTCAGCGCATCGCGACGGAGCGATAAGCAAGCGAATCCCGCGCGGGTCCTGGAGCGGAGGTTTTCCCTTGACCCCGCCCCCTTGCCGGTCGAAAGAGCCGAATGGCCACTGCAAACCTGACCGTTGATCTTGATGCGATCGCCGCGAACTGGCGGGCGCTGAACCGGCTTTCGGGCCAGAGTGTCCAGACCGCCGCCGTGGTGAAGGCCGACGCCTATGGCCTTGGGGTGACCCGCGTCGCCCGGACTTTGGCCGCGTCAGGCGCCCGCCGCTTCTTCGTGGCCTATGCCGAGGAAGGCGCCGCCGTCCGTCAGGCCTTGGGACCGGGGCCGCAGATCGGGGTCCTCTCTGGCCACATGCCCGGCGATACCGAGATGATCCATGATCTTGACCTCACGCCGATGCTGAACAGCCTCGAGCAGATCACCCGGCATCTTGAGGCGCTGCCCGGCCACGCCTTTGGTGTGCAGCTTGACACCGGCATGAACCGGCTGGGCGTCGAGATGCTGGAATGGCAGGCCGTCGCGCCGATCCTGATCGAAGCCGGCCCCGAGCTTCTGATGAGCCACCTCGCCTGCGCCGACGACCCCGACCACCCAGCGAACGAAGCGCAGCTTAAGGTCTTCCACGAGATGACCGATGGCACGGGCGTCCCGCGCAGCTTTGCGGCAACCGGCGGCATCCTTCTTGGCCAGCGCTATCATTTCGATCTGACCCGCCCAGGTGTCGGCCTTTACGGCGGCAAGCCCTACGACGCAGCGATCCCCGCGGTGACCCTGACCTTGCCCGTGATCCAGACCCGCGAAGTCGAGCCGGGCGAAACCGTAGGTTACGGCTGCACCTGGACCGCCGAACGGCCAAGCGTGATCGCCACCGTGGCGGGAGGCTATGCCGACGGCCTGCCCCGGACCCTGTCGAGCAAGGCCCAGCTCTGGGACGGCGATACGCCCTGCCCGCTGGTTGGCCGCGTCTCGATGGACCTGATCACCGTCGACATCACCGACCTGCCCGAAGTGCCCCGCAGCCTCGATATCCTTGGCCCGAACCAAGGCGTAGATGCGCTGGCCGATACGGCAGGCACCATCGGCTACGAGATCCTGACCGCACTCGGGGCCCGATACACCCGCCGCTATCAGGAGAGCACGGCATGATCGTCGGCACGCTCGGCTCGCTTGGCCGCGCGGTCCTGCAGGCCGTCGGTGCCGTAGGTCGGGTGACGCTTTTCGCAGGGTCAATCCTCGCCCATATCCTGCGACCGCCGTTCTACCTGCGCGAACTTGGCCACTCGCTTCTGCAGATCGGGTGGTATTCCCTGCCCGTCGTCGGCCTGACCGCGATCTTCACCGGCGGTGCGCTTGCCTTGCAGATCTACGCCGGCGGGTCACGGTTCAACGCTGAGGCCGTCGTCCCCTCCATCGTCGCCATCGGCATGACGCGCGAGCTGGGGCCGGTCCTCGGCGGTCTGATGGTTGCCGCAAGGGTCGCGTCCTCGATCGCCGCCGAGATCGGCACGATGAAGGTCACCGAGCAGATCGACGCCCTCGTCACCCTTTCGACCAACCCCCTGAAATACCTGGCCGTCCCCCGCGTACTTGCAGCGACCCTCTCGATGCCCGTCCTCGTCGCGGTCGGCGACGCCATCGGCATCATGGGCGGCTGGCTCGTCGGGATCACGCGGCTGGACTTCAACTCGGCGGCCTACCTGAAGAACACCGCCGACTTCCTCGAGGTCTGGGACGTAGGCTCCGGCCTCGTCAAGGGCGCGGTCTTCGGCTTCATCGTGGCACTCATGGGCTGCTACCACGGCATGAACTCCGCCCGCGGGGCGCAAGGCGTGGGGGCCGCGACGAAAGCCGCCGTCGTTTCCGCGTCTGTCCTGATCCTCGCCGCGAACTACGTCCTGACCGAGGTGTTCTTCACCTCATGATCACGCTCACGGATGTCCACAAGGCCTTCGGGGCCAACCGGGTGCTACAAGGGGTGAATCTCACCATCGCCTCGGCCACCTCGATGGTGATCATCGGCGGCTCCGGCACCGGCAAGTCGGTCCTGCTGAAATGCATCCTTGGCCTCGTCCGCCCCGACAGCGGCCAGATCACCCTCGATGGCCAGGACGTCACCAAAACCGACCGCGACGCCTTTCTTGCCCGTTTCGGGATGCTGTTCCAAGGCGGCGCCCTCTTCGACTCGCTCCGCGTCTGGGAAAACGTCGCGTTCCGTCTTCTACGCGGCTCGAAGGCACTCCCGAAGCCCCAGGCCCGCGAGATCGCCATCGAAAAGCTCCGCCGCGTGGGCCTTAAGCCCGAGACCGCCGACCTTTTCCCCGCCGAGCTTTCCGGCGGCATGCAGAAACGTGTGGGCCTCGCCCGCGCCATCGCGGCGGAACCGGAGATCATCTTCTTCGACGAACCCACCACCGGCCTTGATCCGATCATGGCCGGTGTCATCAACGAACTGATCCGCGAGATCGTGGTGGAAATGGGCGTGACGGCGATGACAATCACCCACGACATGTCCTCGGTCCGCGCGATTGCGGATAATGTCGCCATGCTGCACGGTGGGGTGATCCGCTGGACCGGACCGGTGGGCGAAATGGACGCGACGCCAGATGCTTACGTGCAGCAGTTCATTCATGGGCGAGCCGATGGGCCGATTGAGAGTGTGAGATGATCCTTTATCGACCGACTGGACGCAAGGAACTGGACTTGATTGAAAGTAGTGGCTGGCGTCGCTGCCATCACGTTTGCCGGATCAACCAATCTTTTATCCGGTAACGACCTTTGCCTATGCAGAGAAGATTGCTCGCGACTGGAACTCGGTGCTGCCCGCACCGAATAATGAAGGGTTTGTGACTCGGTTCGAGATCAACGCCGCAACGGCTGCCCGCTATCCAGTTCAACAGGCCGGGGGTAGAGATCATGAAGAACTCTGGGTTCCGGCGGAGGAGTTGGAGACTTTCAATGACGGGATTGTCGGAAGGATCGAAGTCGTAGCCGTCTATCGCGACGGAAAGCTGGTCGAAAAGTATACGGAGAAATGACCGTGAAGGCGCTACCTTACGCCAACCTCACCCTTCTCATCCTCTTCCCCATCGCCTGGTTCGCGCCGCTTCTCCGCGCAGCCCTCCTTCCGATCTTCGGGATGGACGAGATCTCGGTCATCACCGGCCTCCAGTCCCTCTGGGAGTCCGACGCGGCTCTGGCGTTGGTCGTGACCTTCCTTGCGATCTTCGCGCCCTATGCCAAGACCATCGGCCTGGCGCTTCTTCACTGGAACCTCCTCAGCCCCAGAACGCTTCCCGCGCTGGATATCCTCGGCAAGCTCGCCATGGCCGATGTCTTCCTGATCGCGCTCTACATCGTGATCGTGAAGGGCGCGGGCTATGTCACCATTGAGACCGCATGGGGGCTTTACCTCTTCACTGGCTGCATCCTGGCGTCGATTTTCGTGTCGTATGCCAGCAAGTCGGCGGGCTGACGTGGGTTCAGCTCATGCTCTCTGGGATGCGGCGTTGGTACTTTGGACCATCCTGGCCCCGATCCTGACGCTGTGGATGGCCTTTCGTTCTAAGTTGCGTGGGAAAGACAAGTTCGAGTTTGTTTTCCTGCTGTTCTTCGCCTGGTTCCTGGCTGCAGGCAGCATTTCCGTGGAACCGACCTTCGTTTCGGCGGACTGGGGCTTCACCATCGGTGTGATTGCATCGCTCGGTTTCTGGATCGGTCTGCACCGATTGGTCACGGAATTGACCTGGCCGCATCGGTGGATTCTGCATATCCCGCTTGCGGGTTTGTCTTTTGCAGCGATCCTTCTTGGACTCCTGCTCCTGAGCTACGAGCGCAGTGGCGTGCACTGAGCTTTGCCTTGCCTTGATGCTGCCAAATATTCCGGGCAGTGTCGCCCCCAATGAAACAGATCGCCTCTTTCACCTGCACTGTCTGCGGCGCGGCCTATCGGAAGTGGGCCGGGAAATGCGACTCCTGCGGCGGCTGGAACACCATTGCCG
>NZ_JBOFBI010000241.1:0-3751 GCF_051645465.1 Tabrizicola sp. | reverse complement strand
CAGTTGGCTGTCGCTGCCATCTTGTGCGGTTTGATCCCGGTGCTCAACGCACTGACCACGGGGATACATCTGGGCTATTCCCTGCCCGCCGGCGAATGGGTCATTGCGGGGTTTGACCTGACGATGCTGGGTTTCGCGGCTTTCTTTGCCTTTGCGTTGTATCGCGTGCGCCTGCGCCAGCTTGCCCCGGCCATGCGGGAAGCCTCCG
This sequence comes from Tabrizicola sp., assembly GCF_051645465.1. GTDB lineage: Bacteria > Pseudomonadota > Alphaproteobacteria > Rhodobacterales > Rhodobacteraceae > Tabrizicola. The sequence goes on along the minus strand of NZ_JBOFBI010000241.1, from coordinate 3,543 downwards.
CACCCCGCAGTATGAAGCCGGCAGAATGATGATCTTGGTTACATTCGTGCTGTGCTGTCTGGGCCTTCTGGCCCTAGCCTACGCCAAGCCCAAGCATCACATTGCTGCATTGGGCCAAAACCCCGGACTTGCTAGGCAACGCGTCCTAGCAATCTTGGGTTGGACGACTCTGAGCGTGGCAATCTGGGCAGCGATGCAGACAGTCTCGGATTGGGCAATCGGACTGGTGTTATGGGTAGGCGCACTGTCGGTTGGGGGCATTGTCGTTACTTTGATCATGACTTACGGCCCGAAAGCGGACGGAGTGGCGCGAAACATCATTGAAGGGCCTTGAGTAAAACAGCTGGATTTGATGGCAAAAGCTCTTCGTCAACTTTGGCGCGGAGACTGCACGTCATACGCCACTCTGAGCCCGGAATCTCACGCCGACAAAGCTGCACCTGCCCCAGTCAACAGCTAGCTACAGCCTCACCCATCGCCCAGCCCGCAGCCATCCTCGCCGCAGTCGCGTAAGGCGGCACCGAAAACGCCAACATCCTCCGAACACTGTCGCGCGAGATGTTGAAATGCCGCGCAGCCCCCCGCTGGCTCATCCCCTCCGCACAGGCAAGTTGAACCCTTCGATACTTGTCCACGATGAAAATGCCGCCTCCCTCCCTGTCGCCAGAAGAGGCAAAAGTGGCCGACTATTGCGCCGCCCGCAGCAGGCTTATCCCGCCGTTCCCGTAGCCGACTTTCTCACCGCCGTTCTCACCGTCCTCGGTCAGGTCGAGATCGTTTGGGTTAGACGACACTGTCCGCGAAATTGGCTGTCACGCCTCAACCGTTAGCCGTGCAATAGCGTCCCACAGACCGCAAAGGCGGGGAACGATGCGATAGCTGAGATCTCCGCGCTTCCCGCCTTTGCTAGCACTAACCGACGTGCGGAAGCAGACGCAATCGGGTGCCGAAGTCTCATGAAACCGGGTGCCGAATTTGGCGAGAGCCAGCAGGCTTGCTCATGGCAAACTCTAAGCCACTGGATTCACCATGTGAGTCTTCCAACCAACGACTTATGCAACAACGCCCACCGGAGTTAAGGATGACCAATTAAAAAAGTCAGAAATAAAGGTTCATCCCGATACTGACGACGGATCGGTTTGATTTGGCGCCCGCATCATCGCTGCGAATATGCCAGACGCCCATGTCCGCGATGACTTTGTCGGGCACGAAGCTGTACATGCCGATCACGGCAATCGATGTCTCGTCCAGCCTGGCCCCTGCGGCCCGGCTTTGCGAGACGTTCAGGTTTGTGCTGAGGGTCAGCTTGTCCGTCACCTCACGGCTTACGCCCAGCCCGAAGCCACTGTCTTCGGTCCAGTCGCCATTGTCTGTCAGGGCGACGGCGCCTCCGATGGTCCAGCCGTCCTTGGTCCAATTGAGACCCGCTTGATAGGCCACGGCCTCAGGGCCGCCGCCTTCCACAGCCAGCACCTTTTCCATGCCGAGGCTGCCGGTCCAGATTGCCCCGCTCATGGCTTCGCGCTCATAAATCAGGGCAAGCGACGCACTCGACGTGGCTTCGCCACTTTCCACGCTTTCAAACCCGGTCTCCGGCATGTAGCTGGCCGCCAATTTCAGCCCGCCGCCAAGATCCGGTGTCCGGTAGAACAGCACAGACCGGCTATCAAATGCTGGGCAAGTACCTATCGTCACGTAATCCCCCGCGCCGATGTTTTCGCCCGTGGTCGGCGCCTCGATGCAGTGCTCGCCGATCGCACTGCTGGTATAGGAGTAGGCCAGATAGCCAAACCGCTCCCCCTCAAGCCAAAGCCCAAGATCAATGTAGGGGTCGCCGAACACTTTGATCGCCCGGTCTTCGGCCGTATCGAGGACGATTTCGCTGAACGCTTCCACCCCGAATGTCAGGCTGCCCACCTGGCGCGACCAGACCAGCGTCAGGTCAAGATACCCTGTGGTCGAGTCCTCCATCGCGCTGTCGTGCATAAACATCAAGTTCGCGCCGACCTCGGGCGTCAGAGTGAAGTCCCCGAAAGTCAGCGCTTCGAAGGCAACCGCCGGGCTTGCCCAAACTGCCACCGCGACTATGGCCACTGGCCTTGACATCATCGTCCCATCCCCATGCCACGCTTGTTCTGACGCTCTGTCGACGTGGCTAGACGAGCGCGTGGCTGACCAAAGGGCTGGCGTTGTTGTGTAAAATGTCCTGGCGGCCGCGGGACCCGCTGGTTGCCGCGACAAACCAGTGATGGGTGTCGCGGCAGGACGGCAGGACGTGTCGGCTATTCTTCGGCTGGGCCCTTCGCGACAAAGGACAGGACCGCCTGCCGACCAATGCTCTCCTTCTCGGACACCTTGGTTTCGTCATAATACTGCAGCACGTTCAGGCCGTTGTTCTGCACTGTCACCATGGTCTTGCCGTCGGCATCTGTCACCGGCGACGACAGATCCCAATCCGTCAGCACATCCAGCGACACCGACACACCGACAAGCGGCTTGCCGTCCTTAAAGACCTGCACCTGCAGCTTGTCGCCCATGGTCAGGATCGTTGGGTCGGTCAGCGGCACAATCTCCAGCGGATGTCCGACGGCGACGCCGGGCTTCTCGGTCGCACCGACATAGGCCACGGGATAGGTGAAGCACTGCCCCGTGCTTTTGTAACCGGCGTGCTTATCCGGGCTCTCGTTATGCCACTCGCCCGCCGCGTCTTCTGTCCACCAGCCGTCGGAGTAAACGACCGAGAGGACTGCTGCACCTTCGGTGCCACTCAGCCCCATGACCTTGCCTTGCGGTGCCAAGGTGACGGTCAGCGGTGCTCCGGTTTTGTCGAACCCCTTGGCATCCGTCACAATCGCGGGGTCATAGGCTTCGTTCGTGGCCGAGCCTTCGCCGTGGATCACGACATAGTCACCGCCATGCTGCGCAATCCAGGACGCATGGGCGTCGGCCACAGTCGCGGTCATTGCAAGTGCGGCAGCGCCGGAAAGAAGGACTTGCTTGATGGTCATTTGGCCAGCTCCATTCTTCAGAACCTTCCGGATGTCCGGACCGGTTCGGTGATGTGCTGGCTGTGTTTGGCGGGCAGTGCAGGTGATGTTGCAAAGTTGACTATTAGAGTCAACAATTTTCTGTGAGTTGCGACTGTCCGTCTCCACTGAACGCCTGGACCGTTCGGCTACGATGGGTTCCGATCTACATCTCGACGCCTTCTGAAATCTCCAGCGCGTCTTCCAACTCGATCCCCAGATATCGCACCGTGCTGTCCATCTTGGTGTGGCCGAGAAGGAGTTGCACAGCCCGCAGGTTCCCCGTCTTCTTGTAGATCTGCGCCGCCTTGGTGCGCCGCATCGAATGCGTGCCATAAGCACTCGGTTCCAGTCCGATCGACGTCACCCAGCCGCGAAGGATGCGTGCATACTGCCGGGTCGAAAGGTGCGGGCTGCCGTGAAACCGGCTTGGCCAAAGATCATCGCACCCGAACATCGCCGGGCTTTCGATCCACCGCTGTACTGCTTTGCGGGTCTGTTCCGTGATTTCAAACTG
>NZ_JBOFBI010000240.1:0-2771 GCF_051645465.1 Tabrizicola sp. | reverse complement strand
CGATCGTGCTTTCGGTTCCTTTCCTGGGACTGGGTCGCGCCGGATTGCTTTGGCCGAGGGCGACGAAAACGGCGTCAGATCACCCCAGTCACAGTTAGAGCAACGGCGGCGATGGCTGCGTTCGCGTTGTCCATGGTTTGTATTGACTGCGTAAGATAGACAGCCAGAAGGATCGGCGCACGTTCCGGAGGAAGGAGGATCGCGATGTCGTTGAAGGTGCCGTTCTCGCCCGTCCCGGTCTTGTCACCCACTGTCCAGTCTTCCGGGGCACCCGCACGAATTCGTGCGTCTCCAGTCTGGTTTGCGATGAGCCAGGCAGTCAGCTGCCGCCGCGAAGTGTCGCTGAGCGCATCGCCCAAGATCAGTTGCTGCATCAACGCAATCATGGCCTGCGGCGTAGTCGTGTCGCGCGGATCGCCCGGGGCTGCTTCATTGAGTTCGATCTCCCACCGATCCAGTCGTGTGATCTGATCGCCCAATGTACGGATGAAGGCGGTCAAGCCCTCGGGCCCGTTCATAGTGGCGAGCAAGATGTTGGCTGCGGCGTTGTCGCTAAGCGTGACGGTCGCCTCGCACAGCTGCCCGACGGTGATCGTCTTGCCGACCAGCGGTTCGACGGTGGGTGCATGGGGCACAAGATCTTCGGCGCGGACCGGGATCGCGCGGTCAAGCCGTTCTTCCCCAGCATCCACGCGGTGCAGAACCGCTCCGGCAAGAAGGAATTTGAACGTGCTCAGGATGGGGAAGAGCTCGTCTCCGCGCCATGAGTAGGTGGTGCCCGATCCGGTATCAAGGACCGCAACGCCGAGCCTGCCGCCGGTCGAGGCCTCGATTGCGGCGACCTCGGCATCGATCATTTCATAAATGCCGGACGCCATTGGATTTGCGCCAATCGGGCCTGCCGCCAAAACGACGGCCGTGCCGGAAAGCTCGATGAAGTGTCTTCTTGTCAGCATGGTCTACCTCATATTTTTCTTATGTTACCCACTCTACTCGTGCTGATATTGGCGTACAAAGCATGATATCTTGGCGTTATGATAAGAAAAACTAACGGATTCGCATGGATCGCCCACAAATTCCGTTGAATGCACTGCGCGCCTTTGAATCTGCTGCACGGCACCTGCACCTCGGGCGGGCGGCGGTAGAACTTTGCGTGACGCAAGCCGCGGTCAGCCACCAGATCAAAGGTCTGGAGGAAAGGCTTGGCGTGTCATTGTTCCGCCGGGTGCCGCGCGGACTGGTGTTGACGGACGAAGGCGCTGCACTGGTTCCGGTTCTTACCTCGGCGTTCGACAAGATGGCTGAAACGCTGGACCGGTTCATGGATGGCCGGTTTCATGAAACCCTGCATGTCGGTGTAGTTGGCACATTTGCGGTCGGCTGGCTGATGCCTCGTCTTGCAGAGTTCGAAGCGCTGCACCCGACCATCGACCTGCGCATCTACACTAACAACAACCGGGTCGATCTAGCGGGTGAAGGACTGGACATGGCGATCCGCTTTGGCGACGGAAATTGGCAGGCGACTGAGGCTGTGCCACTGTTTGCGGCCCCGATGACGCCGCTCTGCAGTCCAGGAATTGCCCGCGAGATCACGATGCCCTCCGACCTCGCTCAACAAGTGCTGCTGCGGTCCTACCGTGCGGATGAATGGCTGCAGTGGTTCTCTGCTGCCGAGACCGAACCGCCGCCGATGCGTGCCCCGATGTGCGACAGTTCGGTGGCGATTGCGCAGATGGCCGTAAATGGGTACGGTGTGGCACTTTTGCCGACACGGTTGTTCGAGCGCGAGATCGCAGAAGGCAGCCTTTGCCGGCTGTTCGACATCGAAGTCGCCGCGGGCTCTTATTGGTTGACGCGTCTGTCCTCGCGCGGGGAAAGTCCAGCCATGATCAACTTCCGGACTTGGCTGGTCGAATGCAGCAGGGCCACCTCCGCATAGTGCAAGGTTTGTCGAATGTTTACCACATTCCATCCCCCTTCAGCCGAATAGGGCCGATCTTGCGCCATTCTAGGCCCGAGAAGGCCGAAACGCCGTGACCTTCGATTGGTCGAACGGACGACGACTTGTCACCACACCAGTGGGCAGCTCACTTTCGCGAGAATCCGTCGTCGCTCCACGCCTCGCTGCCGGGGCCGTGCCGCATGAAGAACAAGCCATCGGGATCGTAGCGGCGCTTGATGTCGGCAAGACGAGGATAGTTGCCGCCCCAGAACGCCTCTTGCCAATTGTGGGTAAAGTAGTCGCTTTCCGCAACATAGGACCCGGGTGACACAACAAAGCCGCGAAGCTCGGTATAGGCACGCGCGACGGCATCGGCGTCTGTTTGCACCCGTTCGGTATCGGGTTGATGGCCGGGGATGTCGGGGTGAACCAGACGGGACTCGGCCCCGAGGATGACCAGCGCAAAAGCATCGAGCACGGCCGGGTTCATCGCCGTTTCCCGAGTTGCCGCAAGTGCGGGCTCGGGCGCCCCTGCGAGGCCTTTGTTCAGGTGCCAGGCAAGACTCCAGTTCCGTGAGGCATTGAAGGTGGCTTCGGCCAGGCGGGTGTGGGCCTCGGGTGCAAGCAAGGCTGCGGACAACCAGGCTGACTGATAGGCATGCGTGAACCGCCCTGCCTCCTCGGCATTGCCGGACCAGAGAAAGTTCGATTTCGGGGCGTCGGGCCGGGTGTCTGGCTGGATCAGGCCGGGCAACTGGCTTAGTAGCTCTGGGTTCCAGAACTGCGAGGCTGGGCCAGCTAGGATCAGCGGATCGGCTTCCAGCGCATA
>NZ_JBOFBI010000239.1:0-7643 GCF_051645465.1 Tabrizicola sp. | reverse complement strand
GAGACCGGCAGATGTGGCCCATGCTGCTCGATGGCACCCACCGGCAGGACGGCGATCAGCCGCTCCCGGTCCAGCGCCATGATCTCGCGCGCGCTGTAGTCGGCCCAGAACCGGCTGTGCATGCCATTCGCTCCTTGCAACTCGGGCAAGGATGACCAAAGCCGGGCCCGGAAGTCAAACCAAGCGCTTCCCAGACCGCTTTCCTTGCCGATCCACCCCTCCGGCGATTGCAGAAGACCCCCCACCGCGCTATCCCCAAGGAAACGCTAGGGGGAAACATGAGCCGCGCATTCGTCTTTCCGGGGCAGGGCGCCCAGACCATCGGCATGGGCCGTGCGCTGGCCGAGGCCTATCCGGTCGCCAGGGCCGTCTTCGACGAGGTCGATGCAGCCCTGGGCGAAAAGCTCTCCACCCTCATCTGGGAGGGCGACATTGCCGAGCTCACCCTGACCCAGAACGCCCAGCCCGCGCTGATGGCGACCTCCATCGCGGCTCTCCGGGCGCTGGAGGCGGAAGGCTTCGGTCTGGATCACGCAAGCTTCGTCGCCGGGCACTCGCTCGGCGAATACTCCGCCCTTTGCGCCGCCGGGTCGCTGACGCTTTCGGATACCGCACGGCTTCTGCGCATCCGCGGCCAGGCGATGCAGGAGGCCGTCCCCGTCGGCGTCGGTGCGATGGCCGCCCTTCTGGGCCTGGACTTTGAAGCCGCCACCGCCGTTGCCGCCGAAGCTGCCCAAGGCGAGGTCTGCCAGGCCGCGAACGACAACGACCCCATGCAGGTCGTGGTTTCCGGCCACAAGGCCGCCGTCGAGCGCGCGCTGGAGATCGCCAAGGCCAAAGGCGCCAAGCGCGCAATCCTCCTTCCCGTCTCCGCCCCGTTCCACTGCGCCCTGATGCAGCCCGCCGCCCATGTGATGGCCGAGGCCCTGGCCGCCGTTCCGATCGGTACGCCGAAAGTGCCTGTCGTCGTCAACGTGCGGGCCGAGGCGGTGATGGAACCGGACCGGATTCATGACCTCTTGATCGCCCAGATTACCGGCTCCGTCCGCTGGCGCGAGAGCGTCCTCTGGATGGAAAAGGCCGGTGTCACCGAGTTCTGGGAGATCGGCGCCGGAAAGGCGCTGTCCGGCATGATCAAGCGGACCGCTGCCGAGGCCACGACCCGCGCCATCGGCACGCCCGACGATATCGCCGCCCTGAAGGCCTGAGAGGAGTTCCCGAATGTTCGACCTGACCGGCAAAGCCGCCCTTGTGACCGGAGCCTCCGGTGGCATCGGCGCCGACATCGCCCGAGCTTTGCATGCGGCGGGCGCGACCTTAGGCCTTTCCGGCACCCGCACCGAACCGCTTGAGAAACTGGCGGCGGAACTTGGCGACCGCGCCCATGTTCTCCCGTGCAACCTCTCGAACCCCGAGGACGTGGAGGGGCTGGTCAAACGCGCGGTCGAGGCGATGGGGGCGGTCGACATCCTGGTGAACAACGCCGGGATCACCAAAGACGGCCTTGTCATGCGCATGTCGGACGAAGACTGGCAGGCCGTGATCGACGTGAACCTGACGGCGACCTTCCGCCTTTGCCGGGCGGCGATCCGGGGGATGATGAAAGCCCGCTGGGGGCGGATCGTCAATATCTCCTCGGTCGTCGGCCAGACCGGGAATGCGGGCCAGGTGAACTATGCGGCCTCGAAGGCCGGGATGGTGGGCCTCTCGAAATCGCTGGCGGCGGAAGTAGCAAGCCGCGGGATCACGGTGAACTGCGTGGCGCCGGGCTTCATCGAAACCGCGATGACCGACAAGCTGAACGACCAGCAGCGCGAAGGCATTCTGGGCGCGGTCCCGGCCGGGCGGATGGGTAAACCCGAGGAAATCGCCGCGGCCGTCCTGTACCTTGCCTCGCCCGAGGCGGGTTATGTGACCGGCGCCACGCTCCACGTCAACGGCGGCATGGCGATGGTCTGACGCCGCCCTGTGCCAAGTCAGGTTAAAGCGTTTGCCATGCGCGCAGACCCTTGCTATAGGCGCGCAGGATTGCGCCAGGGTGCTTGCCCCGGCAGGCAACGCCCGGTAAACGTTAGAACGAGAACGGCCGGGGAATTCCGGCCCAAGATAGAGGAACGGACATGAGCGACATCGCTGATCGCGTGAAGAAGATCGTCGTCGAGCATCTGGGCGTCGAAGCAGACAAGGTAACGGAATCGGCCTCGTTCATCGACGACCTGGGCGCGGATTCGCTCGACACGGTCGAGTTGGTCATGGCCTTCGAGGAAGAGTTCGGGATCGAGATCCCCGATGACGCCGCCGAGACGATCCAGACCTTCGGCGATGCGGTGAAGTTCATCTCGGAAGCCGCCTGAGGCTTTTGTCCTTCGGGACGGAAAGGGCACCCTGCGGGGTGCCTTTTGCATTTGGCCGGGCGGTGGGCGCCAAATCTTTTCGAAAAGATTTGCAAAATCCTTCGAAGGATTTTGGCCCCGCCCCGGCCGTCGCGACCGGCGGTCCGCCGCCGCCCCCCGGCTTCCACCTTGCCTCGCCGTTTTGGCCCGTCCAGTCTGATACCCAGCGAAGGAGGGCCTGGATGACCGGCAACACTGCCCTTGGCACGATGTTCGGTGCCGCATCGGCCGATACCTTCATGGGCATCCCCCGCTGCCGCGATCTGTCACGGCTGACGGCCAGAATGGCCCTGATCGGGGCGGACGGCTGTACGCCCTATCCTTCGGTCGGCTTCTACTGCGCGGGCGGCCCTGCGGCGATCCGCGCGGCGGGGGCGGCCTATGCGGCGAACCTGGCGCATATGAACTTCGACCTTGGCGGGCCGGTCTTTCCAGGTGGCGTATCCGCGGTGGATGCAGGGGACCTGGAGCAGGACATCGGCGATCCCGCCGGAAACCGCTCGCGGATCTTCGGCGCGGTCAGCCAGATCCTTGACCGGGGCGGGGTACCGATGCTGATCGGCGGTGACGACAGCCTGCCGATCCCGATGCTCGAGGCCTATGGCGCGCGGCGCCGGGGCTTCACCATCCTGCAGATCGACGCGCATATCGACTGGCGGGATGAGGTTCAGGGCGAAAGGCTTGGGCTTTCCTCGACGATGCGGCGGGCTTCGGAAATGGACCACATCGACGCGATCATCCAGGTCGGCCAGCGCGGCATCGGCTCGGCCCGGATGCAGGATGTGCAGGATGCCGAGGCCTGGGGCGTCGGCTTTGTTCCGGCGGGAGAGGTGGCGCGGTCGGGGATCGGTCGCGCGATCGATCTGATCTCGGAGGGGGCAGAGGTGATCGTCTGCCTCGATCTCGACGCGCTTGACCCGCCGATCATGCCCGCCGTGATCGGGCGCACCGCGGGAGGTCTTGGCTTCTGGCAGGTGCTGGAACTGATCGCCGGGGTCGCCGAGAAGGCCCGGATCGTGGGCTTCGACATGGTGGAATTCATGCCTGACCGTGATGTTGACGGGCAGGGGGCCGCACTGGCCGCACAGCTGCTGGCGGCGGTCATGGGGATCGTGGCACGGCAGGGGTAGAGGACCCCGGCACGACGTCCTTTGCGCGAAGCGGTCTGCCATTTCTGACTTGGTGCGCCCGAACTGGCCGTGATATGCCGCTGACTGAATAACAACTCCGGGGACAATTGTGATCAAGAAAGTCATTCTATGGATCGTGGCAATCGCCTGCCTGACGCTCGTCTTTGTTCTGCAGGATTGGTACCGCTTCGCCAAGTATTCTGAAATCGATCCCCAGCGCGGCATTTTCGGCAACAGTCATCTTGAAGTCTGGATCGATATCAATGCCCGGATGCCTTCGCCAATGCGCAAATGGGCCTGCAAAACCCTCTTGGACCGGGAAGCTGCCGTAATCGGCGGGACCGGGCGTGCTCCATATGGTTGCGAACCCGATTTTGACGATCCGCCCGCCACCCGATTTGTGAACGCGTTCGTCAACAGCGCAAAGGTCCGGGCAGAACGAGCCGGAACCGCCGAGCAGGCAACAGCGGTAGTGAACTGCATGCAGACCGATTTTGTGGCCAAGTTGTCCGCTGAACAGCTAGAGGCGATCACCAACAACGACGCCGAGGTTGTGGGTTCGCTAAGCGAAGCGGCCATCGCCGCGGGCGACGCCTGTCTTGCGGCCCAAGGGTTGAACTGATCTTCGCGGGCGCTTCCGGGCGGGTCGTCGCGGGATCGAGCAAAGATTAAGGCTTCCTGAATGCACCCGGCCAAGGCATTGATTTCCCTTGCCGGGCTTTGTCGGGCACCGTGCCCATGCCTTCCACCCGCCGATCCGCCTGCCCCACGGTTGCGCGAAAACTGGGGCCCGTGTATCACCGCGGAAAAGCCTTGATCTGGGAGAGAGCAGCATGCGTCGTGTCGTGGTCACCGGTCTTGGGATGGTCACCCCCCTTGCCTGCGGGGTGGAAGAGACCTGGGCCCGCCTGATCGCCGGCCGCTCGGGCGCGGGGCCGATCACCCGGTTCGATCCGGCGAATGTGGTCACCCAGTATGCCTGCGAGATCCCGAAGGGCGACGGCACGGACGGCACCTTCAACCCCGACGACTGGATGGAACCGAAGGACCAGCGCAAGGTTGACGACTTCATCATCTACGGCATGGCCGCCGCCGTCCAGGCCGTGCGGGATGCCGGGTGGGAGGACCCTTCGGAGGAGGAAAAGCTCCGGACCGGGGTGATGATCGGGTCGGGCATCGGGGGGCTTACGACGATTGCCGAGACGGCGGTGATGATCAAGGAGAAGGGGCCGAAGCGGGTGTCGCCTTTCTTCATCCCGGGCGCGCTGATCAACCTTGTCGCGGGGCAGGTTTCGATCCGCTTCGGCTTCAAGGGCCCGAACCACGCGGTGGTGACGGCTTGTTCGACCGGCGCCCATGCCATCGGCGACGCGGCGCGGCTGATCCAGTGGGGCGATGCCGATGTGATGGTGGCGGGCGGCACGGAAAGCCCGATCTCGGAAATCGGGATCGCGGGGTTCAACGCCTGCAAGGCCCTGTCGACGAAGCGCGCGGACGACCCGACCAAGGCGAGCCGTCCCTATGATGCGGACCGCGACGGGTTCGTGATGGGCGAGGGGGCGGGGATCGTGGTCCTGGAGGAGTACGAGCACGCGAAGGCTCGTGGGGCCAGGATCTACTGTGAGGTCCTGGGCTATGGCCTGTCGGGCGACGCCTACCACATCACGGCACCGTCCGAGGACGGGGATGGCGGTTTCCGTTCCATGGCGGCGGCGTTGAAGCGGGCGGGGCTGGAAGCGTCGGATATCGACTATATCAACGCGCACGGGACCAGCACGATGGCCGACACGATCGAGCTTGGCGCGGTGGAGCGGCTGTTGGGCGATCATGCCCCGAAAGCCACGATGTCTTCGACCAAGTCCTCGATCGGGCACCTTCTGGGTGCAGCGGGTGCGGTAGAGGCGATCTTCTGCGTGCTGGCGATCCGCGATCAGGTGGCGCCGCCGACGATCAACCTGGACAACCCGGCGGTGGCGCCGAAGCTGGATCTGGCGGCGAACAAGGCGGTCAGGCGCAAGATCGATGTGGCGCTGTCGAACAGCTTCGGCTTCGGCGGAACCAACGCCAGCATCGTCTTGGGCAAGGTGCGCTGAAGATGTGGAAGTCCATCGCCTCGAACGCGCTGACGCTGTTCATCGTGATCCTGATCGCGATGGCGGCAATGGTCGCCTGGGGGCGGAACGAGTTTGTCGCGCCCGGACCCTTGGCAGGAGCGATCTGCCTGGAGGTGGAGCGCGGGGCGTCGTTGTCTTCCGTCAGCCGGAATCTGGAAGAGCGGGGGGCGATCTCTGACGCGCGGATTTTCCGGATCGGGGCGGAGTACTCTGACCGGGCGGACGATCTGAAGTTCGGGAGTTACATGGTTCCCGAAGGCGCCAGCATGTCGGAAGTTCTGCAGGCGATCACCTCGAGCGGGCGGTCGACCTGCGGGCGGGACCTCAATTTCCGGATCGGCATCAACTCGGCCGATGTGGTGCTGAGCGAGCTGGATCTGGCCACGAATTCCTATTCCGAGGTGACGCGGTTCGATGCCGGGGTCGATCCGCTGCCGCCGGAGTATCTTGAGGTGTCGGACGATCCGGCGCTGGTTTTCCGGATCACTGTGGCTGAGGGCGTGACCAGCTGGCAGATCGTCGATGCGCTGAAGAAGGCCGACTTCCTGCAGGGCTCGCTGGAGACCGTGCCGCCGGAGGGAAGCCTTGCGCCGGGGGGCTACGAGGTCGAGCGGGGGGCCGAACGTGGCGGGTTGATTACCGCGATGACCGAGAAGCAGGCGGCGGTGCTGGCGGAAGCCTGGGCGGCCCGCGCCGAGGGGCTGCCTTATGATACGCCGGAAGAGGCGCTGATCATGGCTTCGATCATCGAGAAGGAGACGGCGGTTGCGGAGGAACGGGGGCAGGTGGCCAGCGTCTTCGTCAACCGGATGCAGCAGGGGATGCGGCTGCAGACCGACCCGACGGTGATCTATGGCATCACCAAGGGCGAGGGTGTGCTGGGACGGGGCCTGCGGCAAAGCGAGCTGCGGCGAGAGACGCCCTGGAACACCTATGTGATCGATGGCCTGCCGCCGACGCCGATCGCCAACCCCGGTGCGGAAGCGATCAGGGCGGCGGTGAATCCGGACACGACGGACTATCTTTTCTTCGTCGCGGACGGGACGGGCGGGCATGCTTTTGCCGAGACGCTGGCCGAGCACAACGAGAATGTCGCGCGGTGGCGGGAGATCGAGGCGCAGCAGGGGGCCGAGGGCGAGACGGGGGTCCAGGGCGAGTGATGTCCCACGGTGGGACAATGGCCTGTTCTCATGAAAATCAAGGGCTTACTGTAGCGGTCACCACTCGTTAACTGCGTTCCGGTGCCCGTAGGCCGCCCGTTTCAGGTCGCTTCTGCCTACACAAGGGCCATCGCAAGGGATGCGTGGCCGGGAAGGTTACCAAAGTCCTAACGGACCGTTCGATAAGCCATTGATCCAAAAGACTTTTGCGCTTGACTTTGCGAACGGTCCAATGTAGACATTGTGGCATGCTAGAAGAAGTGTCGAAGCGGCCCGGGGGTAACCCCGCTGGCCGCTTTTTCATTTCGCTCGTGCTGGGGGCTGCATGAGAGGTGACGGGTATAGATGACAGTTGGCTTCATGGAGGACGACGTCACGCCAGAGGATCTTCTGGGCGTGGCTGAAGATCTCTACGGCCTGGCGGCGATGGAGCTTAAGCGCACCATTGCCGCGATCCGGGCCGGAGAATTCACGGAAATCAAAGCAGCACAGACGGCGATCCGCGATCTTCGCGCGACGACGCAGCAGGCGCTGCAAGAAAGAGGCAACGTTGACAAACTCCGCAAGCAGATTGCCGGCCACGTCGGAGCCGGCGGAACACTCGACCTTGAAGACGCCCGAGCTGAAATCGGGCGCCGCCTGGCTTGCCTCCGCAACGCCGGAGGAGGTTGACGAGTTCCTGTCGGGCTTGAGCCAGAATGCGCTTCTGGCTCTGCCCTGGGTCTTCGAGTTCTGGGCGCTGCCGCATCAGTTGCCGCCAAGGGGCGCCTGGAAGACTTGGGTGATCATGGGCGGGCGTGGCGCGGGCAAGACGCGTGCGGGGTCGGAATGGGTGCGGGCGCAGGT
>NZ_JBOFBI010000238.1:0-13910 GCF_051645465.1 Tabrizicola sp. | reverse complement strand
CCGGGGACGAGGTGACCGTCGCGGTCCTCAAGCCGGACGAGCATCGGCATGTCGGTGTATTTGCGGGCATAGTCTTCGAAGTACTCGGCCTGCCGGTCCAGATGGAATTCGCGCAGGATCACATGGCCCATGGCCATCGCCAGTGCGGCATCCGTCCCGGCCTGCGGATTCAGCCAGATGTCGCCAAACTTGGCCGCCTCAGAGTAATCCGGGCTGACCACGGCGGATTTGGTGCCGCGATAGCGCACCTCGGTATAGAAATGCGCGTCGGGCGTGCGGGTCTGCGGCACGTTCGAGCCCCAGAGCATGAGGAAGCCCGCATTGTACCAGTCGGCCGATTCCGGAACGTCGGTCTGTTCGCCCCAGGTCTGCGGCGATGCGGGCGGCAGGTCGCAATACCAATCGTAGAACGACATGCAGGTGCCGCCGAGAAGCGACAGATAGCGCGAACCGGCGGCATAGCTGACCATCGACATGGCAGGAATCGGTGAGAAGCCGAACACCCGGTCGGGGCCATAGGTCTTGGCGGTGTAGGCGTTGGCAGCGGCGATGATCTCGGTCGCCTCATCCCAGGTGGCGCGCACGAAACCGCCCTTGCCGCGCGTCTTGGTATAGCTTGCGCGCAGCACCGGATCGTTCTGGATCGCGGCCCAGGCGGCGACCGGCGTCGTCGTGGGGCGCATCTTGCGCCAGGCCCGCATCAGGGCGCCCCGGATCAGCGGATTCTTCACGCGGTTGGCGGAATAGAGATACCAGCTGTAGGACGCGCCCCGCGCGCAGCCGCGCGGTTCGTGGTTGGGCAGCCCCGCCCGGGTGCGGGGATAGTCGGTCTGCTGCGTCTCCCAGGTCACGATACCGGACTTGACGTATATCTTCCAAGAGCAGGACCCCGTGCAGTTCACCCCGTGGGTCGAGCGTACGATCTTGTCGTGCCGCCAGCGGTTTCTGTAGACGTCCTCCCAATCCCGGTTTTCGCGTGTGGTCTGGCCCCAGCCGTCCGAGAATTGCTCCAGCTCTTTGCTTTGGAAGAAGTTCAGTCTGTCGAGAAGGTGGCTCATCGTAGCGTCCTTTCGTTATTCTGCGGGATAGGCGGCGGCGGGGGTCACATGGCCGCGCTCGATGTCATGGAGAAGCCCGCCGGGGCGCGTGTAGACGGCCCAGGTGATGGCAAGGCACAGCACATAGAAGATCAGGAACAGCCACAGCGCGCCGATCGGGCTGCCGGTCATGGCGATCGACGACCCATAGGCCTTGGGGATGAAGAACCCGCCATAGGCCCCGATGGCGCTGGTGAAAGCGACGATTCCACCCGACTCCATGGCGATCTGGCGGGCACGGTCGACACCAGTCAGTTGTGGCATCAGGCGCGGCACTTCACGGCCCATGATGACCGGGATCATCTGGAAGGTGGAGGCGTTGCCCACGCCGGTGAAGAAGAACAGCGCCATAAAGCCCGCGAAGAACCCGGCGAAGGACCCGGCCTGCAGTGACAGGATCACGGCCAGAACACTGACGATCATCCCCACGAAGACCCAGAAGGTGACGCGCCCGCCGCCGAACTTGTCAGACACCCAGCCCGTGCCTGCACGCGACAGCGCGCCAACCAGCGGACCAAGGAAGACGTATTGCAGGGCGTTGATATCGGGGAAGGCGATCCGGCTGAGTAGCGGAAAGCCAGCCGAATAGCCGATGAAGCTCCCGAAGGTGCCGATGTAAAGGACGCACATCAGCCAGTTGTGGGTGCGTCCGAAGATCACCGATTGCTGGGCAAAGCTGGCCTTGGCATCGGCGATGTCGTTCATCCCGACCCATGCCGCGATGGTCGAGATCAGGATGAACGGCACCCAGATGAAGCCTGCATTCTGCATCCAGAGCTCGCCACCCTCGGTCAGGGCTTGCGGTGCCCCTCCCATCGCGCCGAAGACACCCACGGTGATGACCAGCGGCACCAGGAACTGCATGACGCTGACGCCCAGGTTGCCAAGACCTGCATTCAGGGCCAAGGCGTTGCCCTTTTCGGCCTTGGGGAAGAAGTAGCCGATGTTGGCCATGGAGGAGGCAAAGTTGGCACCGCCCAGACCGCAAAGGAGCGCCAGCACCAGGAAGATGAAGTAGGGGGTTTCGGGATTCTGCACGGCATAGCCGATGCCGATGGCAGGCAGCATCAGCGAGGCGGTGGACAGCGTCGTCCAAAGCCTGCCGCCAAAGATCGGCACCATGAAGCCGTAGAAGATGCGCAGCGTCGCCCCCGACAGGGCGGGAAGGGCCGCCAGCCAGAACAGCTGTTCCGGAGTGAAGGCAAAGCCGATCAGCGGCAGTTTCGCCACCACCATCGACCAGACCATCCAGACCGAGAAAGCCAGAAGCAGCGCCGGGATCGATATCCACAGGTTGCGGCGCGCGACGGCACGCCCCTTCTCGGCCCAGAAGGCCGGATCTTCGGGCCGCCAATCCTCCAACACGCGCGGCATGGTGGTGCTTTCGGGCGAGTGGATCGACTGCATCTCGGGAAGTTGCGGCAAGCGGTCCAGAACCTCGCCATGGGCGGCGCGTTCCATCGCACGGATCGACAGGTGCATCCAGGTCAGCGCGATGGCGACCAGAATGAAAAGCAGCGCAAAGCAGGACGTGTAGATGCCGGTCAGGTCCAGCAGAGCGCCGAAAGCGATGGGCAGGACAAAGCCGCCAAGGCCGCCGATCATGCCGACAAGCCCGCCCACCGCGCCCACGTTGTTGGGATAGTAGACGGGGATGTGTTTGAACACCGCCGCCTTACCCAGGCTCATGAAAAAGCCAAGCGCAAACAGCGTGGCGATGAAGGGCCACAGGCCCATGCTGGTCGAAAAGGCGATGACGCCATCTTTGCCCTGAATGACATAATCAGTCGGCGGATAGGACAGCATGAACAGAAACAGCATGGAAAAGCCGAAGGTCCAGTACATGACCGACCGCGCGCCGAACTTGTCGGACAGGTGCCCGCCGTAGGCACGGAACAGCGAGGCCGAGAGGCTGAAGGAGGCTGCCGCCATGCCCGCCGTGCGTACGTCGACGCCATAGACGTCGATCAGGTAGTGCGGCAGCCACAGCGCTAGCGCCACGAAGGCGCCAAAGACGAAGAAGTAGTAAAGCGAGAAGCGCCAGACTTGCAGGTTCTTTAATGGCGCGAACTGCTGAGCAAAACCGGGCGCCTTGGCCCCCGTCCGGCGCCGTTCGACCAGCGCCGGGTCATCCTTGGCAAAGACGAAGAAAATCACGCCCATCAGCGCAAGTGCGGCCGCCCAGACGTTTGCGACACCTTGCCAGCCATAGGCCACCATCACGAAAGGCGCCACGAACTTGGTCACCGCGGCGCCGATGTTGCCAGCTCCGAAGATGCCGAGCGCCGTGCCCTGATGGCCCGCGTCATACCAGCGGCTGACATAGGCGACGCCGATAATGAAGGACCCGCCAGCAAGGCCGACACCCAGTGCCGCGACCAGATACATGACATAGCTGTCGGCGAAGGTCAGGGCCCAGGTGGCCAAAGCCGCAAGGATCATCTGCGCCGAGAACACTAACCGTCCGCCGTATTTCTCGGTCCAGACGCCGAGGAAAATGCGGGTCAGTGACCCTGTCAGGATCGGCGTGGCGACCAGCAGCCCGAACTGGGTGTCGTTCAGGCCCAGCTCGCCCTTGATGGCGACGCCGATGATGGAAAAGATCGTCCAGACTGCGAAACATGCGGTGAAGGCGATGGTGCTCAGGCCCAGAGCGCGGTTCTGATCGGCGCGCGAGGCGGTGGCGTGGGACTGCATGGCAGGGGCCTCCGGCAGGAATGGCGTGGTCTCCCCAAGGCGGGGATTGGCACCAGACCTGGGGCCAAGGCGGCCCAAAGAGTTTGATCTAGATCACATCTCTCAAAATATGCTGCGAAATAAATGAGTTACCTGAAATTGTCAGCTGCGCGAGCGGGCTTGGTCAAGTGCAATTCTGCGCCGATCAATTCACCGCTTGACAAATATCAAGCGTCGAATGGATGCTGTCGTCGACCGACAAGTGAGAGCAGCCATGCCAGAACAGCATTACCCCGAAGTTCGGGCACTTGGCCTGTTTTCAGGAATGACTGATGAGAATTTCTTTGCGCTGATGCGGGGAGCTTACGTGCAGAACTTCCCCCCGCAGATCGAATTGATCAGCGAGGGCGAGCCGAGTGATTTCCTGCACGTCGTCCTGTCGGGATCGGTCGATCTATTTTCGCAATGGAACGGGCGTGACACCAGCCTTGCCACTGTACGGCCGATTTCCACGTTTATCCTTGCTGCCACGATCAAGAACGCCCCCTATCTGATGTCGGCGCGAACAATTGAGAAAAGCCGAATTGTCCTGATCCCCAGTCAGGATGTGCGCGCCATTTTCGACGTCGACGGCAACTTTGCACGTGCGATCGTGACAGAGCTTGCACAATGCTATCGCTCGGTCATCAAGTCGCAAAAGGACCTCAAGCTGCGAACCTCGCTTGAACGGTTGGCGAACTATCTTTTGCGGCAGCAGAAGCGCGCCGGTGGCGGTGCGGCGTTTGATCTGGACTTCGAAAAGCGCAGACTGGCTTCCGTACTTGGGATGACGCCCGAAAACCTGAGCCGCGCGTTCAAGGGGTTGCTGCCTTATGGTGTGTCAGTCGAGGGCACACGGATCACTATAAATGATCAAACGGACTTAGAGCGGTTTGCCAAGCCCAATCCGCTGATTGACGATTTTTCGACCTGACGCTCAGGGCAACGGGCTGACGCCGATCAGAGCCGGATGCAGCCAGATCAGCGTGGCATAAAGGAGAAGGCCCGCGACCAGACGCAAGGCATCGTCGCCGGTCAAAGATGGCGGCCAAAGTGGTGTGCGGGCGACTTCGCTGCGCAGCTTTTGCCACGTGTCTCCCATCTCGCGCTGCCGCCTGCGGTCGACAAGTCGCGTTCCAAGGATTGCAAAGATGGCAAAGGTGCAAAACAGGATCAGATGGGCCAGATCACCATTCGGCACGGCATGGGCGGTTGCCCAGAGCGCCAGGGCCAGAAGCAGGGGGTGGCAGTGCAAACGAACGATACCAGGGCGGGCGGGGTCGAACTTGGCATTCAGCGCGCCGCCAAAGGAGAACGGATTAGGCCGCGCGATGGCCAGCGCCAGGATCAGGCAAACCGGCAACATGGCCACCAGCGGCACATAGAGCTGCCAAGGCGCCCAGTTCCACAGCGGCACAAAAGGCGCCCGGCCCGCTGCAACGATTAGCCATGCCAACGCGGCCAGAGACAGGGCGGAATAGGCCAGGGTAAAGCCGCGCGGCCCAAGTGCTGTCTGCAACATCGGTCGCAAGGGGGGCCGCACCGGCAGGGAATGGGTTATGAAGAACGCGGCATAGGCAGCGGCAAATTCCAGCCAGCCCACGATCCCTACATCCGCTTGGCTGCAGGCAGGCGCAGCAGCAGCGGGCCATAGAACAGGGTAAAGCCGCCGAAGGCGAAGATCCACCCTGACCCTGCAGCCATGTGCAGCAGATGCGCCTGATCCGGCCAGATGCCCGCCGCCAGCCTGGCCAGCACTGCCCCGACAAGAGCGGCATAGATGCCCACCGTCCCCGGCCCGGCGGTCAACGCCTGCCCGGTATGGCCCAGCGTGGCCCGCGTCATCACCGCCAGCGTCATCAGACCCGCCGCCCCGCCCATCCACAGATGCTGTGCGGATGCCATCCCAAGAGGCCCGGGCATCAAGATTTCGGCTGCAATCGCCACGGCCCCCAGCGGAAGGAAGAAATAGCCCAGATGCAGGACGGCGACCAAGGGCTCGGCAAGGGTCCGATCGCCCGCCCAACGGGCCAGCCGGACAAGGTGTAGCCCGCCCGCCAGAAGCAACAGGATTGCAGCTGCGGGGTGGTCTGGCAAGGCAATCCAAGCCAGCAGTCCCAGCAAGAGAACCATGAGCGCCGCCTTGTCGAACCGTTGCATCGGCGGCACCGGCAGACGCCCGGGGGCGCGCTTTGCCAGCCAGTTGCGTGTGAAGGACGGCACGATCCGTCCCCCGATCACTGCGATCATCATGATCACGGCTCCAAGGCCGGTGCGCAGGCCGTAACCCCCCGCCGCATAGTCGCCCCGCGCTGCCTCCCAATGAAAGACGGCATTGCCCAGGATCAGCACGCCCAGCATCGCCAGCACGATCAGGTTGCGCCAGTTCTTGCCTGCCACGATTTCCCGTCCGATCACGGCGGCAAGGGCCAGGGGTAAGGCCAGGTCAGCCAGGGCCACGCCAAGCGGCGGCAGATACAGCGACACCGCCACCGCCGCCCGTCCGATCAGCCACAGGGCAAACAGCCCGCGGAGCGGCCAACCGACAATCGGCAGCCGTCCGGTCCAGTTCGGCACTGCGGTCAGCAGGAATCCCGCGATGACGGCCCCCAGATAGCCGAACAGGAATTCATGCGCATGCCATGACACAGGGTCAAAGGCGGCGGGCAAGGTCAGATCGCCCGACAGCATCGGCACCCAAAGCACCATTGCCAAGGCGGCCCAGACCCCAGCCCCAAAGAAAAAGGGCCGAAAGCCATAGGTCAGGATCGCGGGCCCTGTCCAGGCGCGCATCTGTTCGGTGGATGTGGTCATGGCCCCTCGCGGTGGAACTGAACCCCGGCCTCGGTCAGGATGACGTCCATCGCGATGTCGTGGGGTTGGGGAAAGATCGTGGCAAGGTGCGCGGATTGCAGGCCAATGCCGATGGTGAACGGGCGCGGCGACAGCGCAGCAAGTGTCCTGTCAAAGTAGCCCCCGCCATAGCCCAGCCGAAAGCCCGCCCCGTCCCATCCGACAAGCGGGGCAAGGGCGATATCGGGCGTCAGTGTATCGGCATCGGGCGGCGGCACGGGGATGTTCCAGTCGCCCCGCACCATGGCCATGCCGGGCATCCAACGGCGAAAGACCATCGGGGCGGCCTTCACCTCGACCACCGGCAGCGCGAGGGTCACGCCCCTGCCGTGCAATTCCGCCATGAGGTCGCGCAGATCGGGTTCACCCTTGATCGGCCAGTAGGCCGACAAGGCCAGGCCCGCCGCCCCGGAAAACTGCTGGGCCAGCAAGTGACGCAAGTGCGCGGATAGAGTGACACCTGCCGCTTTCCGGTCTGCTACGCTCAGCGCGTCCCGTGCCGCACGCAGGCGGACGCGTTCCGCGCGGCGCCAGCGCGCAACGTCCCGTGCCTGTTCTGGCTCCACCGCCAGCGGGTCGAACCCATTGGGAGCAATTTCGCCTGCCAGACAGGGGGACGAGGCGAGCCTGCGTCCCTCAGGCATCGGCCCGCCCAGCGGGTTCAAACTGCGGGAACAGCACGTCGTTTTCCAGCCGCATATGCTCGGTCAGGTCGGCGGTAAACTCTGCCAGTCCCCGGTAAAGCGCGGTCCAGGTGCCACAGGCCCCATCTGGCAACGACAGGTTCCCGGTCAGGCGGCGAATTTCGGCCACCTCACAGTCATGCCCTGCATGATCGGCGCGCATCACCGCGATCGGGTTTTCGATCCCGGGCAAGCCGCCTCGACGGATGGCCGGAAACAGGATCAGCTCTTCCTTCTTCATATGCACCTCCATCTCGCCGATCATCTGACGCAACAGGATGGACAGGCCCTCGGGCACGCCGTCATCGCCGAAATGCACATCTTCGACTCGCTCGGCCATGGCGGCGAGCACCGGCAGCTGTTCACGATGGCGGGCGTGATAGCGCGTCTCGATGTGACGGGTCAGGGCGGTGGGGTCTGTCGGGGCGACATCTTCGGTCATGCTGGTTCTCCTCTTGTCAGAACAGCCGTGGTGGGGCCGCAGGTTCGGCTTGCGCGGTTGCCACGGCGATGTGCAGTGATCTGGCGATGCGTTCGGCGCGCTCGATGACATGGGTCGCGCCCGCAGGGGTGCAGGTGTCAGTTGCAGTGGCGCGGAACAGCGCAAGCCAGCGGTCGAAGTGGGCGGCGTTGATAGGCAACGGCGTGTGTGCGGGCACCGGGCGGCCATGATACTGCCCGGTCATCAACGCGACCGAGCACCAGAAGTCCACCATGCGGTCCAGATGCGGGGCCCAATCGGTGATCCGCGCGGCAAAGATCGGCCCCAGAACCGCATCGGCACGGACGCGGCCGTAGAACCGATGCACCAGATCGCGCAGCACGTCGGCGTTCAGCCCGGTTTCCGCCATCAGTGCTGCCGTCATTTCGGGCCGGGCCGAGGGCGGCGGGGTCTTGATTGCACCCATTTCCATCTGAGTCTCCGTCTTGCAGTCTGGCTTAGACCTGCTAATAGGTATTGTAAATACCCATTCAAGGATTGCGACTGACATGCGCCTCACCTCCTTCACCGACTTTGGCTTGCGGATGCTGATGCGGATGGCGGGCGATCCATCCCGCGCCTTTTCCAGCGCCGAACTGGCAGCGGATCTCGGCCTGTCGCGCAACCATCTGGCAAAGATCATCCAACATCTGGCGCGCGCCGGTCTGATCGACACACGGCGCGGCGGTGGCGGCGGGGCCATGCTGGCCCGCCCTGCGGCCGAGATCCGGCTGGGCCAGATCATCCGGCTTCTGGAGGAAGGCCAGCCGCTGGTGGAGTGTTTCGGGACAGGGGGCGGCACTTGTTCCATCGAGGCCCGCTGCCGCCTGAAAACCCGCCTGCGATCGGCCGAGGGCGCCTTCCTTGCCGATCTGGATCGCTCAACCCTGGCCGATATCGCTCTGGCCCCGCAGGAGAAGTCAGCGGGCACTCTGGTGGTCCCGCTATGACACAGGTGGAACGCGATGGTTCGGACTTTGTCGTATCCGCCACCCTGCTTGCCCAAGCCTTCAAAGTGACCGAAGACAGGATACGGCAGGCCATGCGGGACGGTAGCCTGACCTCGATCTGCGAGGCTGGCGTCGACGCCGACGCCGGGCGCTGGCGCCTGACCTTTCGCCATGCAGGCCGCGCCTGCCGGTTCACGGTGGATGAAGCGGGCACGATCCTGTCAACGTCGCGCTTTCCTGTCCAAGCCCGGTCGTCCGTCACGCCGGATTGACTTAGTCCTATAATTAAGTTAGTAATCAGTTACTCACTTATTAGGGGCACAGTCGTGCGCAAGACATCCGATCTGCGGAAGGCTGAAATCGTAGCGACGATCCTTGGCCTCGCTGACCGGATCGGGCCGGACCGGGTGACGACGGGTGCGGTGGCGACCGAGGTCGGCGTGACGCAAGCGGCCATATTCCGGCACTTTCCGACCAAGGCCGCGATGTGGAACGCGGTGGCCGATCATGTGGCGGAAACGCTGACCACGGCCTGGGATGCGGCGCTGGCACAGGCCGACATTCCTGTTGAACGCGTCAAGGCGCTGATCAGGGCGCAGCTGGGCCAGATCGCGGCGACGCCCGCGATGCCCATGCTCCTCTTCTCGCGCGAACTGAATGTCGAGAATGCGGATCTCCGGGCGGCGTTCCGGGGGCGATTGGCTACCTTTCAGGCCCATTTGACACGCGAGGTGTCAGAAGGTCAGCAGACCCATGCCCTGCGCAGCGATGTGGCGGCAGCAGATGCGGCAATGCTGCTGGCCTCGCTGGTTCAGGGGGTAGCCATCAGATGGTCGCTCGGCGCGCGCGATTTTGCCCTGCACGCCGAAGGGTTGCGCCTGCTGGATGTCCAGTTGCGCCTCCTTGCGGCAAAAGGGGTCTGACTGATGCGCAAGATCTGGCTCTATGCAGTGGCGGCTGTCGTGGCGGCAGGTGCCGGAGCGGTATTCCTGACCGAGCGTCCGCTAACGGTGACGGTGGTTCCGACCGAAACCGACGTGGCCCTACGAATTTATGGTCTTGGCACGGTCGAGGCGCGTGTGCTGGCGCGCGTGGGGTTCGAGGTCGGCGGGGCGCTTCTGTCGCTGTCAGCCGATGCCGGAGACCGCGTGTCACAAGGCCAGGACCTGGCCGCATTGCATCAGGCCGAGCAAGAGGCCCGCCTGGCCAGAGCGAGCGCTGCCATTGAGGCTAATGCCGCCAATCAGGCCAAGGCCGAGGCGGCTGTCGTCCGCGCGCAGGCTATTTTGGCGCAGCGCGAAGCCGCCAATCGCCGTCAAGTCGAACTGACGCGGCAGGACAACGCGCCTGTCCAGCGGGCAGAGGAAGCACAGCGCGATGAAGATGTCGCCCGCGCCGAGGTGGCTGTTGCCGAGGCCGAACTGGCCGTCATCCGCGCGCAAGGGCAGGATGCTGCTGCTGCTCTGGCACTGGAACAGACGTTGCTTGATCACCACCGCCTGATCGCGCCCTTCGACGCGTTAGTCGTATCCCGCCTTGCCGAGGCCGGGGCCGTGGTCCGCGCTGGCGACCCGATTTTTACGCTGATCGATCCCGCTACGATCTGGATTCAGGCCTATATCGACGAAGAACGCGCGGGCCAGTTGGCGCTTGGCCAGCCCGGCATCATTCGCCTGCGGTCTCAGCCTGCCCGAGAATTCCACGGCACCATCGCCCGCATCGGCATTGAAAGCGACCGGGTGAACGAAGAGCGCCGCGTCTGGCTCACCTGCACGGATTGTCCGACCCAGATGTTCCTCGGCGAACAGGCCGAGGTGCGCATCCTGACCGGTATGCGCGACAGCGCTTTGATGGTGCCCGAGATCGCAATCTCCGGCTTCGACGGCCATCGCGGCACTGTTTGGATTGTGCAAAATGGACGGTTGGCACGAGCCGAACTGACCTTTGGTGCGCGGGATGATCGCGGTCGGGTCGAGGTGATGGGCGCAATGCCAGACGGCGCGCAGATCGTCGCTGCTCCGCCACAGGGCGCGGACGAGGGGCGGTTGGCACGCATCGAGGCCGCGCCATGAACCTGGCCATCAAGGACATTCGCCACGGTCTTTTCCGGTTTGTGCTGACCTGTTTCGGGCTTGGCCTTCTGATGACCGTGGTGTTGGCGATGATCGGCATCTACAACGGCCTTGTCGCCGATGCTCTGGCCGTGGTGAAGGCCCCCGCCGCCGATATCTGGGTGGTAGAGGCAGGCACGCAGGGTCCCTTTGCCGAGGCGTCAAGCATCCCCGCCCATACCCGCGACGCCGTGGCGCGCATGCCCGGCGTAGCCGAGGCCGGTGCCATCACCTACCAGACGATCGAGGCCGCACATGCGGGCCAGACACTGCGCCTTTACGTTATCGGCTTTGAACCTGGCCGCCCCGGCGGCCCGCTACGCATCGCCGAGGGGCGTGGCTTGGGCACGAGCCATTTCGAACTGCTGGCCGATCGCAAGACCGGGCTCGTGCTGGGTGACACCATCCGTCTTGGCCGTGACCGATTCCGTGTGGTGGGGTTGGTCGAGGACGCGATGAATTCGGGCGGCGATCCGGCGGTTTATGTAACCTTGGCCGATGCTCTCACTCTGCAGACCGCGCTTGACCCCGCGGCCGCCCGCGTGCAGGCCGCTCGTGGCGACGGGGGCCTGCGCCCTGCGACTGTGGCCGCCGTGATTGCCCGGCTTGAACCGGGGGCGGACGTGGCGCTTCTCACGGCCACGGTGCGGCAATGGAAACACCTCGCCGCCCTCAGCCAGGCCGAACAGGAAGACCTCTTGCTCGCCTCGGTCGTAGATCGGGCGCGGCGGCAGATCGGTCTGTTCCTGGGCATCCTATTGTCGGTCAGTGCCGTGGTCATTGCGCTGATCATCTACACGATGACGATGGAGAAGCTGAAACAGATCGCCACGCTCAAACTGATCGGCGCGCCTGACCGCACCATCGTGGCGCTGATCGTGCAACAGGCGCTTATCCTTGGAGCCTCGGGCCTTGGGATCGGGCTGGCCCTGATTCTCTTGGTCAAAGACAACTTCCCCCGTCGCGTCGTGCTGGAGCCCTTCAACGCAATCGTGCTGACCGGCATCATTCTGGTGGTCTGCCTTGTCGCATCGGGACTTGGCGTTCGCGCGGCGCTGAAGGTCGATCCCGCCACTGCACTCGGGGGCTGAAACATGACCTTGGGCGATACTCTCGTCAACGTGCAGGGCGTTGCCAAACATTACGGCGAGGGTGAGACCCGTGTCGATGCCCTGCGCTCCATCGATTTGCGCGTGCATGCGGGCGAGGTCATCGCCTTGCTGGGCCCATCGGGGTCCGGGAAGACGACGCTCTTGAACGTCATCGGGTGTATTCTTGCTCCGACCGCTGGCCGGGTCGAACTGGACGGAGACGCGGTGTTTGACGGCAAATGGCTGAGCAGTGATCTGCGGCGGCTCCGGCTCGACAAGATCGGCTTCATTTTCCAGGCGCACAACCTGCTGCCCTTCCTGACGGCCGAGGAAAATGTCTCGGTCGTGCTGGATCTTGCAGGTTGGCCCTCAGAGAAGGGCCGCGCCCGTGCGCGCGAACTTCTGGATTATCTGGAGGTCGGACATCGCGCTAAGGTCAAACCCGCTCTCCTGTCAGGGGGAGAGGCCCAACGTGTTGCGATCGCCCGCGCGCTGGCCAACAGGCCCCGCATCATTCTGGCCGATGAACCCACCGCCGCGCTCGACAGTGGTCGGGCGCAACTGGTGATGGATCTCTTGCGTAAACTCGCAACCGAACAAGAGGCCTGCATTATCGCTGTAACCCATGATGAAAAGATCTTCGACCGCTTCGACCGCCTGATCCACCTGCGCGATGGTCGCCTCGTGGACGCCTGATCAAAGGAGAAGGCCATGCGTACCCGCCCCCGTTCACTGACTGTCGTAGCCATCATCGCCATCACTTTCGGCCTGCTGACCATCGTTTCGGGCGCGCGCGCGCTTTTCGGCGGCGCCGACATGGGCGCAGTCGTCCCATTTGTCCTGTGGTTCAACTTCCTGGCAGGGTTTGCTTACGTCGCCGCTGGCATTGGCCTCTGGAGTCAAACGGGCTGGGCAACAGGCATCGCGATCATTATCGCCACTGCCACTGCCGCTGTCTTCGCGGCGTTTCTATGGCGGGTTTCATCCGGTGCAGCTTTTGAGGCCCGCACCATGGGAGCCATGGCGTTGCGATTGGCTATCTGGGTGATGATCGCCATAGTGGCAAAAGCCAACGGAAGAGTCCGCCAAGCATGACTTTGACTGGCTGCTTCTAGGCACTTGCCCTATGCGTTAAGCCAGATCGACCGACCGCAAAGGGCCGTTCGCGTCGCCTATACCCTCAACTTAATGCTAGGTCGCTTGCGGTCTTTCCCGCCTCCAATGCCTCCACGAACCACTGCGGTCTGCGCCCCCGGCCGGACCAGGTGAGCCCCGGGTTCTCAGGGTGCCGGTATTTCGCCGCTGCCGGTGCACGGTAAGATTTCGTCTCAGTGACGACGAGTTCAGCCAGGGAGTAGCCCAGTTCCCGGGCGAGAGCTTCCACCTTGGCACGGGCTTCCGCCTTCTGCCGATCCTCATAGGTGGAGATCGCCTTGGCGACGTCCTTCTGCATTTTCTTCAGCTCGCTGAGCGACAGTGCCTCGAGATCGTAATCAGCCATTGGTACGCTCCGTGTCCTGAATGTCCCGGTATCGATAGCCCGTCGCGGCAAGGCGCCGCAACTCCCGGAAGGCTGGGGCAGGGGTGGCAGAGGCTGTTGATTGCCGCTTCCGTCGCATAGGAGGTGCTGAACTGGGGGTCAGGCTGTCCCGATTGGTCGGGTGACAGGTTCTGGCATGGGCTCCCCCCGCATCTCTGTCTCCTGGGCCATCCCTTCGACTGACAATCCCCTAATCCCGTTCGGGCTCTCGCGCGCAACCCCGCGTCAGACCGGGCCGTGTTGCCCCTTCGGGGCTGCCCGCTCCACCCCGGTCCTCTGGGGGTTTCCGGCGTCCGTTCCGTCCACCGTGCACGCGTCACCCGACGGGCTTTTTCCGGGTCTTGTCGAAGGGACGGTCCCGAAGACAGGACACACAGGAGCTTACCATG
>NZ_JBOFBI010000237.1:0-58503 GCF_051645465.1 Tabrizicola sp. | reverse complement strand
CAAGGGGATGCAGCGCGCCGACATCTTCTACGGCACGGGCGCTGACGCGGGGGCCGCAGCCGGCACGATCAAGGATGGCGGGCGAATGGTCCTCCTCCTGCCCATCGACCGTGCCTTTGCCATGCTGGAAGACGACTAGTTCAAATGCCCCGCCGCCGCGCCCTTTCGCCCGACGAGGCCGAGCTCTGGCGTTCGGTCGCCCGCACCGCGCGGCCCATGCATTTTCATCCCACCCGTCCGGCAACTGCCGCTGAACCCGCACCGGCCCCCGAACCCGCTCCGCTGCAGCACAGCAAACCCCGGCTGTCCCCCTTCCTGCTTAGCGAAAAGCACCGCACCCCCGAACGCCGCGATCTTGCCCCTGCTTTGCCAGACCTCCTCGGCCAAGCCCCGCTCCGCATGGATGCCGGCACCCACACCAAGATGACCCGTGGCAAACTTGCGCCAGAAGCCCGGATCGACCTCCACGGCATGACCCTGGCCGAGGCGCATCCCGAACTGATCCGCTTCATCCTGAACGCCCAGGCCCAGGGCCTTCGCCTGGTGCTGGTGATCACCGGCAAAGGCAAGCGCCGCGAAGACGCGGGCCCTATCCCGCACCGAACCGGGGCGCTTCGCCACCAGGTCCCGCACTGGCTTCAGCTGCCTCCCCTCGGTCCGGCCGTCCTGCAGGTTACCGAAGCGCATCTGAAGCATGGCGGGTCGGGCGCGTATTACGTCTACCTGCGGCGGCGCTGACCGATTCAGGTCTATGGTGCAGGCCTCGGCTATCGCCCGGCCCGCGTATCCCCAATCGCGCCGACAGGGGCAAGCACGATCTCGGTTGCATTTCTGACCGTCAGGACCAGCCCGGGAAAAAGCCCGACCCGCGCCCTGGCATCGGCGCGAAAGGCCTCATCGATCCCCACGATGCCTGCGAAAAGCGCCAGAAGTGCCGGGTTCTGTCCAAGGTTCAGGTGCCCATCCCCGATGTCAAACGCAGTCGTGTCCAGATAGGTCACTTTCAAGTCGGCGATCTTCGATATGTCGTCAAGGTTCCCCAGCCGCTCGCCCGTTCCCGATATCCGCGCTGAAAGCCCCAGCACCCGATCGCGTTTGCTGCCGAACACGACGAAGGGTTGCGGCAGCTCGCCGATGTCGCGTGCCTGCGACCGGAAGACGTCCAGATCCAGATCGGGCGAGATCAGGACGACCCCGGCAACGCGGTCCAGCGCGCGCGAGCCGCCCCGAAGCGCCATTTGCCGAAGGGTCTCCATGGTCAGGGCGGCACCCATCGAATGCGCCACGACGACGATGTTCTTCGCCCCCGTCGCTTCCACTTCGTTCAACAACTGTTCAAAGCCGCTGCGGGCAAACAGCACCGACTCCCGGTCATAGACGTAGCCCAGCGGCGATCCGCGTGACGGCCAAGCGTAATGCACCGCCACGCCCGGCACCTCAAGGTCGTGATGCATCTGCGCGACCCGGTAGACGCCCTCGGCCATCGTGTTGTTGAAGCCATGGACATAGACCACCGCGTCGGTCTGCCCTCGCCGCTTCATCGCGGATCCCAGCGCCCCGCGAAAGTCTGCCGCCGACGGGAAGCGGCTCTGGTCCAGCACGAGGAAATCCAGCGTCGCATCCGCAGCACGGGTCTTTGGCGGCCAGTTCAACTCTCCCGGCTCACGTTCCGGCGGGATCGAGATGTCATAGCGCAGGAAACTTGCCTCATCCGCCCGCGCGAAACCGTATCCACCCGCCTCGTTCGCCCGCGTCGTGCCGACAAAGATCGCCTCCGGCGCCTCGCCCTGACCTGCAGGAGCCGGGGTAAACTCCCCCCGGGCCGCGCAGCCCGCCACCAGCAGCACCAGACCAAGGATCACCTGTCGCACGCCAGTCTCCAGCATCTCGGGCGACCCGCACCGGGGCTTCCCGGACGCGTCACGCCATCCCACCATGGACAGCGACCCTCCGCCACCGCTAAACCGAACGCGCCCAGCAAAGGAGCAAGAAATGACCCTTACCGGCAAGAAGGCCCTCGTCACCGGTGGCAATCGCGGCATCGGTCTTGCAACCGTGCGTGCCCTGGCTGAAGCAGGAGCTGAGGTTCACTTCACCGCCCGCAGCTCGGCCAACATCGCCGCCGCCCAGCGTGAGCTTGGGGATATCCGCGCAACCGGCCATCACGCGAACATGACCGACCGCATCGCCATGACCACGCTCTTCGAGCAGGGCTTCGACATCCTCATCAACAACGCCGCGATCATCGGCCCAATCGGCCGCATCCTCGACGTCTCGGTCGAAGACTGGGCCCAGAACATCGACGTCAATCTGACCTCGGCCTTCCACGCCACCCAGCTTGCCCTTCGCGGCATGGTCGCCAACCGCAGCGGCACCATCGTCAACATCTCCTCCGGCGCAGCCCACCGACCGCAGGAAGGATGGAGCGCCTACTGCGCCGGAAAGGCCGGACTCGCCATGCTGACGCGTTCGGTTCACATGGAGTATGGCAACCAGGGCATCCGCATCTTCGGCTTCGCCCCCGGTGTGGTCGATACCGACATGCAGGGCGCGATCCGCGCGTCGGGGCTGAACCCGGTCTCAAAGATCCCGCGGTCCGATCTCGCCCCGACCCACGAACCCGCCCGCGTCATTGCATGGCTTTGCACCCCGGCCGCCGACGCGCTTGCGGGACAGGAACTGGATATCCGCGCCCTGGACCTGCGTACCGCCGTCGGCCTGCCGCCCCTGGCCTGAGGCTTCAGATCCCCGCCTAGTGCGAGAACGCCTGATCGCCCCAAAGCTCACGCACCCGCGCGTCCCGCCCGCAGGACTTGCGATAGAACTTGTAGGCATTCGACTGCTTCTTCGGACCAGCCCTGGTCAGCACGATATCGGTGCCCTTGTAGTAATCCTGGTGGTAGTCCTCGGCGATCCAGAACGTCTTGGCGCTCAGGACCGGCGTCACGATCTTCTGCCCCAACGCCGCCTCCGCCTCTGCAACGGCGGCCTGTGCCGCCTGCTTTTGCGCCTTGTTCGAGACGAAAATCGCGGTGCGATAGGCGCTGCCCCGGTCACAGAACTGCCCGCCGTCGTCCAGCACGTCAACCGACCGCAGGAACTTGGCGATCACCTCGTCGTAGGAAATCACCGCAGGATCGAAGGTGATCTCTACAGCCTCATAGTGCCCCTCATGGTTCTTGTAGGTCGGATTCTTCATATCGCCGCCGGTATAGCCCGAGACAACCTCGCTTACCCCCGGCACGCTCTCAAAGTCCGACTCCACACACCAGAAACAGCCGCCGGCAACGATTGCCGTCTCTGCTTTTGCCGTGCCCACAAAGGCCAGCATCAGAACCAAAGCCATTCGCCACATATCCGTCCCCCTTTTCTGCTGCCCAAATGCTTGCGGGCCCGTCAGCACCCCGTCCAATCACCGATACGTGGGATCACCGACAGGTGATTTCGCAGGCCCCTGAGCGCCGTTCCGCCGTTGTTCCTGCCCTGAATGTTTCAAATCGCCGCCACCACCAAAGCCCTTGGCCAAACGCCGCAGCAGCCTTACCGTGGCGGCAAAACAACCGGGCCGTGCTGGCCACGGCCAGTATTCATCCTCCAAGCCGGAAGGTTCCCATGCGCCACGCTGTTCTCGCCCTCGGGCTCCTGGCCAGCCCCGCCGCGGCCGAAATTTCGCTGCAAGACGGGGCCGCCGGCCTCGATCTGGCTCCTTGCGAGCTGAGCAACCTCTCCTGCACCACGCTTACTGTCCCGCTCGACCACCGCGCCAACGACCCCTCGAAGACGATGGAGATCACGTTCGCGCTTTCCTTCGCCACCGTCGAAAGCAAAGGCATTCTCTTCTACTTCGTCGGCGGACCCGGCGGCTCGGGCCTTGCCTCGGCTGACAGCTACCTGTCGGCCTTCGATCCCAGCCTGACCGAGTACATGGACATCGTCTTCGTGGACCAGCGCGGAACCGGCCCGGTGCATGGCCTGTCCTGCCCAAAGGCTCAGGCAACCTTCGACATCGCCCCCGCCTCGCTTGATGACCCCAACGCCGCTATCGAAACCGCGCAGACCTACGTCCGCGATTGCATCGCCGAGCTTGATGCAGACGAGCTTCTGCCTTTGGTGAACACCGAACAGGCCATCCGGGATTCCGAGCTTTTCCGCCAGGCAATCGGCGGGCCGAAGGTCTGGCTCTATGGCGAAAGCTACGGCACCCAGTTCGTTCAGGCCTACGGAACCCTGTTCCCGCAGGCGGTCCGCGGCGTCATCGTTGACGGCGTCGTCGACCTCAACCTCAGCCCCGAAGGGTTCTACAGCCGATACACGCTTGCCGCTGAACAGCTCCTGGCCGAGACATTCGCCCTTTGCGCCGACATTCCGGCCTGCAAAGCGGACATGGGTGGTGACGCGGCCCAGGTTTACGACGCGCTCGCGGATCGCGTCGAGAAGACCAGGCTGATGGTTCCCTTCACCCTGGCTGACGGCACCCAAACCGAACGTCAGCTTACGACGGGACTTCTGGAAGCCAACGCCTTCTACGCCCTCTACTCCCCCGACGGCCGCGCCGAGTTTCTTCGGGCACTGGCAGCGGCCGGTCGCGGCAACCTGCAGCCCATGCTGCTCCTCGGCTACTCCAACATGTACATCGATCCGGAAACCGAGATCGGCATCGAAGATCCCGGCTGGTTCGGCGCGGCCTATTACGCCATCACCTGCACCGACTACGGCAGCGGCACCGGCACGCCGGAGGAGCGCGCGGCCCGGATCATGGATGAAGCCCGCGCCTTTGCGCCCAACGCCCCCCGGCTTCTGCGGTCCTATTACATTGAACGGCTTGCCTGTGCCTTCTGGCCCCACCAAGGTTCCGACACCCGGCCCGAGCCCTTTGCCGGCGGCGACTGGCCGACCCTGGTGCTGAACGGCGACCATGATCCGATCACGCCGATTTCCATGGCCTATTCCGTGCTCGACAACGCGAAGAACAGCTACGGCGTCTTCATGCGCGGCGGCCCGCACGTGATCTGGGGCCGCGGATTCGCCTGCCCCGACACCATCGTCCAGGCGCTGCTTTACGAAGGCAAACTTCCGGCGTCGCGTGAACAGATCTGCGAACAGGATCCCATCGGCGAATACGCCCCCCTTACGCTCACCGATCCGGCCCAGATGGCCGAACCGTTCACCGTCGCCCGCGCAGTCGATACCGAACTTCTCAATTACTCCCCGCTTCTGAACTGGGACGGTGAGCACCCGGTAACCTTCGGCTGCCCCTACGGCGGCACCCTCTCGGCAACAACGGCCGACCGCGGCACCGACTATGCCTTCAAGGACTGCGGGTTCTGGCCGGAACTGTCCATCAGCGGCACCGGGCAAGAGATCGCGATGGAAGAAGGCGACGACGGCCTGACGCTGACGCTGAAGGTCTCAGGCCCGCAGCAAGGCGATCTCACCTATCACTACAGCACGGCGGACGAGGCCTGGAGCCTGTCGGGAACCTGGAACGGTCAACCGGCGGGTCTGCCACGCAGCAAACCCTGACCGGACCGAAGGGATGCCATCGTGACGGACATAGCTGACGCCCCTGATGCCTCGACGGAAGTGGCCAGCGCCGTCCGAAACCTGATGCCCGCGCTGCGACGCATGGCCTTCATGGCAGCTGGCTTTATGGTCGCTGCTGCATTCGCGGCTGGGATGGCGGCCATATGGGTACGCGGCCAGGACATGGATAGCGAGGGTAAGACCAAACTAACCGTCTTGGCCATCTTTGTGGGCGGTGCAGCGATCTACGGCGCTTACAAACTTATGCAAAAGCGCCAAGAGGCGCTGGTGATGCCTTTGCTCGCCACAGCCGTCGGGCTGTCCTATTCCAAGGAAGCGGGGTCGTTCGTGTCGGCTTTGCCAGTCCGTCTTCTGCCTGCGCGCGGGATCCGCAAAGGCGAGGACCATGTCCAGGGCAAGCTTGGTGCCCACGCGATCCAGATGGCCGAGGTACATGTCGAGACCGGGGGCAAAAACTCCAGGACGCTGTTCAAGGGGATCGTAGCGCAGTTCCCGAACCGCGCAATGATGCCTGCCTTCTTCATTGCGCTCGAAGACAAGACCCGCCCCGGCATGTTTTTCGGCGGCGAGATTTCGACTGACGGGCTTAACCATCTGCGGAACGTCTCTGGCAACGGCGGGCGGATCTATGGCATCTGGACCTCCCGGCCGTCGACGGAAGAGGCCCCGACGCTTGCCGCCGCCGTCGAAGTGCTGACCCGGATCGAGAACCACCTGGGCTATGGGACCGAACTTTATGCGGCGACCTCGAATGGCGAAGAGATGCACGTGGCCCTGTCGCACAAGCGCAACCTCTTTCGGCTCGGCGGTCTTTTCCCGAACGAGGATGAGCTCTTTCAGGACGTGCGCGCCGCCATGCAGGACCTGACCATCCCCCTGACGCTTGCCAAGGCCCTGATCGAAGCGGAAGAAGCTGCGATGTCGAAAGCGGTTAACGCTTCCTGAGCGGTACTTTTATACCAGTCTTCTCAATCACTTGGAATGTTGTCCCACCGTGGGACACTATGTCTTCGCCACCCTTGCATTCCGCGTCGCGATCAACCGCAACCGCAGGGCGTTCAGCCGGATGAACCCTTCGGCATCCTTCTGATCATAGGCCCCGGCATCCTCTTCGAAGGTCACGTGCTTCTCGGAATAAAGTGAGTGATCCGACCACCGGGCCACCGTCACCGCCCGCCCCTTGTAAAGCTTGACCCGCACCGTCCCGGTGACATGCTCCTGCGTCTTGTCGATCAACGCCTGCAGCGCCTCGCGTTCCGGGCTGAACCAGAAGCCGTTATAGATCAGCTCCGCATAGCGCGGCATGATGCTGTCCTTCAGATGCCCCGCCCCCGCGTCCAGCGTGATCTGCTCGATCCCCCGATGCGCCTCCATCAGGATCGTGCCCCCCGGCGTCTCATAGACCCCCCGGCTTTTCATGCCGACGAAGCGGTTCTCGACCAGGTCCAGCACACCCACGCCATGCCTGCCGCCGATCTCGTTCAACAGGGTCAGGATCGCAGCCGGGCTCATCGCCTCGCCATTCACCGCAACCGGATCGCCCTTCTCGAAGGTGATCTCCACCATCTCGGCCTGGTCCGGAGCCTCTTCCACAGGCACCACACGCTGCAGCACGTAGTTCGGAAACTCCTCCGCCGGGTTCTCCAGCACGCGCCCCTCTGACGAGGTGTGCAAAAGGTTCGCATCCACCGAAAACGGCGCCTCGCCCTGCTTGTCCTTTGCGATCGGGATCTGGTTCGCCTCTGCAAACTCCAGAAGCTTCGTCCGTGAAGTCAGGTCCCACAGCCGCCACGGCGCGATCACCTTGATCGCAGGGTCCAGCGCCGCCGCCGACAACTCGAACCGGACCTGGTCATTGCCCTTCCCCGTCGCCCCATGCGCCACCGCATCGGCCCCGGTCTCCTGCGCGATCCGCACCAGATGCTGCGAGATCAGCGGGCGGGCAATCGACGTCCCCAGCAGGTACAGCCCCTCATACAACGCATTCGCCCGGAACATCGGGAACACAAAGTCGCGCACGAACTCTTCCCGCACGTCGACGATATGGATGTTCTCCGGCTTGATCCCCATCAGCAGGGCCTTGGCCCTTGCCGGTTCCAGCTCTTCGCCCTGACCCAGATCGGCGGTAAAGGTCACCACCTCGCAGCCATACTCCGTCTGCAGCCACTTCAGAATGATCGAGGTATCCAGCCCGCCCGAATAGGCCAGCACCACTTTCTTCGGCTTCAGCATGAGGAAGGCTCCGTCCCGGTTTTGCTGGCGCTTAAAGCGAAACCGGGCCAAGGGCAAGGATCGCCCCCGTATCGGGTACAATCGCCGTATGCGAAGGCATTCCTTGCCACGCCCCGCCGCATCCGGCATCGAAGGCGGATGACCAAATTCGCCGCCAATGCCCGCTCTGCCACCGCCGCCCTGCGTGAGCTTTTTCCCGAAACGCCGCTGCAGCGGAACGACCACTTGTCCGCCCGCTACGGCGCCGACATCTGGCTCAAGCGTGAGGACCTCTCACCCGTCCGCAGCTACAAGCTCCGCGGCGCGTTCAATGCCATGCGCAAGGTCCGGGCGCGGCACCCGGACCAGCAGGAATTCGTCTGCGCCAGCGCCGGCAACCATGCCCAGGGCGTGGCCTATGCCTGCCGTCATTTCGGGGTCCATGGCACGATCTTCATGCCGGTCACCACGCCGCAGCAGAAGATCGACAAAACGCGGATCTTCGGCGGCGATCAGGTCCGGATCCAGTTGACCGGCGACTACTTCGACCAGACCCTGGCGGCCGCTCAGGCTTTCTGTGCCGAGAACGGCGCCCATTTCCTGTCGCCCTTCGACGATCCCGACGTGATCGAGGGCCAAGCCTCGGTCGCCGTCGAAATCCTGGAGCAGTTGGGCCAAGCTCCCGACCTGGTGGTCCTGCCTGTTGGCGGAGGCGGTCTTGCCTCGGGCGTCACCGCCTACTTGCGTGAA
This sequence comes from Tabrizicola sp., assembly GCF_051645465.1. Classification (GTDB taxonomy): domain Bacteria; phylum Pseudomonadota; class Alphaproteobacteria; order Rhodobacterales; family Rhodobacteraceae; genus Tabrizicola. The sequence continues at coordinate 49,998 of NZ_JBOFBI010000237.1, read as the reverse complement.
GCCGCACCCACAGTCGCATATCGATTTGTCGAACCCATGGGTGGCGCCAGCCTGACCGCAGCGCTCCAGAAGGGTACCCCAACCAAACTCCCGCGCATAAACAGCTTTGTCGACGGCGCCGCCGTGGCCCGCATCGGCGATGCGAACTTCGGCATGCTATCCTGGGTGCCACCCGAAACGGTATTGCTCGCGCCCGAGGACCGCATCTGCGTGACCATGCTCGAAATGCTGAACGTCGAAGGCATCGTCCTGGAACCCGCAGGCGCGCTTTCGGTCGATGTTCTGCCCAAGCTTGCCGACACCATCAAAGGCAAGACCGTGGTCTGCGTCACCTCCGGCGGGAACTTCGACTTTGAGCGCCTGCCCGAAGTGAAAGAACGCGCTCAGCGCTACTCGGGCCTCAAGAAATACTTCATCCTGCGCATGCCCCAGCGCCCGGGTGCCCTTCGTGAGTTCCTGAACATGCTTGGCCCGGATGATGACATCACCCGGTTCGAGTATCTGAAGAAATCGGCCCGCAACTTCGGTTCGGTCCTGATCGGTATCGAGACCAAGGATGCAGGCAGCTTCGCCCAGTTCACCGACCGTATGGATGCGGCGGGCCTGGCCTTCCGGGATATCACTTCCGACGAAGCCCTGTCCGAGTTCCTGATCTAGGCCGCGCCCGCCCGGTCCAGCGAAAGCCCGCCAAGCAGACTTGCGCGGGACGCACGATAGACCGCGGCCACCTGCGCCGTATCGACCAATTCGCCGTGGCCTCCCGCCGCCTTCCGTTCCCCATCCTGGCAGACCGCCGCCAGATCAGAGAGCCCAAGGTTCAGCGCGCTGCCCTTCAGAAAGTGCAGCTGCCCCCCAACCTCTCCCGCTGGCAGACCCGCCACAAGCGCCTGTACCGCCTCTTCCGCCTCATCCAGGAACATATCCGCGACCTCGGCAAAGCCATCGGCGCCGATCTCTTCCCGCAATTCCTCAACCCGTTTCCAGTCAATCATGGCACCACACCCCTGTTCGCCACCCAAGGCCGCAGTCTGGCCCTTTCGCCGTTAACAAATGGTGGCCGCGCGCCCTGCCAAGCGCGACGAATTTTAACGTTCACCCCTGGTTAAGTTCCGGCATGCAGGGTGACCCTCAGCCGTGGAAAGGTCTGGACGTGTTTGCCAATACGATGATGGCTGAAGATGGAATGCAGGCGGTCGAAACGCCCCGCCACGTGCTGGTTGTCGATGACAGTCGGGCGCAGCGCCATGTGGTATCGATGCAGCTCCGCCGCTGGGGCTACCGGGTGACCGAATGTGAATCGGCCATTGCCGCAATGGACCTGTGCCGAACCGTCCCCATCGACATCATCATCAGCGACTGGATGATGCCTGGGATGACGGGCCTGGAATTTTGCCGTGAATTCCGTGGTTTGAACCGCGAAAGCTATGGCTACTTCGTCCTTCTGACCTCGAAGTCCGAAAAGACCGAAATCGCCGACGGGCTGGAGGCCGGGGCCGATGACTTCCTGACCAAACCCGTCGCCAGCAACGAACTGCGCGCCCGGCTCCGCGCGGGGGAGCGGATGCTCGCCATGCAGGCAGAGGTTCTGGCCAAGAACAAGGTCATCGCCAACACGCTCATGGAATTGCAAAAACTTTACGATTCGCTCGATCGTGATCTGATCGAGGCGCGGAAGCTGCAGCAAACGCTGATCCGCGACCGCGTGCGCAACTATGGCTGGGCACAGGTCTCATTGCTTCTGCGAAACTCCGGTCGCGTCGGGGGTGACCTCGTGGGCAGCTTCCGGGTCGACGATGACCGGGTCGCGGTCTATTCGATCGACGTCTCCGGGCACGGCGTCGCCTCTGCCATGATGACGGCGCGGCTGGCCGGGTTCCTGACCGGGTCCTCGCCGGAACAGAACCTTGCGTTCCAGAAGGGCCCGGACGGCACCAATGTCCTCTTGCCGCCCGAGGTGGTGGTGGGGCGGTTCAACCGGCTGATGCTCGACGAAATCCAGGCCGAGCAGTACTTCACGATTGTCTTTGCCGTCATTGACCGGCGCTCTGGCACGCTAAGCCTGGTTCAGGCGGGCCATCCCCATCCGATGCTCCTTCGGCAGGACGGAAGGATCGAGCGGTTGGGGCAGGGCGGGCTCCCGGTCGGCCTGATCTCGGAGGCCGAGTTTGAGCGCCATGACGTTCAGTTCGGACCGGGCGACCGGCTTCTCCTGTCCTCCGACGGATTCACCGAATGCCCGATGCCATCCGGCCAGGACTTCGGTGAGGAAGGGCTGACCGAAAGCCTTAAGCGATCCGCCCATCTTTCAGGCTCCGACCTTCTGGAAGCGCTGGTCTGGGATCTCTCGCAGCAATCCGGCAGCGATTCGTTTCCGGACGACGTCTCCGGCATCGTGCTTGACCTACTTCCGCAGGAAATCGGCCAGCACCCCCCGGTCGCCAGCACTGCCCAACCGCGCGAGCGCCTCGTCGAGTGGTAGCCATATCGCCGTATGCCCGGCTTCCGAAGGTGGACCAAGACGTCGAACCGGGCGGGCCAGGTAGACCGAACACAACTTCTCGGCCCACAGGTCGTACTCCGGCATATACGTGAAGCGCCGGAAAGCCCCAAGCCGCCGCTCGACTGCGATCCTCCAGCCTGTTTCCTCAAAGACTTCGCGGTGCAGCGCAGGGATCGGCTGCTCCCCACGGTCGATGCCGCCGCCCGGAAGCTGGAACTCCGGGATCGGCTCGGCCTGATGGGTCGCAAGGATGTGGTCGCCTCGCAGTAGTATCGCGTAAACCCCCGGCCGCCGGATATAGCGCTGGCCGTGTTTGACCGGCTCGCCGTGACGTCGGATCATCGCTCCCCCTTGGACGTGCGGTTGCTCTGCCTATATAGGCGCGATATGCCAGCACTGGCAGATTCAGGAAACCCCCATGACCACCGGTTCGCAAATCGCCTGGGACGATACCGTCCTGCCATTCCAGCTTGATGCCTCGGGCATCCGCGGCCGCGTCGCGCGGCTGGACGGTGTCCTCGACCAGGTGTTGAAGCAGCACGCCTACCCTTCCGTCATCGAGGCGCTGGTGGCGGAAACCGCCCTTCTGACCGCGCTGATCGGCCAGACCATCAAGCTCCGGTGGAAGCTCTCGCTCCAGGTGCGCGGCAAGGGCGCGGCCCGGCTGATCGCGACCGACTACTACGGCCCGACCGATGACGGACAGCCCGCGCGCATCCGCGCCTACGCCAGCTACGACCCCGATCGGCTTGATCTGCAGGCCGACCCGTTCAGCCAGATCGGCGAGGGCTACTTCGCAGTCATGCTCGATCAGGGCGAAGGCATGCTGCCCTACCAGGGTTTCACGCCCATTGCTGGGCGGTCGCTTTCCGACTGCGCCGAGACATACTTCGCCCAGTCCGAACAGATCCCCACTCGCTTCGCCCTGGCCTACGGCGAAAGCGCCGAGCCTGGTCGACCGCTCCACTGGCGCGCGGGCGGCATCATGCTGCAGCACATGCCGGTCGAGGGTGGCGTTGCAGCCGAAGGCGGCAGCGGTGAGGGCGGGCTTCTGACCCACGCCGACATCCTGGGCGGCGCCGAGTCGGACAACTGGAACCGCGCAAATCTCCTCCTCGACACGGTCGAAGAGCTTGAGATGATCGGCCCCTCGGTCGCCCCGACCGAACTGCTGGTGCGGCTTTTCCACGAAGAGGGCCCCCGCGTCTTCGACGCCCAACCGGTGCGCTTCGGCTGCTCCTGCTCGGAAGACAAAGTGCGCAGCACGATGTCGATCTACAGCCAGAAAGACATCGCCAAGATGACGACAGAAGCAGGCGTGGTCACCGCCGACTGCCAGTTCTGCGGCGCCCATTACGAGATGGACCCGAAGACGCTGGGCTTCGAGGGTACGCCCGAGCAAGGCACCGCTACACCATGACCGATCCGGTCGAGGCGAAGCTCAGGCGCGCGCTCGACCGGCCAGCCGGCTCGTCCTCGGACTTCGACCTGAACCCCGGGATGCGGCCTGCATCCGGCAAACCGTTGCGCGCGGCAGCCGTACTGGTGGCCATCTGGCTCCGCTCCGAAGGGGCGGCGCTTGTCCTGACCAAGCGCGCCTCGCACCTGAAGCACCACCCCGGCCAGATCGCCTTTCCCGGCGGCAAGGTCGACCTGACCGACGCCAGCCCCGAAGCCGCCGCCCTCCGCGAGGCGCGCGAAGAGATCGGGCTTGATCCCGCTAGGGTCGAGATCATCGGTACCCTTCCAGTCCACGAAACGGTAACCGGCTTCGCGGTCACCCCCTTCGTCGGCCTCCTCCGCGGTCCCTTCGACCCCGTGCCCGAGGCTGGCGAGGTCGAAGAGGTCTTCACCGTTCCCCTCTCCCACACCCTCACCCCCGCCCGCTTCTCCATCGAACGGCGGCGCTGGATGGGGGTCATGCGGCAATACTACGCCATCCCCTACGGCCCCTACTACATCTGGGGCGCCACCGCGCGCATCCTGCGGGGCCTGGCCGAAAGGGTCGGCGAATGAAGGTGACCGGCGACTGGCTCTCGCATCCCGGAACGCAAAAGCTCTGTGCAGCGCTCACAGACGCCGGTTTCCGCGCGCTCTTCGTTGGAGGCTGTGTCCGCAACGCGCTTTTGGACGAGCCGGTCGGCGACGTCGACCTTGCCACTGACGCGACCCCGGAAAACGTCACTAACATTGCCGAAACCGCCGGATTCAAGGTCATCCCGACAGGCATCGACCATGGCACGGTCACTGTCGTCGTCGAAGGCATACCGCACGAGGTCACCACCTTCCGCCGCGATGTCGAAACCGATGGTCGCCGGGCCGTCGTTGCCTTCTCGACCCGAATCGAGGAAGACGCCCACCGGCGCGACCTGACGATGAACGCCCTTTATGCCGATGCCGAGGGCACCGTGATCGACCCCCTCGGCGGCCTCGCCGATACATTGGCCCGCCGTGTCCGCTTTGTCGGTGACGCCGAAACCCGCATCCGCGAGGATTACCTGCGCATCCTCCGCTTCTTCCGCTTCCACGCCTGCTACGGCGATCCCGAAGGTGGCCTCGATCCCGAAGGCCTTGCCGCTTGCGCCGCACTTTCCGCAGGGCTGGAAACGATTTCCCACGAAAGGATCGGCGCCGAGATCCGAAAACTGCTTGCCGCGCCCGACCCAGCGCCTGCTGTCGCAGCAATGACCCAAGCCGGGGTCCTTGCGAAGGCGCTGCCCGGTGCTGACCCAAAGGCACTCGCCCCGCTGGTTCATCTAGAGAACGCCCGCCCCCCGCACTGGCTCCGGCGCCTTGCCGTTCTGGGCGGCGAGGGTCTTGACGATGCGCTGCGCCTCTCCCGCTCCGAAAGCCGGGACCTGACCGCCCTCCGCCAGGCCATCGGCGGCACCGACACCCCAGCCGCGCTGGGCTGGACCCTGGGCAAAGATCGCGGCACCGACGCCATCCTCGCGCGGGCGGCCATCATGGAACAGCCGCTTCCCGAAGGCTGGGAGACAGAAGTCACCCGCGGCGCCAAGGCGCAGTTTCCGATCACCGCCGCCGACCTCATGCCCGCGCTGGAAGGCGAAGCACTGGGCGCAAAAATGAAGGCGCTCCAGACGAAATGGCTGCAAAGCGGGCTCATCCTCAGCCGGGACGAGCTTCTGAAATCCTGACCTCGAAGGGGGAGTGACAACCCGCTCCGGTTGCGCTATGGAAAGCCGACCCCAAGATGGAGGCGCGGCATGGACCACGGGATTTCGTTTAGACTCGCCTGAGTTGACCGATCCCGTCGTGGCGGTCGCTTGCAGGCACCGCTTCACCCCATCGCCACACCTTTCTTCGGGTTTCCTCCATGTTTCGCTTCTTCGAAAATCTCGTTGATCCCTATCAACCCTATGTTGAACAGGACGCCCCGCCCACCCGGCTGTGGCCCTTCCTGAAAGAGTATGTCCAGCCCTTCCGGGGCGTCTTCGCTTGGACCGCGCTCTTCTCGGTCGGGAACGCCGTCCTCGATGTGGGGATGATCTGGTATCTGGGCCGTCTGGTCGACCTGATGTCCGGGCAGGCCCCGGCAGACTTCCTCGCCGCGCACTGGCTGGAAATCGTCATCGTCGCGATCGTGATCCTCGTCCTCCGGCCCCTGGTCGCAGGCGGCTCGGTGGGCCTTCTGCACAACACGATCCTCACGAACTTCGGCACCATGATGCGCTGGCGGTCACACCGGCACGTCCTGCGCCAGCCCGTCGGCTGGTTTGAAAGCGACTTTGCCGGGCGAATCGCCAACCGCATCATGCAGGCCCCCCCGGCGGCGGGTGAGGCAGTGTTCCAGGTCTTCGACATGGCCGCCTTCGCTGCCGCGACCTTCATCGGCGCGCTTCTCATGCTGGCCGAGGCCGACCCCCGCCTGATGCTGCCGCTTCTGGCCTGGCTCATCGGCTATCTGGCGCTGATGCGCTGGACGATCCGCCGCGCCGGTCCCGCCTCGACCGCCTCAAGCGAAGCCCGCTCCACCGTGACGGGCCGGGTGGTGGACAGCTACACCAACATCCACTCGGTCAAGCTCTTCGCCCATCAGGACAGCGAGCTGAACTACGCCAAGGAAGCGATCGAGAAGTCGCGCAAGACCTTCCAGACCGAAATGCGCATTGTCACCAAGATGGACATGGCGCTGACCTTCCTCAACGGGCTGATGATCCTTGGGGTCGGCGGCCTGGCGCTCTATTTCTGGGTCCAGGGCTCTGCCACCATCGGTGTGGTTGCAGCCGCCGTCGCGCTGGTCTTGCGCATCCACTCCATGACCTACTGGATCATGTGGGCCTCGACGAGCCTCGTCCAGAACCTCGGCACGCTGGCCGAAGGGATGGAGACGATTGCCCAGCCGATCACACTCGTCGACAAGTCAGGTGCAAAGGCCTTGGACTTCCGGCAGGGTCTCCTGGAACTGAAGGATGTCAGCCACCACTACGGCCGCGGCTTCGGGGGCTTGAAGGATGTCGACCTGACAATCCGGCCCGGGGAAAAGATCGGTATCGTAGGCCGGTCCGGCGCTGGCAAATCCACGCTCGTCAAGCTGATCCTGCGATTCTACGACACCGAGTCGGGCCAGATCCTGATCGACGGCCAGAACATCGGCGACGTCACGCAGGAAAGCCTGCGTCGCCAGATCGGCATGGTGCAGCAGGACTCCAGCCTCCTCCACCGCTCGGTGCGCGACAACATCCTCTACGGCCGCACGGATGCGACCGAGGCCGAGATGATCGCCGCCGCGAAGAAGGCCGAAGCGCATGACTTCATCCTGACGCTGGAAGACCCGCAAGGCCGCAAGGGCTATGAGGCGCACGTCGGCGAACGGGGCGTCAAGCTTTCCGGAGGCCAGCGCCAGCGGGTGGCCCTTGCACGGGTGATCCTGAAGGACGCGCCGATCCTGATCCTGGACGAAGCGACCTCCGCGCTTGACAGCGAGGCGGAAGCCGCGATCCAGCAGGCGCTTTACGGCGTGATGGCAGGCAAGACGGTGATCGCCATCGCGCACCGGCTGTCCACCATCGCCGCCATGGACCGGATCGTCGTCCTCGAAGACGGCCAGATCATGGAAGACGGCACCCATGCCGAGCTTTTGCGCAAGGGCGGGCTTTATGCCCGGTTCTGGGCGCGCCAATCGGGCGGGTTCATCGGGCTGGACGAAGAAGCGGCGGAGTAATCCGCCGCCTCACGCCGCACAACGAAAGCCGATATGCCGGTGCCCCCGTTCGGGCGCGTTGGAGAACCCGTTGCGGTGGCTGACGGTCAGCGTCTCGGGGTCGCTGTCATACATATAGTCGCCCCCGCGCGTGACCCGTTCGCCGGGCAGCGCGGGGTCCTCGCGTCCATCTGCAGGGTCATACGGATAGCGCTGCTTCAGCGAACTGGTCCATTCCGCCAGGCTGCCCGCCATGTCCAGCGCCCCGAACGGACCCGCGCCATCCGGGCGGCCACCCACCTCTGCCGTCTCACCCGTGCGGTTGCTGACAAAGGCGCGCGCCGCGTCAGGCGCGGCATCGCCCCATGGATAGGGCCGATCGTCCGCCCCCCGAGCTGCAGCCTCCCACTCCGCCTCGGTTGGCAACCGCGCCCCGCGCCAGAGGCAATAGGCCCGCCCTCCGGCCCAGGTGGTTTCCGTCACCGGATGATCCTCATACCCCGGGGTCACGACGAACCGCCCACCCGTCACTCCGATCCGCGCCTGGGCGTCGTCCAGCGCGATGATCGGGTAGCCGCCGCTTCCCTCCGCACCCTCGGCCAGCAGCGCCAGCACCTCCGGCGCAAGACCGGCTGATCCGGCTTCGCCCGCCGCAAAGTCGCCGGCGACCTGAAGACCAAGCGCATTCAGATACTCCGCAAACGCCGCATTCGTCACTTCAGTCCGGTCGATACCGAACGTCTCCAATGCGACCGTATGCGCTGGCCGTTGATCACGCCGCGCATCATCGCGCCCGATGGTCCAGTTGCCCGCCGGTACGGACAGCATCGCACCCTGCGCCGCAAGCGACTCGGGGGCCGACGCCGGTGACGGAGGCTCAGCGGCCAGTCGGGCGAAGTCCGGCGGCGCATCTGCCTTGGCGGGCAGGGCAAGGGACAAGCTCAGAACCGCGATGGAAACAGTACGGACAGGCATCGGCATTCTCCTCTGTGCAGCGGTGGCGCCGGGCGGGGGCCCGTGGTATGCCATTGTATCTGGTGTCGACAATATCCGTTGACAACGGATAATAAAGATCACAAGACCGTCATGCCCGATCCATAGCTTATCGCCGTTCTGACCAAGGTGCAGTCGCCCCAGACCTGATCCAATCCGCCCTTCTTCGCCCACAAATCCCTGCACGCCATTTTGGCGCTGGAAACTGTCGCCACACCGGCCTAAGTCCTTGGTCATGAGCGCCCTCCAAAGCCTCGGCTCCCTCATTGATGCCTTCCGCCACGCCGACGGCCCCCCGCCGCAACGGCTGGGCGCCTTCATGCGCTGGTGCCTGGAGGGGTCGTGGCCAATGCTCTGGCTCGCCGCCCTCTTCTCGGCGCTTGCGGGGGTGACCGAGGTCGCCTCGGCGATGATCATGGGCTGGGTGATCGACGCCGCCATCGCCAACGGCCCGCAGGCGTTCTTCACGACCTACCTCTGGCCGCTTCTCGCTGTCCTCGGTTTCTACCTGATCGTCCGCCCGCTGGCCTTCGGGCTCGCCTCAGCCTCGAACGCCGTCGTCATCGGTCCGAACGTCCTGCCCCTCGTCCTCAGCCGCCTCCACCGCTGGACGCTGGGCCAGTCCGTGACCTTTTTTGACAACGATTTCGCCGGGCGCATTGCGCAGAAACAGATGCAGGCCGCCCGCGCCGTCACCGATGTCGTGACCGAAGCCATCAATACCGGCGCCTTCGCACTGGCTTCCGTGATCGGCTCTGTCATCTACCTCCTGTCGGTCGACTGGCGCATCGCCGCCGCCCTGGCGGTCTGGCTTGTCGCCTACATCTTCATGATCCGCTACTTCCTGCCCAAGGTGAAGGTGAACTCTGCCGCCCGCGCCTCGGCCCGCGCCATGGTCACGGGGCAGGTCGTCGACACGATCACCAACATCAAGACGGTCAAGCTCTTCGCCCATGCCGATTTCGAGGATCAGGTCGCCCTCAAATCCATGGATGTCTTCCGCGAGCGCAGCCTTGAGTTCGGCGTGATCTCCACCTGGTTCCGCCTCGCCCTCATGACACTGGCGGGCATCTTGCCCGTCCTCCTCATCGGCGGCACCCTGATCCTCTGGCAGCAGGGGACGGCCAGCGAAGGCGCCATCGCCGCCGCAGGGGCCATCGCCATGCGCATCGCGCAGATGTCGGGCTGGGTCAGCTTCACGCTCATGTCGATCTACACCTCCGTAGGCGAAGTCGAAGACGGCATGCGCACCCTCTCTGCCCCCCACACGCTGACCGACGCGCCCGACGCCGAAGCCCTGCCGCGCGTCAAGGGCGAGGTCCGCTTCGACAACGTGACCTTCGCTTACGGTCGCCAGCGCGGCGGGCTGCAGGGGATCGACCTCACCATCAAAGCTGGCGAAAAGCTGGCCATCGTCGGCGCATCGGGGGCGGGCAAGTCGACTTTCGTCTCCCTCCTCCTCCGCCTCTACGACCCCGAACAAGGCCGGATCACCATCGACGGCCACGACCTCCGCGCGGTCACGCAGGAATCCCTCCGCCGCCAGATCGGCATGGTCACGCAGGAAACCGCCATGTTCAACCGCTCGGCGCGCGACAACATCGCCTATGGTCGGCCCGAGGCCAGCGAAGCCGAAATCATCGCCGCCGCCCGCGCCGCCGAGGCGGACGAGTTCATCGCAGGCATGATCGACCACCAGAGCCGCAAAGGCTATGACGCCTTCCTGGGCGAGCGTGGCGTCAAGCTCTCCGGCGGCCAGCGCCAGCGCATCGCCCTTGCCCGCGCGTTCCTGAAAGACGCCCCGATCCTTGTCCTTGATGAGGCCACCTCCGCCCTCGACAGCGAGGTTGAGGCCAACATCCAGGACGCCCTCTCCCGCGTGATGCAAGGCAAGACCGTCGTCGCTATCGCCCACCGGCTCTCGACCATCGCCGCCATGGACCGGATCATCGTCATGGACGTCGGCCGCATCGTCGAGATCGGCAGCCATGCCGAGCTCCTCGCCAAGAACGGCCTCTACGCCCGCTACTGGAACCGCCAGTCCGGCGGCTTCATCGGCACCGACGACGAAGCGGAAGCGGCAGAGTGAAGCTGACCATCGACCGCCTTGGCCACCTGGGTGACGGAGTGGCGCAAACCCCGGAGGGGGCCATCTTCGTCCTCGGCACCCTTCCCGGCGAAGAGGTCGAAGGCACCCTGACCGGCGACCGCCTGAGCGACCCGAAGATCGTCACCCCTTCGACCAGCCGCGTGAAACCCCCCTGCCGCCATGCCCGAGCCTGCGGCGGCTGCCAGCTTCAGCACGCCGCCGATCCCTTCGTCGCCCAGTGGAAAGAAGACGTCGTCCGCACCGCCCTCGCCGCGCAGGGTCTCACCGCCCAGTTCCGACCCCTTGTGACCTCGCCCGCGAAATCCCGCCGCCGCGCCACCCTTTCGGCCCGGCGCACCAAGGGCGGCGTCCTCCTCGGCTTCCACGCCAAAGGTTCCGACACGATCACCCCGGTGCCCGACTGCCTTTTACTCGACCCGGCCCTCATCGCCGCATTCCCAGGCCTTGAGGCGTTGGTCCAGACCGGCGGCTCCCGCTCGCAGGAACTCTCGCTCCAGATCACGCTCACCCGCGGCGGACCCGATGTCGTCGTCACCGGCGGCAAGCCCCTCGATGCCGCCCTCCGCATGGACCTCGCCCGCCTCGTCGAAACCCACGCCTTCGCCCGCCTGACCTGGGACGGCGAAACCGTCGCCCTCCGCGACCGTCCCGCCCTCACCATCGGCCCCGCCACCGTCGTCCCCCCGGCAGGAGCCTTCCTGCAAGCCACCACCCAAGGCGAAGCCGCCCTTCTGGCAGGCGTCCGCGCCGCCCTCGGCCCGCAAAAGCGCATCGTCGACCTCTTCTCCGGCATCGGCACCTTCACCCTGCCGCTTGCCACCGACACGGAAGTCCACGCCGTCGAAGGCGACAAGCCCATGACCCTGGCCCTCGAACTCGCCGCCCGGAACACCCCAAACCTCCACCGCGTCACCACCGAAGCGCGAGACCTCTTCCGCCGCCCGCTTGAACCCGACGAGCTGAAAACCTTCACCGGAGCGATCATCGACCCGCCCCGCGCCGGCGCCGAAGCCCAGACCGACCGGCTCGCCCGCTCCGCCATCCCCGTGATCGCCGCCGTGTCCTGCAACCCGGTCACCTTCGCCCGCGACGCCCGCGTGCTTGTCGCCGCCGGATACCAGCTCGACTGGGTCCAGGTCGTCGACCAGTTCCGCTGGTCCACCCATGTCGAACTCGTCGCCCGCTTTTTCATGACAAAGCCGTGAAGCCGCCCGGCTGACGCCATACTAGGCAGCGCAGGCAATTTCCTGTAAAACTTCGGAAAAAATACAGGCGGAAGCGGGCATGCGGATTCTTCGATTGATCGTCATCCTTGTGGTGGCACTCAGCCTTTCGGGCTGCGGCTCGAAATTCCGCAAGTACTACGGCCCCGAGGTGACGCAGATCCAGGTCCACAAGACCGACCGGAAGATGTACCTCATCCACAACGACAGGGTGCTGAAGTCCTACGACATCGGACTTGGCTTTGCGCCGACCGGCCACAAGCAGTTCGAAGGCGACGGCAAGACGCCCGAGGGCATGTACTACATCAGCCACAAGAACCCGGACTCGAACTATCACCTCTCGCTCCGGATTTCCTACCCGAATGAGGCCGACATCGCCTTCGCCGAAAAGAACGAAAAGGCCCCCGGCGGCGATATCTTCATCCACGGCGCCCCGAACGAAAAGGTCTCGCGCCGCGACTGGACCCTGGGCTGCGTCGCTGTGACCGACCGCGAGATCGAACAGATCTACTCGATGGTAAAGCCGGGAACGCCGATCTACATCTTCCCATGAAAAAGGGGCCCGAAGGCCCCCGATCAAGCTTCGGCGATCACGCGCCGGTCATCATCGTCCACCAAAGCTTCCCACTGGGCTCCTGGAACCAGGCAAAGCCGACACGGCTGGCCAGCGGGTCCATGATGACCCCACGGGTCTCCGGCTTGGCCATCCACGAGGACAGCGTCTCAAGCTCGGTCTCGTAGGTCTCGGAAATGAGCTCGCCCAGAAGCCGGCCGTTAAAGCCGCTGCGCTGGGCCCGGACTAGGGGCGACGACCCGTCAGACCCGAAGTGCCACGGCCGGTTCTGCACCGACATGTCGCGCGAATGCGTGGCAGCCGCCGCGTTCAGATTGGCGTCAAACGACAGCTGCGGCAGCGACTTCGCCGAACGCAGCGTGTTCGCGGCGTCGAGAAAACGGAACGACACTGCCTGCTCGTCCGATGGATTGATCCGATAGACCTGGGGCAGGGGTTTGCCATCAGCACCTACAGTCGGCTGGCTCGTCGTAGCACAACCTGCCAGCAAAAGGCCGAAACCCTGCAGCAGGAGAACGCGTCTATCCATCAGGTCCACCAAATCTACACCGACTGTCGCGGCTGTTCGGCATCTCCTTAGCGGAAGCTTGCGAGAGGTTCAAACACGGTTATGCCTATCGGCGGAAGCTGACGAGCGTTTGAATTGCGACTCTGCGGGAAAGTGTCTATACGCCCCGCAAATAAGGTCTATCAGGAGTGACAGCCATGGCGAACGGTACAGTCAACCGTCGCGCAGTTCTGGGTGGGTTTGCAGGCGCCGCTGGTCTGGCAGCTCTGCCCGCATTTGCGCAGGACGGCACCACCGAGTTTACGCAGCCGGCGTCTGCCTCGGTGCGCAACAACAGCTCAAGCTTCCGCATCCTGCAGTGGCAGGACTATTTCGAAAGCACCCGCAATGGTGCGATCCTGGTCGACATCACCTCGCGGGCGCTGCACTACTGGTCCGAGGATCAGTCGACATATCGCCTTTTCCCGACGTCGGTTCCGCTGTCGGAAGACCTCACCCGCCGTGGCAACACCGAGGTGGTGCAGAAAGTGGTCAACCCCCCGTGGCGCCCGACCGCCTCGATGAAGGAACGTAATCCGGACTGGCCCGATCTGGTCGAAGGCGGTGCGCCGGACAACCCGCTCGGCACGCGCGCCCTGTATCTGGGCTGGACCTACTATCGTATCCACGGCACCCACGACACCCGCAAGATCGGCCGCCGCTCGTCGAACGGCTGCATCGGTCTTTACAACGAACACATCGAAGAGCTGTTCGAATACGCCGTTGTCGGAACGCAGGTGCTGCTGATCTGACGGGCTGCAAAGCTGGACGAAAAGGGGACCGCAGCGCCGATATGGCGCTGCGGTCCTTTGTTTTTGGCAACGCCCGCACACCGCATTTGTCCGCGTAGAGCCCGAAGCGGTCCTGGCTTCGTCGACACCCGGTGCGCAAACGAACTTCTGTTCTGCATTGCCAAAACAGAAGTTCGTAGGTCGTTCTGATATTGACTATGCGCTAAGCGGTTCGCCTCATGACGCTTCGTCGAGCAAGGTGCCGTCAGCCGGACCTGTTACGTCACTGCCGATGCGCAGCCGATGCCCGTCCGGGTCTTCAACGTTCATTTCGCGCACACCCCAAGGAAAGTTGGTTGGCGGCTGACGGACGATTGCGCCGCGTCGCTGGTAGTCTCCATAGAGGTCGTCGACGTCATGCACGAATATCGAAAGCCAGGTGCCCGCAGCGCCCTGAGCGCCCTCACAAAAGAAGATTCGAACTTGATCACGCTGGACACAGCCAAACGTCGGCGGTGAGCCCCAATCCCACTCTTTGATAAATCCCAGCTTCTCGACGTAGTAAGCGATCGATGTCGGCACGCTCTTCACGCTCAGGATCGGGGTTACCCCCTCAAACCGGTTGAGGCCTTGCTCTTTCGGGTTAGCACCGGCCGCGACCAACAGGTCGACGATTCGCTTGTCGGTTCTCGCAGAGGCGTCGTTGAGTGGTGTGTTGCCTCGATCATCCTTGTTGGCATGGTTGGCACCCAACTGAAGCAACAGCTCCACCATTTCCGGTTTGTTTTTCCAGACAGCAAAGTGCAGAGGCGTCCGCCGATGCTCGAACCGGCTCATCCGTGTTGTAAGCAGCCGAGGATCACCTCCAACAAGCGAGCGCAAGAGGTCGCCGCGCCCAAGTGCGATACTTGAAAAAATGGTTGGCTTGGCGCCGCGCTTCAACAGCAACTCTGCGACGTCACGATGAACCGTGCGAAAACAGGTCGCCCATCCGATTACCCCGAGCTCATGCTCATCGTCCGCGTTGATGTCGCCGCCGGCTTCCGCCAAAAGCTTCACGGCCTCGACATGACCTTCCGTTGCCGCCCAGTGCAATGCGGTCGCGCGGTCCAGCCGATCACGCTGATGCACCTCCGCGCCGCGGGCGAGAAGCAGCCTGATGCAGTCAAGATGTCCGCCTTCGGACGCCAAGTGCAACAATGGGCGGTTCCATTGACCGCCAACGATCGATTTGACCTTGGTTGGATGCTCGCTTAGCAGCCGCGCCAAGGCGGACGTATCCCCTCGCACAGCTGCGCCGACAATCTGACCTTCAACACTGATGCTGTCGACGTAAGCCTTGAGCGCAGGCCAATTCTTGAAGCCGTAGTTTTTGGCTATTTCGGACTGGGCATGGTGCAGCCGCGCAGCCGGATCGTGCGATCGTATCTCGGCAAGACGATCCTTGGCTGTCTTTTTGAGCCAGTCGAGATTGGGTTGAGCGGGAAGTTTGTTCGCCATCAGATACCTTCTTTCTCATGCGCCCGGTGTCCGCGGCTCGGGCAAGAAAGAAGATGCAAAGCACCTGGTGTGTGAGGCGGGTTCAACCCTTTACGCGGACTGTTGGTCGCCTGCTCGACCTGCGCGGATTATTCCCGACGAAGGACCTCTTGTCAAATCGCGGCGGCCTCAAGCGTGCCTGCGGTTTCAAGCGTTGTCAGCAGCTTGTCGTGGGCAAGGCAGCTACTTCTTTCGCCACAGCTTGCGCGGTCAGCTAGCGACAGCTCTCCGCCGAAACTGGACTTCAGTCCGTTGCAATGCAGAGAAGCTCATGACCGCATTGTTCCGCAAAGCGGACAAACGCGACTTGCAAACCCAGCCTTCCACTTCTCGTTTGCGCAGGCCTCAAAGTCTTAAGCCCACGTAAATGCCCCCCAGGCAACCCATTGTAATCGTTGGCTCAGACTCTCTGCGCACCGTGCCCACGTCTCACACCGGGCGGGGAAGCCAGCCCGAAAGGTTCTCTTCGATGATCGACACCAGCGCCTGGATATGGGCCGCATCGTCGTTCAGGCAGGGGATGTAGGTAAAGCTCTCGCCCCCCGCGTGCTCGAAGGCCTCCCGGATCTCCCCGTTGATCTCTTCCAGCGTCTCGATGCAGTCCGCCGAGAACGCCGGGGCAATGACAGCGATCCGCTTCTTGCCCTGCTTCGCCAGCTCGGCCACATGCTCGACCGTATAGGGCTTCAGCCACTCCTCGCGCCCGAAGACCGACTGGAACGTCGTGTCGATCGCCGCCTTCTCCCACCCCAACCGCTCCCGCAACAGCCGCGTCGTCTTCGCGCAGTGGCAGTGGTAGGGGTCGCCCTCGCGCAGGTAGCGCTGCGGCATGCCGTGGTAGCTCGCGACCAGCACGTCGGGCTTCTGATCCAGCGCTGCGTAGGCCGACGTCACCGACTGCGCCAGCGCGTCGATGTAGAGCGGGTGGCTGAAGTACTCGGGCACCGTCCGCACCGCGGGTTGCCGCTTTTCCTTCATCATGGCGCGGAAGAACTGGTCATTCGCAGTGGCCGAGGTCGCCCCGGCATAGTGCGGGTAGAGCGGAAAGAAGAGCACCTTCTCACACCCCGCCGCGACCATGGCCCGAACCTTGGTGTCGGTCGACGGATTACCATAGCGCATGCAGAAGTCGACCATGACCTCGGCCCCGTGCCGCTCCGCGATTCGCGCCGCGATAGCTGCGGTCTGTGCCTTGGTGATGGTCAGAAGCGGGCTTTCGTTCAGCGCCTCGTTCCAGATCAGCTTGTAGTTCGCGCCTGAAGTGAAGGGCCGCTTCGTCAGGATGATCAGCTGCAAAAGCGGCTGCCACTTCCAGCTCGGGTAGTCGACCACCCGCTTGTCCGACAGGAATTCGTTCAGATACCGCCGCATCGACCAGTAGTCATAGGCATCGGGCGTCCCGAGGTTCGCCAGAAGCACACCGATGCGCGGTTTCCGGACCGGTGGGTGGTCCGCTGGCGCATGGGCAAGGCGGCCCCGACCGGGGGTGTCGTCGGCCTCCGTCGCAGCTCCGGTCCGGGGATCCAGCATCTCGGTCTTTCCCATGTTCTCAGGGTGCGGAGATAAAGGTTGGGTCGGCGGGGTCAACTGTCTTTGGGCAAGGGCTCCTCCGCCACACCAAGGGCATCGGCAAGCCGTTGCTTGGCCGAGCCGGGACGCAAGGGCTGCTGCTGGCTTTCGTCCGGGGCCCAGCCGGTGAGGAAAACAAGCTCCACCGTAGCGGGCAATCGGCCATCACCGGTGGCAAAACTGGAAGCGTAAAGCGCCGCGGCCTCGGCCAGAACCGACCGTCTGGTGAAGTGGCGGAGGCGGGCGGCAAGCGCATTGGTCTCGCCCGAGGCGCGCAGATCGGCCATAAGCGCCGCGAAGTCCCGGTACTCAACCGTCTGCACCAGACTATCGGCAACCGGCAGCGCAAAGCCCGCCCGTTGCATCAAGGCACCCAGATCGCGGATTTCGCCCATCGGCAGAACCCGCGGCGAAAGGCCGCCGGTTACGCGGGCCTCGGCCTCGGCAAGGCTGGCGCGGAGCTCATTCAGGCTGCGTCCGCCGGGAAGAACAGCGATGAAGAGCCCGTCCGGCCGCAACGCCCGACGGCACTGAACCAACTGCCCAATCGGGTCATTGGCCCAATGCAGGCCCATTGCATGGATCACCAGGTCGTGCGCCCCCACCTCAAGGGCCAGCACCTCATCATCCGGAACCATCACGGCCCCTGGGCGCAGATCCTCCCAGATTTCGGGAAATCCAGTGACGACAGCAGGGCTCGTAAAGGTTCTGTTAACCTCAATCAGTCTTTCCTGAATGTCGTCACGGGCCAGCCGGTGGACGAACATCGCCGCGTCGTGGCCCGGCAAACGCCTCGCGCGGCGGCGGTGGCGGGCAAGGGCCTCGCGGTCGGTCAGGGCGGGGGGTTGCGTCATCGGCGGGACATTAGGAGGGTCAGATGGGATTGCAAGGCGCGCTGCAGCTTCTTTACCCGCCGCAGTGCATTTCCTGCTCGGCCCTGGTGCAGACCGACTTCGGGCTTTGTGCCGACTGCTGGCGTGAGACGCCCTTCATCTCCGGCCTCGTCTGCGACCAGTGCGGCGTACCTTTGCCGGGCGCAGATACCGGCGAGCGGGCGCTTTGCGATGACTGCATGACCATCGCGCGGCCCTGGGATCGCGCGCGTGCTGCGCTGATGTACCACGAGAACGGGCGGCGGCTGGTCCTTGCCCTGAAACACGGCGACCGGATGGACCTTGCGCGACCGGCCTCCGGCTGGATGCTGAAAGCGGCGCAGCCGATCCTGCAGCCTGGAATGCTGGTCGTCCCCGTGCCGCTCCACTGGGTCCGCCTGTTCCGACGGCGCTTCAACCAGGCGGTGCTGCTGTCGCGTGCCATCGCCAAGGCGGCGGCGCTGGAGCATTGCCCGGACGCGCTGATCCGGCGGCGCTCGACCGGTAGCCAGGAGGGCAAGACGCGGGACGCCCGCTTCGCCAACCTCGTTGGGGCATTCACTGTGCCGAAAGGGCGGGAGAAACGGGTGCGGGATCGCGACATCCTTCTGGTTGACGACGTCATGACCTCGGGCGCGACCTTTGCGGCGGCAACCGACGCGCTTCTTGCTGCTGGAGCGCGGTCGGTTTCGGTTCTGGCTCTGGCGCGCGTTGCGAAAGACGGCTGAGCCCCTATAGTCATGGCGCCAATGAGGTTTCCGCCATGCGTTCCGTCGAAATCTATACCACCCCGATCTGCCCCTATTGCGTCGCGGCCAAACGCCTTCTGCAGCGGAAGGGGGTGACATACTCCGAGATCGACGTCAGCCGCGACCCTGCCTTGCGCATGGCGATGACCCAACGGGCAGGAGGCCGCCGGACTGTGCCGCAGATCTTCATCGGCGAGGTTCATGTCGGCGGGTCCGATGACCTCCACGCGCTCGACCACGCGGGCAAGCTTGACCCGCTTCTGGCCGACTGATGCGGGCAGCGCTGGTCCAGCTGACGGTGACGGATGATCCGGTGGCCAACCTGCCGGCGACGGCCTCGCTGGTGCGCCAGGCCGTGGCCCAGGGTGCGGGCTTCGTCCTGACGCCCGAACTGACCAACGGCTTATCCTCCAGCCGTCAGCATCAGCGCAACGTTTTCCGTAGCGAGCAGGCGGACGAGACGCTGGCAACGCTGCGGGCCGAGGCGAAGGCGGCCAGCATCTGGCTTCTCATCGGCTCGCTTGGCCTTTTGACGGACGATGCCGACGGACGGTTCGCCAACCGCAGCTTCCTTGTCGCCCCGGATGGCAGCATCGCCGCGCGCTATGACAAGATCCACATGTTCGACGTGAATGTCTCGGCGACCGAAGTCTACCGCGAAAGCGAAGGCTACCGGCCCGGAAAGCACGCAGTGCTGGCCGAGACGCCCTTCGCCAAGATCGGCATGACCGTCTGTTACGACCTTCGCTTCCCCACGCTCTACCGTCGGCTGGCGCAAGCCGGGGCACAAATCCTGACTGTCCCAGCCGCTTTCAACCACATCACTGGCGCCGCGCATTGGGAGGCGCTTCTCCGCGCCCGCGCAATCGAAACTGGCTGTTTCGTCCTGGCCCCGGCCCAGACCGGCTTTCACCCGGAAGCGAACGGCAAAGGCCGTCGGACATATGGCCACTCGCTCGCCATCGCGCCGTGGGGCGAAATCCTCGCCGATGGCGGAACCGAGCCGGGGGTGACCCTTGTCGACCTCGACCTATCACGCGTCGCCGAGGCGCGTCACCGCGTACCGTCCCTGTCCCATGACCGGAGCTTTGACGGGCCATGAGCAGCGAGAAGGCCGAAGACATCGCGGTCGCGCTCTTCGGTGAGCTTTTCATGGCCGACCAGCTGGCGCGGAACCGGATTTCCAAGGTCCTCCCGAAGGGCATGGAGCTCTCGCATTTCTCGGTCCTGAACCACCTGGCGCGGATCAACGACGAACGGACGCCCGCGCAACTGGCCCGGTCCTTCCATGTGACCCGTGGCGCGATGACCAACACCCTGACCAAGCTGGAATGGGCGGGGCATGTCCACATCCGCCCCGACTGGGAGGATGCGCGGCGGAAGTTCGTGGCCATCAGCCCCAGCGGTCGCTCGGCACGCGAATCGGCGATGGCCAGCGTAGTGCCGCTGATTGCCGAAGTCGTGCAGTCGATGGGCGCCGATCGGGTGCGGGCGCTGGTGTCGGTCCTGCGTGAGCTGCGGGTCAAGCTGGAAGACGATACGCCCTGACCTCATCGGGCAGTGCTTCCTGGGATGTCCGAAAAGCCATAGCCCCGCGCGATTGCGGCCGCGGATGGCCGATAGGTCTTGCCCTCTCGCCGTTATCTTCGCATAGATTGGGGCGGTATCCTCAGCCCCGGTCATCATGCAGATTTCGCCTCGTTGCTTGCTTGCTTCGCTCGCCATCAGCACTGCGCTTTCCAGCGCTCCTGCGTTGGCCGAGATGACGAAGTCGCTGAACCTTAACGGCGCGACCGGCCTTATCGACATGCCCTCGGGCGATGCCCAGCCAGACGCCACGTTTTCGTTCAGCGTCGGCGTTGTCGGGCCGATCACCCGCACGACGCTCAGCTTCCAGATCAGTGAGCGGCTGTCCGCATCCTTCCGTTTCCAGACCTGGCGCGACTGGGACAACATCATCCCCGGCGACACCAAGGAAAGCGACCGCAGCATCGACCTTCGCTATCAGATCCTGAAAGAGGGCAAGTACAGGCCCGCGCTGACTGTCGGGCTGCAGGATTTCACCGGACAAGGGCTGTTCTCGTCCGAATACATCGCCGCGACCAAGACGTTCGGCGACCGGGTCAAGGTGACCGCTGGCCTCGGCTGGGGACGGCTTGGCAGCTACGGCGGGATCGGTGATGTGTTCGGCGACCGCCCGCCCGTCGACCCCACTGGGGTGCCCAATGCCGACCAGTGGTTCCGAGGCGAGGCTGCTCCCTTCGCCGGCGTCGAGTACAAGATCAACGACAACTGGACGCTGAAGGCTGAATACTCGTCGGATGACTATCTGCTGGAAGACGACGAACGCGGGCTGATCGAGCGCGACAGCCCGTTCAACTTCGGTCTTGAATACCAGCGCGGCCCGAACATGCGGTTCGGCATCTACTCGCTTTACGGCAAAGAGGTCGGCCTTGCCTTCCACGTCATCCTTGATCCGAAAAGCCGGCTGACAGGCGGTGTGACCGGGGCGGCCCCGGCAGCCGTCAAGGCGCGCCCGTCGCGATCCCAGGACCCCGACGCCTACGACGGCGGCTGGGTGACCCAGACTGACGCCGGGCCGATCCTGCGCAAGAACCTGGCGAAGCGGCTGGCCGCTGACGGGATTGCTATCGAGAACCTGGCCTATACGGCAACGACCGTTCAGATCCGGATCCGGAACAGCCGGATCGACGCGGGCTCGCAGGCCATCGGCCGGACGGCACGCGCGCTGAGCCATGTCATGCCAGCCTCGGTCGAGGTCTTTGAAATCGTGCCGGTCGTCAATGGCATCGGCGCCTCGAAGATCACCATTCGCCGCAGCGACCTTGAAAGCCTGGAATACGCCGCCGACAATTCCACGCTTCTCTACGAACGCGTGTCGGTGACGGACGCCGGGCCTGTCCCGGCCTATGCCATCGGCGACGAAGACCTCTATCCCAGGTTCCGCTGGGGCCTGAAACCGGCTGTCCGGCTTTCGGAACCGATGAAGGGCGATATCGGCCTTAGGCTTTCAGCCACATACGACATTGCACCTGGCTTTGTGCTTGCAGGGTCGGTCTACAAAGAGGTCGCCAGCAACGTCGACCGCGACACCGATCCCTCCACATCAGCCCTGCAGCCCGTCCGCTCAGACGGCTCGCGCTATACCGAATTCGGCGATCCCGGCCTGGAGAAGCTGACGCTCGCCTGGTACGCCCGCCCGGCGCCCGACGTCTACTCGCGCATCACAGTCGGCTACCTGGAACGGATGCACGCCGGCATTTCGGGTGAGGTTCTCTGGAAGCCGGTCGACAGCCAGCTCGCGCTTGGGGTCGAGCTTAACTACACCAAGCAGCGTGACACGGACGGCGGTCTTGGCTTCGACGAATACGACTATGACGTCGTCACCGGCCATGTCTCGGCCTACTACGACTTCGGCAATGGCTACCTCGGGCAGCTTGATGTCGGTCGGTATCTGGCTGGCGATGTCGGCGCGACAATCTCGCTCGACCGCGTCTTCGCGAACGGCTGGCGGGTTGGCGCATTTGCCACCGTCACCGATGTCAGCGCGTCCGAGTTCGGCGAGTCGGGCTTCGACAAGGGTGTCCGCTTTACCATCCCCTTCAACTGGGCGCTCGGCACCGAAACCCGCCGTGGGTTTGGCATGACGCTGCGGCCGGGCCGCGGCGACGGCGGCGCGCGGGTCGAAGTTGATGGGCGCCTCTACGAATCGATCCGCGAGTATCATTCCGATGGCCTGGATCCCGATTGGGGAAGGGTCTGGCGGTGACTTTTCCGGTCCGTCTGTGCGCTGCGCTGGTCGCGCTGTCTCTTCTTGCTGCCTGCGGCAATGATGGCTCGGGACCGAACCCGGTTGTCGCGGCAGTCGGAGGCATGGCGAAGGCCAGCGTCGCCAAGCTGAACCCCAAGAAGTCCGGCACCGCCGCAGCTCCAGCCCCGACAACGCGGGCCGATCTTGAGAAGTTCGGGATGCCGATCCTTCGCGTGACGTCCAAGCCCCTTGGCCAGGACGGTTTTCTGACCATCAGCGACGCCAAGGACGACGTCGTCACCTGGGCCACTTCGGATGGCGTGACCTTCTCTCTGCGAAACGGGGTGCTGATCCAGACGCGCGGTCTTGGTGCCGATCTCATGTCTGCCGACGTGCCGTCGGTCGCGCAACTCAAGACTGCCGGAGGCACCCATCAGCGCGTCTACTTCTTCCTTGGCGATGACGACCGTGGCACCCGGCGGACCTACGACTGCACAACCTCTGTCGTTGGCCGGGAGACCATTGAAATCGTTGGCCGCAGCCACAAAGTGACCCACGTTTCCGAGGTCTGCGCCCGAGGCAACACCCAGATCACCAACGAATACTGGATCGAAGGCGCATCGATTCGGAAATCCCGGCAGTGGGTCAGCGGGCAGATCAGCTACGTCGAGTTTCAGCGGGTGATCGACTGATTTTCCGGTCGTAAGGGCACGAAACGGTACTGGAAAGCCGGAGTCCGGTCGAAACTGGTGCTGAATCGGCTCACACCCGGCCACTTTTGCGCGCGCAAGACCAGAATCTGTAAGTTTTGCCGCCGAAGTGCTATCATCAAGGCCGGAATGTTACGGGAAGCCGGCATGAAACCGCTGCCAGCAATCTTGCTCTGCGCCTTGGCGCTTGCATCACCCGCCAATGCCGGCGGTCCCGTTGTCGTGGTTGAAGAGCCCCCGCCCGTGGTCGAAGAAGAGTCCGCTTCAAGCAAGGGCGTCGTTCCCTGGCTCATGGTGCCGCTTCTTCTGTGCATCGTCATGTGTGGCGACGACGACGAGTAAGCCTGGGCGCGCGCCTTGCTAGCGACTGACAGAGCTCGCCCGGTCAGTAATCCCGCTGCAGATAGACGCCGATACCGGTCTCGCCATCGGCCTCCAGTCTGCCCTTCACCGTCACACCCTCGCGCAGGTCCAGGTTCAGGTTGATCCGGCTCTTGCCGTCCTGACCAACCTCGATCTCGGTATAGACGTTTTCGGATATGTACTTGCCCGCCCGCAGGGCAGCTGTCCCATCGTCAGCCACGGCCACGTCCAGATCGTCCAGACCGAAGTTCTTCCGCAGCTTTCCGATCAGCCCCTCACCCCCACGCCCGGCCAGAACCGCGACGGCATTGGCCAACTGCGCCGCCTGGAACGCCGAGATAGTCTCAAGGCTGCGCCCGAACAAGAGCTGCGCCAGAACCTCTTCCTGCGGCAGCTCCGGCGAGGACGAGAAGCTCACCTCCGGGTCATCCGCGGGCCCCTCCACCGTCACCGTGCTGACAATGCCGTCGTTCTCGGTGCTGGCCGAAACGCCGATTTGGGGAACCAGACTGCCCTCCAGCACCAGATCGGCCCGTGACAGAACCAGCCGCTTGCCCAAGATATCCATCCGCCCCCGGATCAGACGAAATGCGCCCGAGGGAATGACATCGTTAGTGGTCCCCGACAGGCGAACTTCGCCACCAAGCTCGGCGTCGATCCCACGACCACGGACGAAGACCTTGCTTGGGGCCTCGATCGTCAGGTCCAGCGCAATCGGCCTGCCAGAACTCCCCCCGCCCGACTGCCCCCCCGTTGTGCCGAAAAGCCCGGCCTTGCGCCGCGTGTTCCGGACGTCCGACGGTTCCCCGACATGGCGGACGTTCAAGAGGTCCGCAGCCGAGCTGAACCCCGATGACGGCACCCTGACCTCGGTCTCCGAAAGGCGCAGCGTGCCCGCAAGCAGCGCGCCGTCCGCAATCGGCCCCGCCAACGACAGGTTTCCGTTGACCCGGGTCTCGTAAAGCTCGGGGTCGTAAAGTCGCACCCCATCTAGCGCAATCGTCAGATCCGCCCTGTTCGGCGCCGCCAGCGCGATCGGCCCATCCACCCGCAACCTGCCGCCAGACGACAGCGTCGAGGTCGCCGACAGCCCAAGCTCGCCCGCCGAAAGCTGGCCGATCGCCTCGATCTCCTGCAGCGAAAGGCCCGAGTCCGGGTCGGAAATGCGCCCGTCCGAAAGCGTAACCCGCCCGGAAAGCGACCGCAGCGCAATCGCCCCTGCCAGCCGCAGGTCATACCCCACCAGACCGGAAACCGACCGAGGCGAGACGAACAGGTTCGCCAGCCCCGCTTGCCCCGAACCGCGGATCGTCAGATTGGCCGAGCGGAAACTGCTGGCAATGCGGCCCTCGACCGAAGCGCTCACCTGGCCCGGCCCCCGGCCAGAGATATCCAGGACATACGCCTCCGGATTCTGCACCACCGTCCCCGAAACGGTCAGTGGTCCGGTAACATCGGGCACGATCAGCCCAAGGTTCGCCAGCCGCGCGTCGACGACCAGGTTCCGGTCGCTACCGGCAATCTCTCCGCTGACTGTGGCAGACAGCTGCGGATTGCTAAGCCGCGCATCCCGGATCTGCACTTTGCCGTCCTTCAGCGCCAGATCGATAGCAAGCTCGCTTGCCCCTGCCAGCAGCCGATCCGCCTCTGCATTACCGATCTCCAGCGACCGCCCCGATCCCGCAAGCTTCAACTGCCCATCCGCCGGGGTTCCGTTGAAGCTGCCCTCCAGCGCCACCGAACCGGAATACTGCGGCCCAAGCGCCGACAGGTCAGCCAGATTGACTGTGCCGGACAGCTCCGACCCCGTCGACGCCACCTTGCCCGAGGCCTTTGCCGACAAACCCCCCGCCGCGACGTCGAAGGATCGCAGCAACGTGCCGCTCTCATCCCGCCGAATGGATGCGAAGACCGTCGAACGCCCCGACAGAAGCCGATCAACCTCGGCCACATCCAGCCGCAGCCCGGTCCCGCTGAAGGTCAGCTCAGTATCGAAGAACCCCGACAACCGGCTGGCCGACCCCGAGATTTCCAGCGTGCCCGACCCCCCAAGCGCCCGCCCCGCCAGCCGCGAAAACCGCGAGAAGTCCTCCGCCGCCACCGAAAGCCTGCCGCTCGTCAGAAACGCCTCATCCAGCCCCTCGATCCTCAGCGCCCCGGTCCCGGCAAGACCCGCCCCCGTCAGCTTGATGTCCGACAACCGCAGCGCCCCGGCGTCCTCGGCATAATGCAGCCGGACCGACGCTGCGATCTCGCTGCCAAGCGCTTCGGCCAAGGCCAGGTCCTTGGGCGCGAGGCCGGTGGTCGTCAGGTTCAGCGTCCCACCAAAACTGTTCCCCGCCTCGGTCCGCCCAATCCGCCCCGACCCCTTCAGGCGCAACAGCCCGATGCTCACATCGCTGCGGGCCAGGCCGTCGACAGTCACCTCACCCGACCAGCTGTCCCTATCGCCCTGCTCCGAGCGCAGACGGAACTCCGCCCGGTCCACCAAGGTCTGCGCCTCGCCAAACGGCAGCAACACCGGCGCACCGTCTGGCGAAGCCAGTGTACCGGTGACGTCAACCGACTCAGGCAGACCATCGGCCGCCAGACTGGCCGTCCCGCTCAGCTTCACCGAACGGGCGGAGATTTCGAACTGGTCTACCCGCAGGGCACCGGTATCAGAGCGAACGGCATCAAGCTTCAAACCAACGTCCGTGCCGAAAAAGTCGACCTGCTCCGGCGCCAGGATCGGTGCAAGGTTTCCTGCAACGTCCGCCAGCAAGCGGTAACCCGCGTCGGGCTCGTTCCTGATGGTAACCGTCCCCGCTAGCCGGTCCTCGTCATCCGTGGCAAGCCGGACCTGCGCAGCGAAATCGTCAATCGGGCCCTGCCCCTCGACCGTCAGCGCAGCGGAAGGTCCACCCGGAATGTCCAGAAGACGAACGACGATCCCCCCCGCGTCCTCCTCTGCCACAAGCGAAAGGGCCAGTTCGCGCGACGTGTTGGCATAAGCCGCCTCAAGCGCGATCTTGCCCTGGGGGCCGTCCCCCGTCCTCAGCAGGTTGAACTGCGCCTCTCCCGCCCCATCCGCCAGAGAAAGCGAGGCCTCGAACGTGCCAGTAATCTTCTCGCCCAGCACCTCGGGACCAAGCTCGATCGACTCCGCAGCCACCCGGTCGATGTTGATCGAGACCGGAAGCTCCGGCAGGCTGAACCCCGCAGCCTCGGGCGATGGCGCGGCGGTCTGGTCGGTCTGCGGAATCCGCGTCAGGATGATCTCGGCGGCCGATAGCTCGCTGACCTCAACCTCGCCCGACAACAGCGCCGACCTGCTCCAGTCCAGCACCACCCCGTTCAGCGTGATCCAGATCCCCTCATCATCGGCAATCGTCAGGCTTTCGATTGTTGCCTGTGAAGACAGCGCCCCCTCAAACCCGGTGACAGTGACCTGCCGCCCCGCATCCGACAGGGTATCCTCCAGAAACGCCGTCAGATAGTCGCGGTCGTCCTCCTGCGCCCAGGCCGCTCCACCGGCAAGGCAGGCTGCTATGACCAGCGCCCGCCGCATCAGAACGACTGCCCCAGGCCGACGTAGAACTGCACGCCGTCGCCCGTCTCTCCGCTGATCGGGGTGGCGACATCGAAACGGATCGGCCCAAGCCCGGTGTCATACCGCACACCAATCCCCGCCCCGGCATGCGATTCCGCGCTGTCTCCGGCAAACCCGTCAAGTCCGACGGCGCCCCAGTCGACAAACCCCACAACCCCGATCCGGTCGCTGACCTTCGCGCGCAGTTCCAGCGACCCGGCCAGGAAATAGCGACCACCAATCAGAAACTCGGGGCCCGAATCTCGCGTCACCAGGACACCCAGCGACCGGTACGGATGCCCCCGCACCGTCCCGCCGCCGCCCGAGAAGAACAGCTCGTCCCTCGGCGTATCCAAGAGATCAGCGCCAAAGACCGCCCCCGCCTGCGCCCGTGCCGCCACGACAAACCGCCCCGGTTCGCCCAGGCTCTGATACACCCGGCCATCCACAGTCGCCCGAAGGCCCGAGTCCGTGGTGCCGAACCCCAGGAAGGGCTTGGCTGTGGCGTCGATGTAGAACCCCTTGGTCGGGTTGTTCACGATATCCCGCTTGTCCCAGGTCACCCCGAACGGCAGCGAGAGGTTGCGAAACTTGAAGGAACCCCCCGGATCTTCACCCTCAAGATAGTTGTAGGTCAGCCCGACACGGGCCGTCAGGCGCTCTGTGAAGACATGCGAGAACTGCAGCCCGACCTCCAGGCTGTCCGACGCATAGTCGATTTCGTCCAGATGCTCATAGCCAAGGATCAGCCCGGCGGTCGTATCCGGCGTCAGAGTGGCCGGGCGATCCAGCGTCACCTCCAGCCCATAGTCGACGCCACTTTCCCCCGAGCCGATGTTTGAAATCTCGGCGCTGACCCCCAGCCGCTCACCCCCGCCGAGGAGGTTCCGGTGCAGCCACGCCCCCGACAGCGTGATCCCGTCGATACTGGCGAGCTCGATCCCCAACGAATAGCGCCGCGGCTTCTGCTCAACCACCTGCGCCGTGATGCCCAGAAGATCGGGCGCCGTGATCGCCTCATCCTCGACCATCGACACCGACGAGAATATCCCGGTCCGCCTCAGCCGCGTCTCGGCCCGCCGCAGCTCGGTTTCACTGAAGGTCTCCCCTTCCGGCAACCCGGCGATCTTCTGGATGCGCCGCTCACGCATGCGCTCTTCGCCCTCCACCACCAGCCGCCCGAACCGCAGCTTCGGACCAGGGTTCAGCCCCACATCGACATCCAGAACCGCCGCCCGGTGATCGGCCACCACTTCTTCCGACGCTGTTTCGGCCTTCGCATGGCCCGCTTCGCGCCAGGCCACAATGGCCGTGTCAACAGCCGACGACACCGCACCGCTCTCAGCCGGCGCGCCGCTGCGGAACCCTTCGGGAAGCTCGGTGCCGGTGGCAAGCGGCCGAATTTCGGTGCGACCGAACCGGAACGGAGCACCGGGATCCACCACGATCCGGATCGCGCTGATCACCGACGGAGCCTCCAGCACCGGAATATCCGCCGCCTCGCGCCCGTCGACCTGAATCTGGATGACCGCCGAGTAATGCCCCTTGGCGTAAAGCGCAGCCAGTATGCGCCCATAGTCCGACCGCGCGGCAGCCAGGATGTCCTGGGCGTCCGTCGTCCCCTGATCCTGCAGCGACTTGACCGCCGACGCCGCATTCACCGCTTCGGTAAGCTCCTCCGACCCCCCCGCAACCGCGATATCCAGCCGCTCAAGCGCATCGACAGGCCCCGCAACCGCTGTCACGCAAGCGAATGCCGCCACAAACCGGAAACGTGACAATCTCTGTCCGGCAGGCATGGCGGGAAGGGCTCCTTTTGGGGGTCAGCCGGACTATTGCAGCTTGGTCTGGGTGGGGCAATCCGCGCCCCGGCCGATGGGCGAACTTGTGATCGTGCTCCCAATCGGGGGCGACACAAGCCGTCACCGAACTGTCACCTCATCCTGCCAGACCTTTTCGACAATCAGGAGGGTCACGGATGACCGACGCAGAATACGACCTTGACGAAGCCTACCAGATCAACGGCCCCGACGACGCACGCCGCCTCTATGCCGACTGGGCGCCGACCTACGACGAAAGCTTCGGCACGGCCTGGGGCTACATCGCCCCGCGTGAGATTGCCGCGATCCTGAAAGCCGAGATATCGCCCAACGCCGCGATCCTGGACATCGGGGCCGGAACCGGCCTGGTCGCCGAACACCTGCGCGGGCTGACCGTCGACGCACTCGACATCACGCCCGAGATGCTGGAGGCCGCCCGAACCAAGGGCCTTTACCGCACCCTCATGCTAGGCGATCTGACCAAAACGCTGGATATCCCCGACACAAGCTACGACGCGATCGTCAGCTGCGGCACCTTCACCCACGGCCACGTCGGCCCCGAATGCTTCCCCGAGCTTCTCCGCATCACCAAACCAGGCGCCGTCTTCGCCTGCGGCGCCATCGGCCCGGTGGTCGACAGCGCAGGCTTCGGGTCCGAACTCGCCCGCATGGTGGCGCACGGCAAGATCACCCCCGTCGCCTGGCGCGACATCCCGATCTACGAAGGCGCCGAGCACCCCCACAAGGACGACCGCGGGCTGGTG
The DNA here is from genome assembly GCF_051645465.1 of Tabrizicola sp. Classification (GTDB taxonomy): domain Bacteria; phylum Pseudomonadota; class Alphaproteobacteria; order Rhodobacterales; family Rhodobacteraceae; genus Tabrizicola. Next base: position 20,427 of record NZ_JBOFBI010000237.1, on the reverse strand, counting down.
ATGGTGTTCCAGAGGCTGTGAAGAAATTGTGGATCAGTGCTTTGTCCTGACTTCCCGACCGATCTCTGATCTTGGGTCGGCCATGGTAACACGTGGTCGGCCAAGTTCGTCTCGCGTCAACGCGAGAAGTTCTGCGAGTTGTCGCTCAAGCTTCTGGATCTTTTCATCAGCCCCTTTGCGGGCCTCAAGAGCGGCTTCCATCGCCTGATAGAGCTTTTCCTCGCGCTCCAACGCTCGACGATTGGCGTCGCCCGGAGCTGGGGCTTCCACCCCACGCTCGGCTTGTGCAGAAAGCCATTCGCCGACCGCATCCATCAACGAAGCGAGAGCTTCCTGCGGAGTTGGCCCATCGGATATGCAGCCGGGCAAATCTGGGGCAAACGCGAAGTATCCTCCACCGTCTTCGGCTTCGAGAGGAACGACTACCATCGGGTAATCATTTGCCATTTTGTTCTCGCTTTCCCGCTGCAATGACATGGGCATCTGAGTAGCTGACCAACAGACGAACATAGACAGGTTTGATAGGGCGATGAGCCGGTATCGTCAGAATGTCCGCAAGGTGCTCACTGATCACCTTGTAGTGACTTCCGGCGCGCGGCGGCTGACATTCCATTCCAAGTTCAGCACACAGCCTTTCAATATCACGGATGCCCCAGTCGCCGCGCGGGTTGCCTCGCATCTCCTCAAGCAGCGGCTTCTTCTTGGCCATTACTCAACCTCTTGGCCAGAGGCTAGCACCCATCCATGATCCACAACAGCGCTGTTCGCAAGTCCAACGAGCGGAACTAGGCTTGTGAGTCCTGAGCGCAACAGCGGCTCTTGCAGACTCACTCCGCGGCGCGTATATCCCCCTCAACAGCGGTTTCGGGGTCCACACTCGAAGCTACCGATCTTCACAGGCGGGCCGCAGGGTCCGCTTTTTCGTTTCTGGAACCCTGATGTCCGATCTCGTCGCGAAAACCGCCATCGATCGCCGCCTGGCCGACGTCGTCCAGCCGGTCATCGAAGGCATGGGCTTCGAGCTTATCCGCCTGCGGCTGATGGGCGGCAAGACGCGCGTTCTGCAGATCATGGCGGACCGGCCCGATGGCGGCATTGGCGTTGACGAATGTGGCGATATCTCCACGGCCGTTTCAGCCGCCCTCGACGTTGAAGACCCGATCGAGGAGAACTATGTCCTCGAAGTCTCTTCCCCCGGCATCGACCGGCCGCTCACCCGGCTTAAGGATTTCGACGTCTGGAAGGGCTGGGAAGCGCGGATCGAGACCTCGGAACTCATCGACGGTCGCCGCCGCTTCAAGGGCGACCTCGCGGGGGTTGAAGGCGATGAAGTGCTGATCACCATCGAAGAGGGTGGCGAAGAGGTCACCATCGGGCTCAAGTTCGACTGGCTGAGCGACGCCAAGCTGATCCTCACCGAAGAGCTGATCACCGAAATGCTGCGCCAGAAGAAGGTGGCCGAGCCCACCGAAGGCCAGTTCGACGAAATCGAAGAAACCGAAGGGGATGAGGACGACGAGCCCGCCCCCGAGACGAAACACTAGGGAGACAACCCCATGGCAATCACATCGGCCAACCAGCTCGAGCTTCTGCAGACCGCCGAAGCCGTTGCGCGCGAAAAGATGATCGACCCGGATCTGGTGATCCAGGCGATGGAGGACAGCCTCGCCCGTGCCGCCAAGTCCCGTTACGGCGCCGAGATGGACATTCGCGTCAAGATCGATCGTAAGACCGGCCGTGCGTCGTTCACCCGCGTCCGGACCGTGGTGGAAGATGAACTGGCCGAAAACCACCACGCCCAGCTGACCGTGAAGCAGGCCAAGCAGTACCTCGCCGACCCACAGATCGGTGACGAGATCGTGGACGAAGTCCCCCCGGTCGACCTTGGCCGGATCGCGGCGCAGTCGGCAAAGCAGGTCATCCTGCAGAAGGTCCGCGAAGCCGAGCGTGACCGCCAGTTCGAGGAATTCAAGGACCGCAAGGGCACCATCATCAACGGCGCCGTCAAGCGCGAGGAATACGGCAACGTCATCGTCGATATCGGCCGGGGCGAAGGCATCCTGCGCCGGAACGAAAAGATCGGCCGCGAAGCCTACCGCATCGGCGACCGCATCCGTTGCTACATCAAGGATGTCCGCCGCGAGGCGCGCGGGCCGCAGGTGTTCCTGTCGCGGACCGACCCGCAGTTCATGGCCGAGCTCTTCAAGATGGAAGTGCCGGAAATCTACGACGGCATCATCGAGATCAAGGCCGTGGCCCGTGATCCTGGAAGCCGCGCCAAGATCGCCGTGATCAGCTATGACAACTCGATCGACCCCGTCGGCGCCTGCGTCGGTATGCGCGGTTCCCGCGTGCAGGCCGTGGTCAACGAACTTCAGGGCGAAAAGATCGACATCATCCCGTGGAACGGCGACACCGCGACTTTCCTCGTGAACGCATTGCAGCCCGCCGAAGTCTCGAAGGTCGTCTTCGACGAAGAGGCCGGCAAGATCGAAGTCGTCGTCCCCGACGAACAGCTCAGCCTTGCCATTGGCCGTCGCGGCCAGAACGTGCGGCTGGCCAGCCAGCTTACCGGCCTCGACATCGACATCCTGACTGAAGCCGAGGAAAGCCAGCGCCGCCAGGCCGAATTCGCCGAGCGTACCAAGCTCTTCATGGACACGCTTGATGTGGACGAGATGATGGCGCAGCTTCTGGTGTCGGAAGGCTTCACCAACCTGGAAGAAGTGGCCTACGTCGAGCTGGACGAGCTTCTGTCGATCGATGGCTTCGATGAGGGCACGGCCGGTGAACGTCAGGCCCGCGCCCGCGACTATCTGGAAGCGGCCAACGCCAAGGCCATGGAAAACGCCCGTGCTCTGGGTGTGGAAGACAGCCTTGTCGAATTCGAGGGCCTGACGCCCCAGATGCTGGAAGCGCTTGGCCAGGACGGCATCAAGACGCTTGAAGACTTCGCCACCTGCGCCGACTGGGAACTGGCGGGCGGCTGGACGACCGAGAACGGGGTCCGCAAGAAGGACGAGGGCGTGCTTGAAAAGTTCGAGATGACTCTGGAAGAGGCGCAGACCCTGGTCATGACCGCCCGCGTCATGCTGGGCTGGGTCGACCCGGCCGAGCTGGAAAAGCCGCAGGAAGAAGCGGCCGAAGACGAGGAGGCCGAGGCCTGATCTCAGGCCTCGGGTACGCGCATGACGCGCGGCGGCCGGGAAAAGGACAGGGACGACCCCGAACGCAAGTGCATTGCGACCGGGGAAAGCCAGCCGAAGGCGGGGCTGATCCGGTTCTGCCTGGGTCCCGATGACCAGGTCGTCCCGGATATCCTCGGGCGGCTTCCCGGTCGGGGCATCTATGTCTCGGCTGACCGTGCGCAGATTGACAAGGCGGCGAAGAAAGGCCTCTTCGCCCGCGCCGCCCGCCAGCCGGTGAAGGTGCCCGATGGGCTCTCTGATCTGGTCGAGCGTCTGGTCACTCAGCGGGTGATCGACCTCATCAGCATGGCGCGCAAGGCGGGCGATGCGGTGATGGGCTACGAGAAGGTGAAGGACTGGCTGACCAAGGGCTCGGCGGCAACGCTGATCCAGGCCAGCGACGGGTCGGAACGCGGCAAGACAAAGCTGCATCCGCCCGAAGGTAACGGCGGTTTTATTGGTGTTTTGACCGCCGGGGAATTGGGTTTGGCATTCGGACGCGAACGTGCGATACACGCCGCGCTTGCCGCTGGTGGACTCAGAACCCGTGTTGTAGAGGAAGCGGCAAAGCTTGCCGGTCTGCGTGGGCATTTGCCAACTCGGGCGGGCGGGCATGACGGCGGTGTGACCGCCATGAAGGATACGTAGGACGCATGAGCGATACAGACGGCAAGAAACCTCTTGGCCTCGGGGGCGCCCCCCGTTCCGGACAGGTGAAGCAAAGCTTCAGCCATGGCCGGACCAAGAGCGTCGTGGTCGAAACCAAACGCAAGCGCGTTGTGGTGCCTTCACCGGTCAAGCCGGGGGCTCCCGGCGCTGGTGCGCCAGCAATGTCCACAGGCCTTGGTGATCCGTCGAAGCGGCCCGCCGGGATTTCCGACGCCGAGATGGAGCGTCGCCTGAAGGCGCTGGCGATCCACAAGGCCCAGGCCGCCGATGATGCCGCGCGCCGGGTCGAAGAAGACAAGGCCCGCGAGGAAGAGCGTGCCCGTCGCCGCGAAGAGATCGAGACGAAAGAGCGTGAAGATCGCGAACGCGCCGAAGCCCTGCGCCTCAAGGCCGAGGAAGAGGAACGCGCCGCCAAGGCCGAAGCTGCCGCCAAGGTCGCCGCTGCCGAAGCCCGCCGGGCCGATGTCCTCGGCACCCGCGCGCGCTCGACGGCGCCTGCTGCCCCGGCCGCCAAACCGGCGGAACGGGCCGCACCGGCTGCGACCACCGAAGAAGCGCGCGGCCCCGCTGCCGCCAAACCCGGCCTCAGCCCCCGCAAGACCGACCGCGAGAAGGACGATCGCTCGACCGACCGCGACCGCGGCGCCAAGCGTGGCGACGAAGGCCGCCGCTCGGGCAAGCTCACGCTGTCCGACGCGATCTCGGACGAAAGCGGGCGCCAGCGCAGCCTCGCCGCGATCAAGCGCAAGCAGGAAAAGGCCCGGGCGAAAGCCCTGGGTCTGGGCCACAAGGCCGAAAAGCAGGTGCGCGATGTGCAGCTGCCGGAAACCATCGTGGTCAGCGAACTGGCGAACCGCATGGCCGAACGCGCCGCGGACGTGGTGAAAAGCCTGATGAAGATGGGCATGATGGTCACGATGAACCAGCCCATCGACGCCGACACGGCGGAATTGGTGATCGAGGAATTCGGCCACAAGGCCGTCCGCGTCACCGATGCCGACGTGGAACAGGCCATCGACACGGTCAAGGACAAGTCGGAAGACCTGACGCCGCGCCCGCCGATCGTCACGATCATGGGCCACGTCGACCACGGCAAGACCAGCCTCTTGGACGCGATCCGCCATACCACTGTCGCCACGGGCGAAGCTGGCGGCATCACCCAGCACATCGGCGCCTATCAGGTGAAAGCCTCGAACGGCCAGGTCATCACCTTCCTCGACACGCCCGGCCACGCCGCCTTCACCTCCATGCGCTCACGCGGCGCACAGGTGACGGACATCGTCGTCCTGGTCGTTGCGGCAGATGACGCCGTGATGCCCCAGACGGTCGAAGCGATCAACCACGCCAAGGCCGCCAAGGTCCCGATGATCGTGGCGATCAACAAGATCGACAAGCATGAGGCCAACCCGCAGAAAGTCCGCACCGACCTTCTGCAGCACGAAGTCGTGGTCGAAGCCATGTCGGGCGACGTCCAGGATGTCGAGGTTTCGGCCAAGACCGGCCTCGGGCTTGATGATCTCTTGGAAGCCATCGCGCTCCAGGCCGAGCTCCTTGAACTCCGCGCCAACCCGAACCGCGCCGCCTCTGGTGCCGTGATCGAAGCCAAGCTCGACGTGGGCCGTGGCCCGGTCGCGACGGTGCTGGTCCAGAACGGCACGCTGCGGAAGGGCGACATCTTCGTCGTCGGCGAGCAGTGGGGCAAGGTCCGCGCCCTGATCAACGACAAGGGTGAGACGGTGGCGGAAGCCGGGCCGTCCTCTGCGGTCGAAGTGCTGGGCCTTTCCGGCACCCCATCGGCAGGCGACACGCTGAACGTCGTCGAAACCGAAGCTTCAGCGCGCGAGATTGCTGACTACCGCATCAAGACCGCCAAGGACAAACGCGCCGCCGCCGGTGCCGCGACCACGCTGGAACAGCTGATGGCCAAGGCCAAGGCGGATGCTTCGGTCGCCGAGCTGCCGATCCTCATAAAGGCCGACGTTCAGGGCTCTGCCGAAGCGATCGTCCAGGCGATGGAGAAGATCGGGAACGAGGAAGTCCGCGTGCGCGTCCTCCATTCGGGCGTCGGTGCCATCACCGACACCGATGTGGGTCTGGCCGAAGCTTCCAGCGCCCCGATCATCGGCTTCAACGTCCGCGCCAACGCGTCGGCCCGGCAGTCCGCCAACCAGAAGGGCGTCGAGATCCGCTACTACTCGGTCATCTACGACCTGGTCGACGACATCAAAGCCGCCGCGTCGGGCCTGCTCAAGGCCGAAGTGCGCGAAACCTTCATCGGCTACGCCAAGATTCTTGAGGTCTTCAAGGTCTCGGGCGTCGGCAAGGTGGCGGGTTGCCTCGTCACCGAAGGCGTCGCCCGCCGCTCGGCTGGCGTCCGCCTGCTGCGCGAGGATGTCGTGATCCACGAAGGCACGCTGAAGACGCTGAAACGCTTCAAGGACGAGGTGAAGGAAGTCATCTCGGGCCAGGAATGCGGTATGGCGTTCGAGAACTACGAAGACATCCGCCAGAACGATGTCATCGAAATCTTCGAGCGCGAGGAAGTCCAGCGCACTCTGGCCTGACCGGGCTGTATCGAACTGAAAAGGCCGGGCACGCAGCCCGGCCTTTTTCATTTCAGCGGCAGTCTCAGCGAATCTTCTGACCGTTGAGATAAAAGGACTTTTCCCGGAATTCGATCTTCGACACCAGACTGTCCGGCGTTTCGCCCACTTTGGCGATGAACATAAGCCCAAAGCGCAAGCCGGTCAGCTGATCCGGTGGAACAAGCCCGGCAACAGCCAGACGGTCGACGAACGCATTGACACCGGTCGCCTCAAACGAAAGCTCGCCCTCCGGCGCGGGAACACCCTCGAACGTCACCAGATCGGCTTCGTCGAAGGTCAGCGATCCACCGCCATCAAGGGTCATGCCAAAGCCCGCAAACATAAGATCCTTCATGCTATAGTCGATGATGTCCATCGGGGGGAAGACATCCGGCTCCGGCCTCCACTCTGGGTCAAGCATCTCTGGACCAAGCGCATAGCGCATCGTCTGCTCGACGCCGAACGATAGTGGCGTAAGATCGACTGCACCCGTCGGATCGGCCAAAGCCCAGAATTCAGGCGGAATCGTCAGGCCGATCACCCGCGCCGTGAATCGGAGCTCCTGCGGCGTGACCAAATCGCCGATTCCGGCTGAGAGGCCATATGCGAGCTCGTCAATACCCATGCTGACGTTCGGCATGCCGATGTCCGGTGCCGTCGTCATGTCGTGGGTCAAAGAGGTCTTGCCCATGGCAAGATCATAGACCATTGCCGCCGCATCGATCCCGCCCCTGAAGTGGCCGGACGCCGAGCTGAAGTCGCTTCTCGTCTGAAAGTCCAAACCTTTCATGTCGACCAGCGTCTTCAATCCGCCATGCGAAACATCCACCTTCATCAACAGCCCATCAGCAAGCGCCTCAAGCATCTGGGGCAGGACGTTCTCGTCCTCGGGCCTCGCCACTCCATACACTTCTTCCCAAGATGGCGGCATGGCAAAGTCAAAACTGCCTGCCAGGCTCGAAAGGTCAACAGACATCGCGCCGGTCTCATCCTCTGTGTCGAAATCGAAAAGCAAGTCCGCGTGTAGCGTACCAAGGCTCAGCGATGCCGAGAGAGTCTTGGTCTCCGAGATTCCGTCCATCTTGCTCCGCAGTGCAAGGTCCGCGATCGCCAAATTCAGATCGAACTTTTCGTCGACGCCCAGCACCGGCGCGACCTCTTCAACCGACAGGACAAAGCTGGTGGCAGCAATGTCGAATGCCGCCGTGTCGCCTATCCCCGCAATCGTCATGGCAAAGTCTGGTGCCGACGCCGCCATCCTTACCAGGTCGGGACCCGGCGAGCTGTCATCGCGCAGATCGATGGTCACGGGGAACGTTGGCGGAAGAACGACCGCAACGGTTCCGTCCGGGCGATCCTGAAGCTCGATCCGCCCGATCTTGATATCCGCCACGTCATTCGCCGGGCCGATGGGGATGGCGATGTTCGTCAGAACCAGCCGGTCTCCGTCGCGGCGGGCGATGGCGGTGATGTCGACCCCTTCGTTCTTCGCAAGACGCTGCCAGTCCGCCCAGACCTCTTCGGCAGTAAGTGCTGATGCGGCCGTTGCCGACAGGGACAGAAACAGGGCAACAAGCGCGGCGGGTCTTGCGGTGCGGAACGACGTCATCATCAAACCTTCAGGGGAGCAGATGACCGGAAGGTGAGGCCTTGCCGATGGTGCGTCAAGTCCGGCCTACGGATACGCTTTCAGCGCCAGACTGTCTGGCTGACCAATCGGGTCAAACCTTAACAATTTCTGAAGGCAGACCCGTAACTATTTGAAATTATGTGGGTCAAAATCTTGCGCACTGTGCCCACCCTAAAGCCAGTCCCGCAGGATCGGGATCAGCGGCAGGTCAGCCGGGGGCATCGGATAGTCCCGCAAAGCACTGGGTTTCACCCAGGCAAGCTTCTGCCCCTCAGTCGCCCGCACTGTCCCCTGCCAGCGGCGGCAGGCGAAAAGCGGCATCAGAAGGTGGAAGTCCTCGTAAGTATGGCTCGCAAAAGTCAGGGGGGCGAGGCAACTGGACCAGGTATCGATGTCCAGCTCTTCCTTCAGCTCCCGGATCAGCGCGGCCTCCGGGGTCTCCCCCGGTTCGACCTTGCCCCCCGGAAACTCCCAAAGCCCCGCCAGCGACTTGCCCTCGGGCCGCTGGGCCAGCAGCACCCGGCCATCGGGGTCGATCAGGGCAACGGCCGAAACCAGCAGAGTCCTCACGACCGGTAGTCAGCGTTGATTTCCACATAGCGGGCCGTCAGATCGCAGGTCCAGACCGACCGCTTGCCGCGGCCAAGGCCCAAGTCCACCGCGAACACCAACTCCTGCCCCCGCATGTAAGCCGCCCCGTCGTCCTCCCGGTACTCCGGGTTCCGCCAGCCTTTGTCGGCCACCAGGATATCGCCGAAGCGGATGGTCAGCTTGTCCCGATCCGCCGCCGCGCCCGACTTGCCGACAGCCGCGACGATCCGGCCCCAGTTCGGGTCCTGCCCGGCGACGGCGGTCTTGACCAGCGGTGAGTTCGCAATGGAGAACGCCACCTTCGCCGCATCCTCATCACTCGCCGCCCCGGTCACCCGCACCTCGACCAGCTTCGTCGCCCCCTCGCCATCCCGCACCACCTGCAGCGCCAGATCACGCATGACCCCGTGCAGCGCGACTTCAAAGGCCTTCGCGACCGGCCCCTTGACCTCAGCAGCATCGGACTGACCCGTGGCTGCGATCAGAAGCGTGTCCGAAGTCGACGTATCGCTGTCCACCGTGATCGAGTTGAACGTGGCATCCACATTGCGCGAGATCATCTTCTGCAGCTGGGCCGCCCCGATCTTTGCATCGGTGAAGATGTAGACCAGCATCGTCGCCATATCCGGCGCGATCATCCCCGATCCCTTGGCGATGCCAGAGATATGGATCACCCCACCCTCACCCTGCACCGTCGCCGCCGCACCTTTCGGGAAAGTGTCGGTCGTCATGATCGCCTGCGCGGCCATCTCGATCGCTTCTTCCGTCAGCGCCGCCTGAAGGTCCGGCACTTTGGCGGTGATCTTCTCAAAGGGCAGCGGCTCGCCGATCACACCGGTCGAAGACGAAAACACACGCGACGCCGGAACCCCCAGCGCCTTGGCCACAGCGCCGGTCACGGCGGCCACGGCCTTGTCGCCAACCTTGCCAGTGAAAGCGTTGGAGTTCCCCGAGTTCACGACAATCGCCGCGCCCGCGCCAGCCGGCACCTTCATCGCCAGCTTCGCCTGACAATCCCGCACGCACCCAGACCGGGTGGACGACCGGGTGAAGACCCCCGCCATCGTCGTGCCCGGCGCCAAGCGGACCAGCATCACGTCCTTGCGGTTCTGGTAGCGGACACCCGCTTCCACGGCGGCAAACTCGGCGCCCTTGATGGTGGGAAGCGACGGAAAGCTAGCAGGGGCAAGCGGCGAGACGGGCTTGGCCTTCTTCGCCACCGCTGGCACCGGAGCTTCGGACAGGGCGTCCTTCAGCTTGCGGACCTTCTTCTTCAAAGCCTTCGTTTCGGCCTTCCAGTCGGTCTTGCCCATGCTGCGCCCCTGTTTCCAGAAATCAGTCGATCAAGGTGGAGTTCTTCAGCAGCGCCGGGTCAAGCCCCTCGCCCTCGCGGGTGACGGTCGCGCCCTTGGTCAGCTCTTCGATCTTCGCATTGATCGCCGTGTTCTCGACCTCGGCGGCGAGCTCGTCGCGCATCTGGTCCAGGGTCGGTTTGGCGGCCACGCGGGTCTCCTTGACCAGGATCAGGTGAAAGCCGAAGTCGGTCTGCACCGGGCCCGCGACTTCGCCGACCTTGGCCGCGACGACGGCATCCTCGAACGGCTTCACCATCATGCCAAGGCCGAACCAGCCCAGGTCCCCGCCATTGGCGCCCGTTCCGGTGTCGGTCGAATTGGCCTTGGCCAGTTCCGCGAAATCCGCACCTGCAGCCAGCTCGGCCTTCAGCTTTTCAGCCGCTTCCGCAGTTTCAACCAGGATATGTGCGGCGCTGTATTCGGTCTGCGGGGCCGCATCCTTGAAGCGTGCATCATAGGCAGCCTGCAGCGCCGCATCCGTCACCGCCTCGGCCACGATGCCTTCGATGGCCACGCCCGAGACGAAGCCGCGCTTGTCGTTGTCGATCATCGCCAGTCCGCGCGGCCCCAGGTCCTTGACCGACTGGGCCAGCACTTCCTGCTGGATCAGCTGCTCGTAGATGCCCTTGAACAGCACATCGTCCGGCAGCGACTGGTATTCGCCCGGCAGCGTTTCACGCAGCGCGATCATGTGGCCCAGGGTGATCTTCACCCCGTTCACCGTTGCGACCACCGTATCGGCGGTTTCCGTGGGCGTCGTGGCCTCTGTGGTTTCCGCGGGCGTCGTGGTCTCGGCCGGCTTGGCGGCTTCGCCTTCTGCCCAGGCGGGCGAGACCAAAGCCGTCGTCAATGCCAGAACCGACCAGAAGCCTGAACGTTTCGTCATTTTCACCATCTCCTGATCGGGTCGATCCGCCCGCTTGCGTTGACTATCCCGGTCCTTACCCTTACATCGCGACAGTCGCGTGGAATGGGGCCGTCCGGTCATTCTCTGGCCCTTCTATGGAAGGCCGTGAGGGCGGGCAAGTCCAAGGGCCACACGATGCTGTCAGAAGCCGCCCGACGGAGAAAGCATGCTTGGATTTGGATCGCTGGCGCGGAAGGTGTTCGGCTCGCCGAACGACCGCAAGGTAAAGTCCGCCCGCCCGGTCGTGGCGCAGATCAATGCGCTTGAGCCCGAGTTCCAGAAGCTGTCGGACGACGAGATCATCGCCAGGACCCGCGCCCTGCAAAAGCGGGTGCAAGAGGGCGGCGAAAGCCTGGATGCAGTCCTGCCGGAGGCCTTTGCGAACTGCCGCGAAGCCGCGCGCCGGGCGCTGGGCCTGCGGGCTTTCGACGTGCAGCTGAAAGGCGCGATGTTCCTGCATCAGGGCAACATCAGCGAAATGAAGACGGGTGAGGGCAAGACCCTTGTCGCCTCCTTCGCCGCCTATCTGAACGCGCTGAACGGGCGTGGCGTCCATGTTGTCACTGTGAACGACTACCTCGCCAAGCGCGACTCCGAATGGATGGGCAAGGTCTATTCCCAGCTTGGCCTGACCACCGGCGTCGTCTATTCGCACCAGCCGGACGCCGAAAAGCTGGCCGCCTACCGCGCCGACATCACCTATGCCACGAACAACGAGCTGGGCTTCGACTACCTTCGCGACAACATGAAGGGCTCGCTTGAGGATATGGCGCAGCGCGGGCATTACTATGCCATCGTCGACGAGGTGGACTCGATCCTGATTGACGAGGCACGGACCCCGCTGATCATCTCCGGCCCAAGCCAGGACCGCAGCCCGCTTTACCAGGCGGTCGACGCGGTGATCCCAAGCCTTCAGCCCGATCACTACAAGCTGGACGAAAAAGCGCGGAATGTGACCCTGACCGAAGAGGGGAACGACGCGATCGAGGACCTTCTGCGCAAGGCAGGCATCCTGCCCGAGGACCAGAACCTCTATGCGGCGGAAAGCACGTCGATCGTCCACCACGTGAACCAGGCGCTCCGGGCGCACAAGATGTTCTTCAAGGACCAGCAGTACATCGTCCGCGACGGCGAGGTGATGCTGATCGACGAATTCACCGGCCGCATGATGAAGGGCCGCCGCCTGTCGGACGGTCTGCACCAGGCGATCGAGGCCAAGGAAGGCGTCCAGATCAAGCCCGAGAACGTGACCTACGCGAGCGTGACGTTCCAGAACTACTTCCGGCTTTACGAAAAGCTGGGCGGCATGACCGGCACCGCCGCGACCGAGGCCGAGGAATTCCGCGAGATCTACGGCCTTGGCGTTGTCGAGGTGCCGACCAACCGCCCCATCGCGCGGGCTGACGAGCATGATCAGGTCTTCCGCACCGCCCGCGAAAAGTTCGACGGGATCCTCAAGTCGATCCAGGAAGCCCATGCCAAGGGCCAGCCGATCCTTGTGGGCACGACCTCGATCGAGAAGTCCGAACAGCTTGCCGCCCTTCTAAAAGGCGCGGACATCCCGCACAACGTCCTGAACGCGCGCCAGCACGAACAGGAAGCCAAGATCGTCGCCGATGCCGGCAAGCTTGGCGCGGTGACCATCGCCACGAACATGGCCGGGCGCGGGACGGACATCAAACTTGGCGGCAACGTCGAGTTCAAGATCATGGAGGCCATCGAAGCCGACCCCGAAGGTGACCACGTCGCGATCCGCGCAAAGATCGAGGCCGACCACATCGACGAGGAAGAGGCGGTGAAGGCCGCGGGCGGGCTTTTCGTTCTTGGCACCGAACGCCACGAAAGCCGCCGGATCGACAACCAGCTCCGCGGCCGTTCCGGTCGCCAGGGCGACCCCGGCCGCTCGGCTTTCTTCCTGTCGCTGGAAGACGACCTGATGCGCATCTTCGGATCGGAACGGCTGGACAAGATCCTGTCGACCCTCGGCATGCAGGAAGGCGAATCCATCGTTCACCCCTGGGTCAACAAGAGCCTGGAAAAGGCGCAAGCCAAGGTCGAAGGCCGCAACTTCGACATCCGCAAGCAGCTTCTTAAGTTCGACGACGTGATGAACGACCAGCGCCGGGCCATCTTCAGCCAGCGGTTGGAAATCCTCCAGGCGGATCATGTGGAAGATGTCGCAAAGGATATGCGCCATCAGATGATCGAGGACCTCGTCGACCTGAACATGCCGCCAAAGTCCTACCCCGACAGCTGGGACACCGACGGCCTGGCCGCCGCCTGCCGCGACATGCTGAACATGGACCTGCCGATTGCCGACTGGGCCGCCGAAGAAGGTGTGGACCAGAACGGCATCCTTGAACGCATCATCGAAGCTTCGGACAAGATGATGGCCGAAAAGACCGAAGCCTTCGGAAAGTCGACGATGCAGACCATCGAGAAGCAGGTGCTTCTGCAGTCCATCGACAGCAAGTGGCGGGAGCATCTGATGCGGCTGGAACATCTCCGTTCGGTCGTGAGCTTCCGCGGCTATGCCCAGCGCGATCCGCTGAACGAGTACAAGACCGAAGCCTTCCAGCTGTTCGGGGGGCTTCTCAACTCTCTGCGCGAGCAGGTGACCCAGCAGCTTTCCCGTATCCGTCCGGTCTCGAAGGAAGAGCAGGAAGCGATGATGCGGCAGATGCTTGCAGCGCAACAGGCGGCCCAGCCGAAAGTGGTCGAGGCTGCGGCTCCGGTCGCCGTCGCAGCCGTTGCCGGGCCGGTGGCCGAACCAGTGGCGACCCGCCTGACCGGATTCGACGAAAGCGACCAGTCAACTTGGGGCAACCCCGGCCGCAACGACCCTTGTCCCTGTGGTTCGGGCGAAAAGTTCAAGCACTGCCACGGTCGCGTCGTCTGACGCTTCGCGCGTTAAGAATAAAGGCGCCGCGTTAAGTGACGCGGCGTCTTTGTGGCGTTTTTGCGGGAAGATCGCAAGCCGACCCCAATAATGCCACTTCTCCGCCTCCATTGGGCTTTAGCCGAAGACAGTACGATTCTCGTGCCGGGGCACTGCCATGCTTTGGGGAAAGCGCTTAGTTAAAGTATCTGCCGTCCTGGTGGTCGCATTTTCGGCCGCGCATACGGCCGAGAAGCTGCGGGCCCCCGCGGTCGAGCAATCACTTTTGCTTTCCGCCGCGCAAGCTGCAACCGAAGCCCGTCAGTCGGTCTCTCCGACCGACGCCTCCATCCCGAAATCCGCCTCGCTCAGCGGCAGCCCTACGGGCGATCTCGGGGCAATCACCGGCATCACGTCGGTCGCCGGAACTGTCCCGCCTGCCAACGGCGATCGTTGCAGCCCCGAGCTCACCCTGGCCGCAGCACCCGGCGCCATGATCCAGCTGACGCTTTCGGCGCCCTGCAACCGCAGCGAAAAGATCGTTGTCCGCCATTCGGGCCTGTCGTTCTCGGCCCGCACCGGATCGGACGGTCGCGCGGTGGCAGTGTTGCCTGCGCTTAAGTCCGAGGCGATGGTTGCCGTCTATCTGAACGACGCCCGCCTTGTCCTGGGCAAGGTCGATGTGCCGGATGCCGCATCCTACACCCGCTTTGCCATCGTCTGGGAGCATCCGACCGAACTGGAGCTTCGCGTCAACGAAGACGGAAAGGTTCTGGTCGGCAGCGATGTCCTTTCGGGCGGCGCGGCACATCCGGTCATGGCGCTTGGCTCTACCAGTGTGCAGTCCCCCGTCCTGGCCCGCGTCTACTCCGTGCGCGGGGAAGACTTTGGTGCCGCCGATATCACCGGCGAACTCCGTATCACCCCGGCCACCTGCGGGCGGACCCTGCGGGTAGAAACCGTGCTGTCAGTGGCCGGGACTGTAACCCCCGCCGAACGGTCGATTTCGGTCCCGCTTTGTGGCACCTCTGGCGACATTCTGGTGTTGAAAAATCTCGCGCCCGCGCTGAAACTCGCCGCTCCTGAGTAAAGGCCGGATTGGCAGGTAATGGGCGTGAAGGCAGGGATCGCGGCGCTATGCGCTGCCGTGTTCATTTCAGATTCCGCCCTTGCGCAGGATGTCACGCTGGTGGCCCGCGAAGGCGGCATCGTGCTGACCGGCACGCTGCAGGGCTATGATGGCGAGTTCTACCGGATCGAAACCTCCTACGGCACGCTGACTGTCGATGGTCAGGGCGTGATCTGCGAAGGCCCAGCCTGTCCCGACCTGATCGCCCCCAAGGCGGTGATCCGTGTCGTCGGCGCATCGGACGCAAGCGACCTTCTCCCAACCCTGTTCCAGGCATTCGCCGCCAGCCGCGGCCTGATCTATCAGCCCGGGGAGGGCGCCAGCTATCAGGCCCGCATCCTCGACCCCGAAAGCCGCAAGGAACTCGCCGACCTCTCCTTCGCCCCCCTGTCGCCCCTTGAGGCAACCGCCGCGCTTGAGGCCGGGGCCGCAGACCTGAAGCTTTCGTTCCAGCCCGAAGACGCCTTCGGCACCCATTCCGTCGCCATGGACGCGCTGGTCGCCATCGTCGCTCCCGACAACCCGACGCCCGAGATTTCCACGGTCGAACTGGCCGGGGTGCTTTCGGGCGAAGTGACGAACTGGGCCCAGATCGGCGGCCCGGACATGCCGATCGTGCTTCACGCGCTAAGGCCCGAAACCGATGTACAGCTTGCCCTTTCCAGCCGCCTCGGGGCCAGCGAGACGGCCGAGGTCCTGCATTCCAACCTGCAAAGCCTGGCCGAAGCGGTCGCGAAAGACCCCTGGGCCATCGCGATCAGTGGCCGCTCCTCCATCGCCCCCGCCCGCCGCATCCCGCTGACGGATTCCTGCGGCTTCCCTCTCCTCCCCACCGCGCTTGCGATCAAGGCCGAGGACTATCCCCTGGCGCTTCCGGTGATGCTGCTCGCCCCCAAGCGCCGCCTGCCGCTTCTGACCCGCGAGTTCCTCGATTTCCTCCGCACCCCGGCCGCGCAGGACGCCGTGGCCGCAGCGGGGTACATCGACCGCTCCGCCTCACGTCAGCCGATGACCTCGGACGGCCTTCGCCTGATCAACGCGATCCAGGGCGCGGGTGAGGATATCACGCTTGCCGATCTGAAGCGGCTTGTCGGGATCATGGACGGCGCCGACCGGGTGTCCCTGACCTTCCGGTTCGAGGATGGGTCGTCGACCCTCGACGCCCAGTCGCAGGATAACCTTGAAGACCTGGCGCAGATCATCGCCTCGGGCCAGTACCGCAACGAAAAGCTGGTTCTGGCGGGGTTCTCCGACGGCTCCGGCGCGGCCGAAGCGAACCTCGCGCTCTCGGTCGAACGCGCGGCCAAAGTGGCCCAAGAGCTGGCCGCCATCGCGCCGGACCTTGACCCCACAGACCTTCCGGTGGTCGAGGGTTTCGGCGAAGCGCTCCCCATGGCCTGCGACGAAACCGCCATCGGCCGCCACCTGAACCGCAGGGTCGAGCTTTGGGTCGTGCCTGACTTCGCGCCAGCAGAGCCTTAGGCTGAAAGGAAGTCCGTCAGCACCTGTCGCGTCCCCACCTGCCAAAGCCGGTTCAGATGCCGCTCGAACGCCGCCCCGAACCGCGCGTCGCTCCCCACCTCACCGTAGACCGACGTCATTTCCAGCCATGCCGCCGGACGGCCCTTCGCCGCCTTCGACCGTTCGACCAGCCGGTCCCAGTCCGGGTCGTTGGGGGCAATCGCCGTGCCACTGTCGGTCTCGCCATAGCAGTACCGGCACCACATCGCCGACACCAACGCCAGCCCCTCGACCGACCCACCCGCCGCCAGAGCATCGCGGATCGACGGCACGATGAACTTCGGCTGCCGGTTCGACCCGTCCAGACACAGCCGCCGCTCGGTATCGGCAACCTCGGGGTTCGAGAAGCGCTGAACGATCAGCTTGTAGTACTCGGCGATATCCGTATCCGGGACCGGCGGGATGTAGGGAATGATCTCGCGGGTCTCGACGCGGTCGAGGAAACCCTTGATCAGCGGGTCCGCCATCGCTTCGTGGACAAACTCGATATCCATCAGCCCGCCGGGATAGGCGATTGTCGCGTGCCCGCCGTTCAGGATGCGGATCTTCATCATCTCGAAGGCATGGACATGCGGGGTCAGCGTGACGCCGACCTTCTCGAACGCCGGGCGGCCCGAGGGGAAGTTGTCCTCCAGCACCCACTGCCGGAACGGCTCGCAGGTCACCGGCACGGGGTCGTCGCCCAGACCAAAGGCCGCCGCCATCGCCCGTTCGCGCGGGCCGGTCGCGGGGGTGATCCGGTCCACCATCCCGTTCGGAAAGGCGACGTTGTCGGCAATCCAGTAGGCAAGGTCCGGGTCCTCGATCCCGGCAAGGCCCGTGACCGCAGCTTTCGTCACATGACCGTTGCCGGGAAGGTTGTCGCAACTCATCACCGTGAACGGCGGCACCCCCGCCTCACGCCGGGCCTTCAGCGCAGCTATAATCGCGCCAAAGGCGGTGCGGCGGGGTTCGGGAGCGTCATCAAGGATCTCGGGGTGGCCTGGATCAAACTCCCCGGTCGCCGGGTTGATGAAATAGCCCCCCTCGGTCACCGTCAACGAGACGATGCGAATCTCCGGCCGTGACATCGCGGCGATCAGCGCATCATTCGAGGGCTCCACCGGCAGGAAATCGATCATCGCCCCGATCCGCCGGGCCGACTTGCCCTTCGGGTCCAGCTCGATCACCGTCGACAGGCACCCTTGAGCCTTCAGCGCCTCACGCATCCGGGCATCGCCCTCACGCACCCCGGCGCCGATGATCGCCCAGTCATGCCCTTCGCCAAGGGCGAAGAGGTCATCCAGATAAACCGCCATATGCGCGCGATGGAAGTTGCCAAGCCCGATATGGACAATGCCGGGGGTCAGTTTCGATCGGTCGTAAGCGGGCAGGGCAGGGGTCATGTCAGCTCATCCAGTTCCCGCCGTCGACGTTAAGCGTCTGGGCAACGATGTAATCGGCCTCGGAAGAGGCAAGGAAGACGGCCGCACCCGTCAGGTCTTCGGGCATGCCCATGCGGCCGAAGGGAACAGCCAGGCCGACCTCGCGCTTCTTCTGCCCAAGCGGCTTATGCTCGTACTTCGCGAAAAGCGCATCGACCTCGCCCCACATTGGCGTGTCGATCACGCCCGGAGCGATGCCGTTGACGTTGATCCCGTGCTTGATGAGGTCCAGGCCCGCCGACTGCGTCAGGCTGATCACGGCAGCCTTCGACGCGCAGTAGACCGCCACCAGCGCCTCGCCACGCCTGCCCGCCTGGCTGGCCATGTTGATGATCTTGCCGCCACGGCGCTGCGCGATCATGCGCTTGGCTACAGCCTGGAGGGGGAACAACGTACCCGCAACATTCACGCTGAAGATGCGGTCATAGCTTTCGCGGGTGATCTCGACGATCGGGGCAAGGTCGAAGACCGCAGCGTTGTTCAGAAGGATGTCGATGCCACCCCCCCACTCCGCCACCGCTGCCACGCCCGCCTCGATCGAGGCGGGATCGGTGACATCCATGGTCAGCCCGAACGCCTTCTCGCCAAGCGTCTGCGCAGCCGCCTCGGCGCCCGAGACATCGGCGATGGCCACCTGGGCGCCCTCGGCCAGATAGGCGCGTGCAAAGGCCAGCCCGATGCCCCGCGCGGCGCCGGTGATCAGCGCGGTTTTTCCGTCGAGCCTCATATGGCCATTCCATTTGCGTCGAAGCGGTGGATCTTTCCGGCCGGCGCCAGACGGATGCGGTCGCCGTGCCGGGCGTTCACTTCGCCGGGCGTACGAACGGTCAGCGTGCCGATCCCCTCGACCGCGACCTTCAGGAAGCTGTCCGAGCCCAGTTGCTCGGACAACCCCACGATGCCTTCCCATGGGCCGTCACCCACCGTGATATGCGCGGGCCGGACGCCAACGGTGTGGGCGTTGTGCTTCGCAGCCTCGGCGCCCTCGATCAGGTTCATCTTCGGGCTGCCGATAAAGCCCGCAACAAACAGGTTGCGCGGGTGGTTGTACAGTTCCAGCGGCGCGCCGACCTGCTCGATCCGCCCTGCGTTCAGCACCACGATCTTGTCCGCCATAGTCATCGCTTCGACCTGATCGTGCGTCACATAGACCATCGTGGTCTTCAGCGACTGATGCAGCTCCGAGATTTCCTGCCGCATCCCCACCCGAAGCGCCGCGTCCAGGTTCGACAACGGCTCGTCGAACAGGAACGCCGCCGGCTCCCGCACGATGGCCCGACCGATGGCAACCCGCTGCCGCTGGCCGCCCGACAGCTGGCCAGGGCGGCGGTCCAGGTAGTTCGACAGGTTCAGCACCTTCGCCGCGCGTTCGACGCGCTTGTTCTGCTCGGACGGGGGCATCCCCGCCATTTTCAGCGGGAAGGCGATGTTCTTCCTGACCGTCATATGCGGGTAAAGCGCATAGCTTTGGAACACCATGGCCAGACCCCGCCTTGCGGGCGGCAGGTAGGTCGCGTTCTTGCCGTCGATCTCGATCGTGCCCGAGGTCGTGTCCTCCAGCCCCGCGATCAGGCGCAGAAGCGTGGATTTCCCGCAGCCCGAAGGACCGACGAAAACGACGAACTCGCCGTTCTCGATCGTCAGGTCGATGCCGGGGATGACATCCACCTGGCCAAAGGACTTGCGGACTTTCGTCAGTTCGATCTTGCCCATCTCTGCCTCACTTCACCGCGCCGAAGGTCAGGCCGCGGACCAGTTGTTTCTGGCTGAACCAGCCAAGGATAAGGATCGGCATGATGGCCATGGCCGAGGCCGCCGAAAGTTTCGCGTAGAACAGCCCCTGCGGCGCCGAGAAGCTGGCGATGAAAGCCGAAAGCGGTGCCGCCTTTGTGGTGGTCAGGATGATCGTCCAGAACGCCTCGTTCCACGCCAGGATGATGTTCAAGAGCATGGTCGAGGCGATGCCGGGCAGCGCCATCGGGGTCAGCACGTAGACGATCTCGTTCCAGAGAGCCGCCCCGTCCATCCGCGCGGCTTCCAGGATCTCACCGGGGATTTCCTTGAAGTAGGTGTAAAGCATCCAGACGATGATCGGCAGGTTCATCAGCATCAGCGCGACCACAAGGCCGATGCGGCTGTCGAGAAGCCCCATCCGCTGGAACAGAAGGTACAGGGGGATCATCACTGCAACCGCAGGCATCATCTTGGTGGAAAGCATCCACATCAGCAGGTCCTTGGTCTTCTTGCCCGGCACGAAGGCCATGGCCCACGCCGCCGGAACCGCGATCAGCAGGCCAAGAAGCGTCGAGCCGACCGAGATGACCACCGAGTTCCAGAAGAACCGCGGATAGTCCGACCGGGCCCAGACATCGGCATAGTTCTCCAAGGTCCAGTCCGCGGTGAAAAGCTCGGGCGGCGAGGCGACGGCCGAGGCTTCGGTCTTGAAGCTGGTCAGGATCATCCACAGCACGGGGAAGAAGATGATCAGCGCCACCGACCAGGCTGCGATGGTGGTGATCAGCTTGCGGCGGGGGGAAAGGGCGCGTGCCA
>NZ_JBOFBI010000236.1:0-1843 GCF_051645465.1 Tabrizicola sp. | reverse complement strand
GCCACCCGGAACAGCTGCGTGAACCGTGCCGGAGCATATCCTGCAATCTGCGCCATGTCCGCGACGCCGATGTTCCGCTCCAGATGGGCCTCCGTAAATGCGACCACCCGGCGCAAGGCCGGACGCGGCAGTTTCGCCGGTCCGCCTTTCCCGTCCGCCCGGCCCGCGAGGAAGTTCAGGCGCGCCAGCACGCACTGCACCGCATGATCGGCAAACAGCCGCCCCTCTGCACCGCCGTCTTCCGCCTCCGACCACAGCGCTTCGCAGAGCATCGCAACCAGCCGGTCCCGAAACGGGGCCGCAAACAGCGGCGCGAACCTTTCGGTGTCCCCGTCCAGCATCGCTTCAGGCAGGCACAGCGCCAGAAACGAATGCCGCTCCGACAGCATGACGTCGGCGGCACTTCCCGGCGGCACCAGCGTCAGGTCTTGCGCACGCCACCGTCCGCGCCAGCGCCCGGCACCCCAGTCAAACGCAGCCTCCTGCGCCCCGCGCCGTGCCAGATACAGCAGCATGTTAGGCATGGCAGGGTCGGGATATGAACCCGCCGGCTGGTCGGCGATAAACATTGTGACAGGGGTCGTCCCCGTAAGGCGCCGTTCAACCAGGAAGGCCGCATAAGGCCCCCTTCCGTAGAAATCTGCATGATCCGCATAGAGATAGCCCATGCCCTGCCCGTCCTTTTTCAGCCGAATCTGACAAGAACCGCCGGGATTCGAAAGACCGCCCCGCCCGCATCCGCTTCACTGGGCGAAAATCAACCATAAAGGTGCAGGCATGACCCCCTCTCCGATTCTACAAGCTATCGTCCTCATTACACTTGCCACGGCAGCGACGGCTGACGAACGGGTAACAATCCGCGATGATCTTCTGTCGCACTTCGCCGCCGCCGGAACGGAAGGGACCATGGTCATCCATGACCGACTTGGGCAGGAGATGATCGTAATCGGTGAAGGCCGCGCCGTGCAGCCTTTCTCACCCTCGTCAACCTTCAAGATACCCAACACCCTGATCGCGCTGGAAACCGGCAGCATCGTGGGGATGGACGAGGTCTTTCCGTTCTCGGGTCAGCCGTTTCTGGTGAACGACCAGCCCTTCCTGCCGGATGCGTGCAATGCCGATGTGACCGTCGCCACCGCCCTGCGCTATTCCTGCATTCCGGTCTATCAGAACATCGCCCGTCGGATCGGGGCTGATACCTACAACCGTTGGCTCGGGGATTCCGGTTATGGCCCTGCAATCGTGACCGAGGCAAATCTGACCGACTTCTGGCTCAACGGCGACCTCGCGCTTACTGCCTTCGACCAGATAGCCTTTCTTGATCGCCTTACCAGCGGCGAGCTTGGTGTCGATGACGCCCGTCTGCGCGCGGTGGCAGAGGTGCTGGCCGTGGACCAGCCCGGTGATGCCGCAGTCTACGCCAAGACAGGCTACGTCTTCTCGACAGATCCCGCCATCGGCTGGTATGTTGGCTGGGTGGAAAGTGACGCGCGGCTGATCACCTTCGCGCTGAACCTCGACATCGCCACGCCGGACCACGCAAAGGCGCGTCAGGCCGTGGCATTTGCCGTCCTTCGCGATCTTGGCCTGATTGGTACGGTGCAATGATGGGCCCCTATATCTGGCCTGCGCTGCATGGCTGGCAGGACCTGTCCCAGATAAAAGTACGTCGCACTGGCGGCATTGTGGGAGCGCGCCGCGCGTGGATATTTGAAGACAGATGAAATGTCAGGCGTCGAGCTCAGCATCCCAGTAAAGGAAATCAAGCCAGCTGTCGTGCAGGTGATTTGGCGGAAACCGCCGTCCATGCGCCTGCATTTCCTCGGCCGAAGGTGCACGCGGG
>NZ_JBOFBI010000235.1:0-2917 GCF_051645465.1 Tabrizicola sp. | reverse complement strand
CCAGATCGCCTCGGTCGAATTCGCCGGCAAATGCATGACGCTGAGCGCGCCTGATAGCGCCGAGATTCCGTTCGGCCTGCACAACTGCGTGCAGAATGAACCCTCGCAAGAATTCGTTTATGATGCCATGACACAGCAGATCCGGCTGACTTCCGATCCGGCAACGTGCGTCGCGGTCGGGCAGACCAGCCGCGCTGCAGGCCCCTTCATGTCGCGAGACTTGACAATTGCGCAATGCGACGGCACCGAACCGGTCTATCTTGAGTGGGTCATCCGGGACTGATCCAGCCTGACCGAGAAGTGTTTGGGTCACGGCGCCTGACGGACGCAGCGCACAAGGTTGTCAGCCCGGTCAATATCGCAGGCGTTGACGGAGCAGGCGTCTTCCTCGGTCAGTTCCCGGCCAACCAGGGTCTTCACCGACGACCGTTGCGCACCGGCCCCATGCCAGTCGGTGTATTCGGTCTGGTTTACGCTGCGGCTGAGCGCCTTGCCGAAGACGATGACATTGGCGTGGCTCTTGATGTCGCCAAAGGTGGTGCTGGTCCAGTAGTCGAGCGTGTCAGAATCCTGTGTGATCCCGAAGAACGTCTCGTCGATCGCAGGCAGGTCGATCTTGTCGTAATCGACGATGCCTTGCAGCTCTTTCGAGTCGGGTAGGCGCCAGTCCTGATGCCCGGCCAGATCCAGCGCTTCGCAATAGGCCAGCGCTTCGACCCATTCGCGGCGCATTGCATCATCGGACTTCTGCCACATCCGCGCAGTGGCCCTGTCGGTCACCGTGCCATCGCCGTTGTCGACGAAATCATTCACGCCATAGGCATTCGCGGCCCCGCTGACGCAGCGCACATAATTTCCCGGAGCTTTGCCGTCCGGCCCGGCATTGGCCAGCCCGCTGCTTGCCGCTGCTTCTTTGGTAAAGAAGTCGAGGCCGGTACCATAGGCCTTGATATGACCGTCGGAGAAATTGAAACCGAACGCGCCTTCGTTCTGGCCATTTATGATTGGGCCTTTCACGTAGAGCGTACTGCTCCAGTATTGCCCGGCAAAGATCATGTGTTCGGGTGGATACTCAAAGTCGAAAGACCCTGTGTCGATATAGGGTGTCGGGCTGCCTTCTTCGGGTTTCAGGAGCTCGCCCCGGAAATCCGCCAGCGAATAGAGCTCCTTGATCGTGGGAACGCGCCAGTCCGACTGGCCGCCCAAGTCCAGCCCTTCGCAGTAGGCGACTGCCTCGGCGTATTGATGGCGCGCGGTGCCGGGCGTCTTTTGCCAGGTGAGCCCGGTGTTGGCGTCTAAAACCGTGCCGTCGCCATTGTCTTCATAGGCTGACTGTAGATAGAGGTATTGCGCGTCCTGGCCAAACAGCGGCTCACCTTCTGCCGGACAGGCAATCGCGGCGCCGTCGAGGTCAAAGCAGCGATCCTGCATTGTATCGACCAGGGGAAAGCTCTCGGCGTGGACGAACGATGTCTGCGCGAGACACGCGAGAACTACCGCCGGCAGCCCAGCAATGATGCGATGGAAATTCGGATAGGGCGTCATCTGAGTGCTCCTAAGGCCCAGGTTTGAAAGACGGTTCAGTTTGGGAAAGTTGCCGGGTTGATCCTGGTCAACCGTGCCAATCGTGATCAGGTCGAGAAAACGGGCGAACTCACTTCAGCATCTGCCTTCAGTTTATCGGTGTGATCCCAGCTATTGCGTCGCAAAGCAGTAGAACAACCCGTCACCACCTGTGCCGCGCAGCCCTGCAAGGTGGCAGCCCTTTGACGGATGCGCGGCGTTCCACGAGGTCGGATCGGCGCCGCCGCCCGTCCGGTCAAAGTGGCCGACCATGGTCGAGCCGTCCTCGGCAGCGCTGGTCCAGTCTTCGCAGGTGCCGCCAGACAGGACGCCCGTTGCATCCGAACCGGTCAGGATGTCATGCCGGTTCGGCTCATCCCCCCGACCGTTCACGATCTCGCCTTCCTCGTTAAGCGCGGTTTCTTTCGAGATGTTGTTCTCGGTCGAATGCAGGTTTTCGAGGTCGGTGGCCACGACGGCACCCTTGGCGTTGACCCAGGGGCCAGTACCGATCCGGTCGCGGGCGTTTTCGGTGCTGGTGGAAAGGTAGGCGTGCCAGGTCTTGCCGGTGACGCCCGCCGCTTCGGCCAGGGCTGCGCAATGGGCATCCGCGCCTGCGATGCCACCCAGATTGGCACCATCACCAGAACCTTCGCTGGTGATGAAGAAGCTCATCGTGGCGTCTTGGGCACTGCCGGAATAGGGAAGCGCCACAAGGGCAAGAACGCAGGCCGACTTGAGATGGGTGATCATCATCGTTTCCTCGTTTTGGTTTGGTTACCGGGTTTCGCTTGCCTTCTCTGTACGGCTCGACAGCATCCGCGTCAGGGTCGTGTCCTTGTCAAAAACGTGGTGTTTCAGGGCAGCTGCGATGTGGATGCCGATCAGAACCGCAAGGCCGATGCCGCCGAATTCGTGAATCTGTCCGGCCAATCCTGCAATGCCGGGATTTTCGGTCAGGGCGGGGATCTCGAACCGCCCGAATACGCCGATGGGCTGACCGCGGTACATCGATGCCACGATCCCGGACACAGGCATGACGATCACGCTTGCCAGAAGCGCCCAGTGCGCGGCCTTTGACGCCGTTTCCTGCCAAGATGGCATTTGCGACGCTGGCGGCGGAAAGCCCTGAACAAGCCGCAATCCAACGCGCCAGACGCCAAAGATCAGCACAAGGACACCGATCGCCTTGTGAAGGTCGATAAGCGGCGTGCTGGTTTCACGAGGCAGATCGACAAAGCCGAGATAAAGCCCGAACCCGACCATCCCGATCATGGCGACGGCAATGATCCAGTGATTGATCCGCGAGATCGGATCATAGGTTTGCGGTTTGCTCATGGCTCGGTCCTTTCCG
>NZ_JBOFBI010000234.1:0-4770 GCF_051645465.1 Tabrizicola sp. | reverse complement strand
TGCTTATTGCGACTGGAATAGCCCTTCCTGTCGGATTGGCTGATGCTGGGACGAGCATTTTTGCACCAAAACTGTTTCTGTCTGGCCTTGCCATCGCGGCGCTTTCGAGCGCGCTTCCTTATCTTCTTGAGATCAGGGCCATGCGGATGCTGCCGCCTTCTTCCTTCGCGATCATGTTGAGTGCAGCGCCCGCCGTCGCTGCCCTTTCGGGCTTCCTGATCCTTGGAGAACAATTGTCACTCAAGCAGGCGTGCGCCATCGGCGCAATCATGATCGCATCAGGTGGCACCGCGCTGACTTCGGCAAGTCGGAGAGGGCGATTCGATACGAAAGGATTTTGATTCGTCATTATCGACCTAATGACGAAGAATTGATAGCCATATAGCGCATTTTGTGATAATATATCGGTTTTTTTTCAAACAAACGAAGCACATTCAATCAATCCTCCTCTAGATTCGCCGGACAAAGGCTGGAGTTGGGATGATGGAAATGGACGTTGCACTGGACGCCCTCGATGGTGTGAAATTTGCCGACGAAGCGGTCGTGGTAGCCGGCCTGCTGGCAGCGGTTCCTTTTGGTTCAGATGAACGCCACCAGGTGGTCGCGCAAGCCGCTACACTGGTAGAAGGCGCGCGAGCATCGGCCCGCAAGCAAGGTGTGGTCGAAAGCTTCCTGAAAGAGTTCTCGCTGGGGACGCGCGAAGGATTGGCACTGATGTGCCTTGCCGAAGCGCTGCTACGCACACCCGATGCCGAGACGCGTGACCGGTTGATCGCCGAGAAGATTTCCATGGCCGATTGGGCGAGCCATCTCGGCAAGGCCGACAGCCTGTTCGTCAACGCCTCCACTTGGGGGCTGATGCTCACCGGCAAATTGGTCGATGTTGAAGACGAAGCAAAGCGCGATGTGGGAAGTTATCTGAAGCGCCTGACGACACGCGCGGGTGAGCCGGTCATCCGGCAAGCCGTGGCCGCTGCCGTGCGGATCATGGGCGAACAGTTTGTCTTGGGCCGCTCGATTGGCGACGCCTTGAAACGCGCCAAGCGCGAGAAGATGCTGTGCTCCTTCGATATGCTTGGTGAAGGCGCGCGAACGGCGCAGGATGCGGCGCGATACGCAGCGATCTACGGCGACGCCATTGAAGCTGTCGGCAAGGCTTCTGGCGGAGCAGGACCGGAACAGGGCCACGGTGTCTCGGTAAAGCTGTCCGCTTTATGCCCACGCTATGAAGCCGTGCAGGAAGCCCGGGTGTGGTCGGAGCTATATCCGCGCGTCAAAGCGCTGGCGCTTATCGCCGCCAAGTTTGATCTCAATTTCGCGATTGATGCCGAAGAGGCCGATCGGTTGGTGCTGTCTCTGAAGCTGGTTGAGCGACTGGCACATGAGGAGGAACTGGGCGGCTGGCAGGGTCTGGGCGTGGTGGTTCAGGCTTATCAGAAGCGCGCGCCGGGGGTGATTGCGGCTTTGCGCGATCTGGCACAGCGCTCCGGGCGGCGGATCATGGTCCGCCTCGTCAAAGGTGCCTATTGGGACAGCGAGATCAAGCGCGCCCAGGTGGCGGGCACGCCTGACTATCCGGTGTTCACCACCAAGGCCGCGACGGATCTGTCGTACCTTGTCTGCGCCAAGGCGTTGATTGACGCCAGCCCGCATCTCTACCCCCAATTCGCCAGCCACAACGCCCACACGCTCGCCGCCGTGCGCCACATGGCCGCTGCGGCAGGAGTCGCCATCGAGCACCAGCGGCTGCACGGGATGGGGGAAGCGCTCTATCAAGCCGCCGCGGATGAATATGGCCCGCTGATCGTGCGCGCCTATGCGCCGGTTGGCGGGCATGAGGATCTGCTGCCCTATCTCGTTCGCCGGCTGCTGGAGAACGGTGCGAACAGCTCGTTCGTTCATGTCTTGCTTGATGAGACAGTCCCCGCCGTGGACGTTGTCCGTGATCCGGTTGCGCTGGTCGAAGCGCAGCCGGGCAAGCATCCGCGCATCGCCCTGCCGCGCGACATTTACGGTGCGGGCCGCGCCAATCCGCTGGGCCGCGATGTCAGCCAAGCCAGCACCCGCGCCACTCATGCTGCCGCCATTGCCGCACAGAAACAAGCGCAGCCGGTGGCCGGAGCCATCGTTGGCGGCAAGCTCGACGGCAAGGCACCGCGCGACGTTTTCAGCCCTGCTGATCGGAGCCAGGTCATCGGTGCCGTCAGCGATGCCAGTGCCGCCCAGATCGACGAAGCCATCAGGCGCGCACGGCTTGCACAACCGGCATGGGACAAAAGCGGCGGGGCTGCGCGCGCCGCCATTTTGCGGGCGATGGGCGATGCGCTGGAAGGTCAGATGGACCGGCTGATGGCTTTGCTGGCGCTCGAAGCGGGTAAAACCGTGGGCGACGCCGTTGCCGAGGTGCGCGAAGCGGTCGATTTCTGCCGCTACTACGCCTGCCTGGCCGAGCGTGAGTTTACAGCCCCGCAGACGCTCACCGGGCCGGTCGGCGAGACTAACCAATGGCAGCTTTTCGGGCGCGGCATTTTCGTCTGCATCTCGCCGTGGAATTTCCCGCTGGCTATTTTCACCGGGCAGATTGCTGCCGCGCTGGCGGCAGGCAATGCCGTCCTTGCCAAGCCAGCGGAGCAGACCCCGCTGATCGCCGCCGAAGCGGTGAAGCTGTTCCACGGCTGCGGTCTTGCCCCGGACCTGCTGGCGCTATTGCCCGGTGACGGGGCCAGCATCGGCGCGGCGCTGGTGGCGCATCCCGGCATTGATGGCGTCGCGTTTACTGGCGGGACCGAAACGGCCTGGGCGATCAATCGCAGCCTTGCGGCGCGAACCGGCCCGATCATCCCCTTCATCGCTGAAACCGGCGGGTTGAATGCGATGTTCGTCGATACCACTGCGCTGCGTGAGCAAGTGGTCGACGATGTGATCAATTCCGCTTTCGGTTCTGCCGGGCAGCGCTGTTCGGCACTCCGCATGTTGTTCCTGCCGCATGATAGCGCCGACGGAATCCTGGAATGCCTGTCCGGTGCGCTTGAAGCGCTGGTCGTTGGCGATTCCGCGCTGCCGTCCACCGATGTCGGCCCGGTGATCGATGCGGAGGCACTGGCCGGTCTGGCAGCGCATGTCGCGCGGCTGGAGCGCGAAGCGACAATAATCGCCCGCCACCCCGGCAAGGACGCGCCGGGCCACTTCTTCGGCCCGGTCATCGCAGAAGTGCGGGCACCTGACTTTCTGGAACGCGAAGTGTTTGGACCGATCCTGCACGTCTGCCGCTACGATCCCAAAGACCTGCCCGACTATGCCGCCCGCCTCGCCGCACGCGGCTATGGCCTGACGCTCGGCGTGCATAGCCGCATCGAACGCTTTGCCCGCGAGGTGCAGGCGTTGGTTCCAGCGGGCAATATCTACGTCAACCGCTCGATCACCGGCGCGGTGGTGGGCGTGCAGCCGTTCGGCGGGGTCGGCCTGTCCGGGACCGGACCGAAGGCGGGCGGCCCTCACGCGCTCCACCGCTTTGCCAACGAACGCGCGATCTCGGTCAACATCATGGCGCAAGGCGGCGATCCGGCGCTGTTGCAGCTGGGGTAATGGCTGGCATGATTTAGGAGCGGATCTCCATTAGGAGACGGCTGGATGGTTAAGCTATGCCAATTCCACAGCATGCGCTTCAATCACAACGCCCAGGCGTCGTCTCAACGCCACAAAAATCGCAGCGAGATTGTCCATGCTCGGATTTCCGTTCTCCGAGAGCATCCGGTGCAGGCTTTTGCTGGGACGCTGAGTTTCGGCAGCCAAGTCTTCGAATCCGACAGATGCGTTGACGAGATCGCGCAGGATCAATCGCGCGACACTGGCCTCGCCGTT
Source organism: Tabrizicola sp. (assembly GCF_051645465.1). Classification (GTDB taxonomy): domain Bacteria; phylum Pseudomonadota; class Alphaproteobacteria; order Rhodobacterales; family Rhodobacteraceae; genus Tabrizicola. The sequence continues at coordinate 909 of NZ_JBOFBI010000234.1, read as the reverse complement.
GAGGAAGGCAGTCGCCGCTTCGTCGAGCATGGCCTTGGCGAAAGCAGGATCGCGTGCTGCGCGCTCCTTCACCGTCTCCTTGAAATCGCGTGTCAGCGCCACTCTGCCTAACTCCTAGCCTTCTTCGCCATGGCCTTCCGGCCCTTGTATTCGTCGAGCAATGCGCTCGCCTGCCTGATATCGGCCTGCTGCCGCTTCTTGGTTCCGCCCACGAAGAGGATAATCAGCTGATCCCCTTCCTGGGTGACGTAGAGCCGGTATCCCTGCCCCCAGTCGATCCTATATTCGCCAAGCCCACCGCCGATCCATTTGACGTTCGACAGGTTGCCCAGTTCCATACGGACGATGGCTGTTGCCACCTTGGCTGCGGCCTGGACATCGAGGTCGTCAAACCAGCGCCGGAACGGGCAGGAGCCATCCTCGCGAACATATTCCTCAACAATCACATTGCACCGCCATTGGTAACATATTCGTTACCTTCTGTCTAGGCTGCTGCGGCAGCGTCTGAGGGGAGAGTTGGCCGTGCGACAGTGGCGCTGTCGGCTTTGCCGAAGTTCACGCCGTCGATAACTTCGCCGGTCTTGGCGAGAATCGAGACAATATGATCGTTCCAAAGGTCGAGCGCCTCGCGTTTTTCAGCCTTCCAGTCATGGCGCTGATAAATGCCGGCGACCCCGGCGCGAGACCCCCCGACGTGATTTAGCACGGCTTCGGTCACTTCGAAACGAACGCCCAGCCGCTGGAAGCCCGTTGCGAGTGTCCTGCGAAGGTCGTGTAGGCGCCACGGTGCGACCGGCTCGCCGCCATCCTCAGCAACCAACCGGTCAATCTTCTCCTTTCCCTTGTGATAGGCAGTGAACCCGCCACCCGTTGACGTGGGAAAGATCTTGCCACGAAGGGGCCACTTCT
>NZ_JBOFBI010000233.1:0-2828 GCF_051645465.1 Tabrizicola sp. | reverse complement strand
GCAGGAGCCCTCGCGATGACCTTTTTATTCCTTCGAGCGGAAACGACCGTATCGATGGAGGCGTTGGGCAAGACACTGTCGAGTATCAAGTGGCCATCGACGACATATGTGTTGTTTTTCACTCAGAACTGAGCCGGTTGGGCGCATAATTTTCACTGAGAACTGAGCCATGTGAACCTTCCCCCCAAAGCGGTGAGCGGCGGGGGCAACGGAGTGATCCACATGGGACTTTTGAACATCATCCGACGCATGCACTTGCGGCAGAAGCTGTCGATCCGCGAGATTGCGCGGCTGACGGGCGTGTCGCGTAATACCGTAACCAAGCATCTGGCAGCGAATACCATCGAGCCAAAATTTGCGACGCCGGAGCGGCCCAGCAAGCTTGATCCTTATGCGGAGAAGCTTGCAGGCTGGCTGAGGACCGAGGCCGGGAAGTCACGCAAGCAACGGCGCACAGTGAAGCAGTTGCATGCCGACCTTGTGGCGCTTGGCTTCACCGGTTCCTATCCCCGGGTGGCGGCTTTTGCGCGACGGTGGAAGGCAGATCGGCAGCGCGAACAGCAGACGGCGGCGCGCGGGACCTTTGTGCCGCTGCATTTTGCCCCCGGTGATGCCTTCCAGTTCGACTGGAGCGAGGACTTTGCGGTTTTGGGCAGCGAGCGCGCCAAGCTGCAGATGGCCCATATCAAGCTGTCGCACAGCCGTGCCTTTTTGCTGCGTGCCTATCCCTTGCAGACCCATGAGATGCTGTTCGATGCCCATTGGCACGCATTCCGGGTCTTCGGTGGCGTGCCGGGGCGGGGCATTTACGACAACATGCGCACGGCGGTGGATCGTGTCGGTCGCGGCAAGGAGCGACAGATCAACATGCGCTTCCTCGCCATGACGAACCACTATGTCTATGAGCCCGAGTTCTGCAATCCGGCCGCCGGGTGGGAGAAGGGTCAGGTCGAGAAGAACGTCCGGGATGCTCGCCACCAGATGCTGCAGGGCATGCCGGACTTTCCAGACCTTGCCGCGCTGAATGCCTGGCTGGAAGAGCGTTGCCTCGAGTTGTGGCGGGAGACCCCGCATGGCAAACAGCCCGGCACCATCGCCGATGTCTGGGCGGAAGAGCAGGCTGCCCTGATGCCGCTGCCCGTCGCCTTTGACGGCTTCATCGAGTTGAGCAAGCGGGTCTCGCCAACCTGTCTGATCAGCTTCGAGCGCAGTCGCTATAGCGTTCCGGCATCCTTTGCCAATCGACCGGTCAGCCTGCGGATTTATCCCGACCGGCTGGTCGTGGCGGCAGAGGGCAACATCCTGTGCGAACATGTGCGCGTGATCGAACGCAGCCACAAGCTCCCTGCGAAGACGATCTACGACTGGCGGCATTATCTTGCGGTCGTGCAGAGAAAGCCCGGTGCCCTTCGCAACGGCGCACCCTTCCTGGAGCTACCGCCTGCGTTCAAACAGTTGCAGGATCACATGCTGCGCAAACCCGGTGGTGATCGCGAGATGGTCGATATACTTGCCTTGGTGCTACACCACGATGAACAGGCCGTGCTCACCGCCGTGGAACTCGCCCTGGCAGAGGGCGTGCCGACCAAGACCCATGTGCTGAACCTGCTGCACCGGCTGGTCGATGGCAAGGTGATCGGCGGGCCGCCATTGGATACTCCACAGGCACTGGCCCTGCACCGTGAACCCAAGGCAAACGTCGAACGCTATGACGGCCTTCGCAGCCAGATCGCCGGAGGCTACCATGCGTCATGATCCAGCCGCTGGTGCCATCATCATCATGCTGCGCAGCCTCAAAATGTATGGCATGGCCCAAGCCGTGACCGACCTGATCGAACAGGGCGCGCCAGCTTTTGAAGCTGCAATCCCGATGCTCTCGCAACTGCTGAAGGCCGAATTGGCCGAGCGCGAGGTGCGCTCCATCGCCTATCACATGAAGTCCGCGCGGTTCCCGGCCTACAAGGATCTCTCGGGCTTCGACTTTGCCGCCAGCGAGGTCAACGAGGCCACTGTCAGGACACTGCATCGCTGCGAGTTCATGGATGGCGCCCAGAACGTGGTCCTGATCGGCGGTCCGGGAACTGGCAAGACCCATGTTGCAACCGCCCTCGGCATCCAGGCCATTGAGCATCATCGTCGCAAGGTTCGCTTCTTCTCGACCATCGAACTGGTCAATGCCCTCGAACAGGAAAAGGCCAAGGGAAAGGCCGGGCAAATCGCCGAAGCCCTGACCAAGCTCGACCTCGTGATCCTGGATGAACTTGGCTATCTGCCCTTCAGCGCATCGGGCGGGGCCCTGCTGTTCCATCTGCTGAGCAAACTCTACGAACGCACCAGCGTCGTTATCACCACCAACCTGAGCTTCAGCGAATGGGCCACGGTCTTTGGCGATGCCAAGATGACCACGGCCTTGCTCGACCGCCTCACCCACCGCTGTCACATCCTGGAAACCGGTAACGACAGCTTCCGGTTCAAGGCAAGCTCAGCAGCTGCAGCCCGAAAAAAGAAGGAGACAAGCCCGACCTTGACCCCAGCATGAACCAAAATCCATAATCAGAGGTGGCTCACTTCTCGGTGAAAAAACCGGCTCAGTTCTGAGTGAAAATCAACAGCATAGGGCTCGACGCCGTTCATCTTGCAGGTGCCGATGAGGCTGGCGAAGCGGGCCCAGTTCCGGCCGCCCTCGTCGTGACCGGCGAAGAGTGCGTTGCGGCGGTTCATGGCCGGGCTGCGGATGGCGTTTTCGACGAGGTTGGAGTCAATGTCGACGCGGCCGTCGTCGAGGAACAGCCTGAAGCCATCTTGGCGCTTCAGCATATAGGCCATCG
>NZ_JBOFBI010000232.1:0-3303 GCF_051645465.1 Tabrizicola sp. | reverse complement strand
CGGATGAACGTGGTCGAGGGGACGGTCGAGGGTCGACGCCTGACCTTTGCGGGACTGAGCGTGCCGGTGGCAGCAGAGGTGCCCGAAGGCCCCTGCACCGTGGGCTTCCGCCCGGAAGATATCGAGATCACTTCGCCCGATACGTGCGGTGCTGCTTGCGCAGCTCTCGATGGCGTCTTTCCTGCCGGGCCGGAAGTGATCCTGAACCTCACCTCCGGCGGGCAGGCGCTGATCGCGCGGCAGATGCGCGGGTTCCACGCGGACGGCCGTTCCGACGTCTGGATCCGGGTGGCGCCCGAGGTCCTGAACATTTTCGACAAGACGACGGGGCGGCTGATCGATGCCGCGCCGGGGATAAAGACCGCCGAAGCAGCGGCGCTGAAAACGGCATGACGAACACTGAACAAAGGGAGGATGCGATGAAAATGACAACCACCAGACGCTTGCTTGCACTGACCACCATCATCACGGGCCTGGCCGCTCCGGCCTTTGCCGATGCGGAATGGGCCGCCGCAAACGGTTTCGGCCCCGATGCCGGGCCGCAGGACTGGGCTGCGATCGAGGCCGCCGCCAAGGAGGAGGGCGAGGTCATCATCTACTCCGTCTCGTCCCGCGTCGCCGCACTGGGCGAGGCGTTCGAGGCGAAATACGGCATCAAGGTCGTGCCGCATGACATCAGTTCCGATGTGCAGATGGAGAAATTCCGCCGCGAACACCGCGCCGGGATGCAGTCGGTCGACGTCCTTTACAACAACGAAACGCCGGTCATGCTGGAAGAGTTCATGCCGCAGGAGATGGTGTGGAACTTTGTTCCGGACGGGCTTGAGGGGGTTCTGGCGCCCGAGGAGATGTCGCCCTTCCTGGTCCATCGCTGGTCAAGCCGCATCCTGGCTTACAACGCGGCGGAACACCCGGAAGGCGTGCCGTTCGACAACCTCTGGGACCTGACGAAAGAGGAATGGAAAGGCCGGGTGCAGACGCCCGACCCACTTGGCTCGGCGGTGCAGACCTCGGTCTACCAGAGCATCCTTGCCAACCCGGATGCGATGGCCGCCGCCTATGAAAAGGAATTCGGCGAACCGCTGGTGATTTCGGAAGCGGTGGTCGAGGCGGTTGGCGAACTGCCGACCATCGACGCCCCGAACGCTGCACACGAATGGTTCTACCGCTTCCTGCAGAACGAGCCGGTCTACATCAGCTCGACCAACAAGATCTTCGAGAATGTGGGCCAGGTCGGCCAGACCGGCGCGCCGGTGGGGTTTGTCACCTTCTCGAAACTGCGGGATGTGGAGCCGGGCAAGATCGAGGCGGCACCGGCCTATGGCGTCGAACCCGCGATGGGGCTGGCATACCCGACCGTCATCGTCGTCGCAGACAACGCGCCGAACCCGAATGCGGCCAAGCTGCTGATCCGCTTCATGATGGAGGCCGAGGGCTTCGCGCCCTGGAACGTGATCGGCGACTATGCGGCCCGGTCCGATCTGGAAACGGCGCAGCTGGCCGAATTCGGGATGCCCGCACTGGCAGAGGCGAGCCTGATGATGATGGATCCGGTCGAGGTGCACGCCTCGAAATACACGTTTCTGCAGCTGTTCCTGTCGCTGAAGTGACACCTTGCCCGCGCGCCGTTCATCCCGGCGCGCGGGCTGCTTGAACCCAAGGGGACCCAGCATGACCCTCTCTGCGCCGCAGATGACCGGACCCGCCGACCTGCCCGCGCCCTGGCCGGGGATCGAAGCCTTGCTCTTCGACGCAGGGGATATCCTCTATCACCGGCCGGGGCGGCCTGCGGTGTTGAAGGCGTTCCTTGAACGCCATGCTGCTGGGCGACCGTTGGACAAGGCCGCGGTGCGTGCGCTGAAACTGCGGGCCTGGCGGGGGGAGGTTCCGCGCAAGGGCTATTACCGCGCGTTACTGGCAACGGCTGGGATCGACGATCCGGCGGTGCTGGACAAAGGCGCAACGATGCTGGTGGCCGAACAACACCGCGTCGCGTTCTTTCCCGGTGTTGCGGCGGCCTTGCACGGCCTGCGCCGGGCGGGCTATCGTCTGGGCATCATCACCAACACGCATGAGACGACGGCCGAAAAGCTGGACTGGTTCGCGGAGATCGGCATCGACGGGCTTTGGGACGTTGTCGTGAATTCCTGCGAGACGGGGTTTGTGAAGCCGGAGCCGGAAATCTACCAGACCGCCCTGACCGCCCTTGGCCTGCGCCCCCACGAGGCCGTCTTCGTGGCCCATTCCGCAAAGGAGGTCGCCGGGGCAAGGGCAGTTGGTCTCCACACTATCGCCTGCAACCCGGACGCGCCCGATATCGGCGCCGATGTCACCCTGACCGGCCTTGACGGCATCGCGGCCTGCCTGTCGCCCGGGAGTATTGCTGCGGCGCGGGGAGAGACAACGCTGTCGGGGCCGGGAACCTATCCGGTCATCGCGGCGCATCGCGGCGGGGCGCTTCTTTGGCCCGAGAACTCCATGCGCGCCTTTCGGGGGGCGATCGGGCTGCATGCCGACATGATCGAGACTGACCTGCATCTGTCCTCCGACGGCGTGCCCGTCATCATGCACGACCCTACGCTTGAGCGTACCACCCATGGCACCGGCGCGGTCAGGGCGCATGATCTGGACAGCCTGCGCCGCGTGACGCTGCGGGGCGCAGAGGACGAACATATCGCCACCCTGGACGAGGTGCTGGCGCTGATCGCGCCGACGGAGGTTGACCTGCGGCTAGAGATCAAGGTGCAGGGCGACGGCGCGCCCTATCCGGGCCTCGAGGCGCGCGTTGCGGCCAGCTTGCGGATGTCGGGGATGCTGGAGCGCACCACGATCAGCAGCTTCGCACATGCAACGCTTGTCGAATTCGCCCGTATCTGTCGGCCGCAAGGGCTGATCGCGCTGATCCGGTCAGTCGATCTGGAGGCAGATGGGCCCGATGCCGTGATCGCCCGCGTGCAATCCCTGGGCATCCCCGAAGTCGCGGTGTCCTGCCGACTTGTTGATGCGGACCTCATCGCCGCGTTCAAGGCAGCAGGCCTGCGCATCGGGGCCTATGGGGTTCGGACTAAGGATGACTGCGACCGGATGCTGTCGCTGCCGCTGTCGGCCTTTACAACCGACCTGCCGGACCACGCGCTGGCCCGACGCCGCGCCGTGCTGGCTGCTGACGCCAAGATGCTGCGACCTGCGCCATGAGCGCCACTCTGCCCCATGCAAGGCTCTGAAGTCCTTCTGGAACTTGCCGGAGCGGTGGCGCTTCTGGTCTGGTCTACCCGCATGGTGCGCACGGGGGTGGAGCGCGCA
>NZ_JBOFBI010000231.1:0-1580 GCF_051645465.1 Tabrizicola sp. | reverse complement strand
CGTTGGTGTAGCCCGCGTTGTAGCAGACCGTTTCGCTTTCGATCCCCGACCATGTGGGGCTGGAGATGATCTTGCGCGGTTGGGCTGCGATATCGCGGAAGCGTATCTTCGTGTGGTGTGCGCCTTCGGCCAAGTGGGCGTGGTGGCGGCCGGTGGGTTTTTCTAGTTCCTCCCAAGCCTTGACGGCCACTTCGCCGTTGGTTTCGGGGGCCAGCATCAGGATCATTTCCGCCGCGTCGATGGCGGTTTCGAGTTTCGCGTGACCCTTGGACACGCCTTCATCCAGCACGACGCCGTTCAGATCGCGCAGATGCCCGACCTCGGCCTTGGTATCCCAGTTGATCCCCTTGCCGCCGTTGCCGAGCTTTTCCAGCAGAGGACCGACTGAAGTGAACTTCTTGTAGAGGTTCGGGTAGTCCCGCTCGACCGCGACGTAGTTCGGCGCGGTCTTGCCGGGGATCAGGTCGCACTCGCCCTTTTTCCAGTCGCGCACATGCGCCTGCGCCAGTTCGCCGGGGGTGTCATGCAGCAAGGGAAGCTGGACGATGTCGGTTTCCACGCCCAGCACCTCGGGCGCAACTTCGCTGAACTTGCGGGCAATCGACTTGAATATCTCCCAGTCGGATTTGCTTTCATAGGCCGGGTCAACCGCCGCCTGCAGGGGGTGGATGAACGGATGCATGTCGGACGTGTTCAGATCGTCCTTTTCGTACCAGCTGGCTGTCGGCAGCACGATGTCGGAATAGACGCAGGTGGTGGACATCCGGAAGTCGATGGTCACCAGGAGGTCAAGCTTGCCCTTCGGTGCATCGTCATGCCAGACGGCCTCTTTCGGCATGACGCCGCCTTCCTCGCCCAGATCTTTGCCCATCACACCGTGATCGGTGCCTAGAAGGTGCTTGAGGAAGTACTCATGCCCCTTGCCCGAAGAGCCCAGCAGGTTGGAGCGCCAGACGAACAGGTTGCGCGGCCAGTTTTCCGGCGCGTCGGGGTCTTCGCAGGACATCTGCAGTGCGCCGGACTTCAACTGCTCGGCGACGTAATCCTTGATGTCTTTCCCCGCTGCCTTTGCGGCCTTGGACACGTCCAGCGGATTTGTCTTGAGTTGTGGCGCTGACGGCAGCCAACCCATCCGCTCGGCGCGGATGTTGTAGTCGATCAGGCTGATGTCCCAATCGCCCTTGGGCGCTGTGGGCGACAGGACTTCAGTCGCCCGCAGCGTCTCGTACCTCCACTGGTCGGTATGGGCATACCAGCATGAGGTCGAATTCATCTGCCGCGGCGGACGGTTCCAGTCCAGCGCAAATGCAAGCGGTGCCCAGCCCGTCTGCGGGCGCAGCTTTTCCTGCCCCACATAGTGCGACCAGCCGCCGCCCTCCTGGCCGATGCAGCCGCACATCACCAGCATGTTGATGATGCCGCGATAGTTCATGTCCATGTGGTACCAGTGGTTCAGACCGGCCCCGAGGATGACCATGGATTTGCCATGGGTCTTTTCGGCATTGCCGGCAAATGCCCGCGCCACGGCGATGATCTTCTCGCGGTCGACGCCAGTGATCTTTTCGGCCCAGGCGGGGGTG
>NZ_JBOFBI010000230.1:0-20455 GCF_051645465.1 Tabrizicola sp. | reverse complement strand
TGCCTTCAACTGGTCTGCGGTCGAGGCCGAGGGAGACGGGCATGATATGGCGATCGCGTGAGCCGCGCTATGACGTGGCCTCTGGGATAAGCCAGGGGGCACGGGACTATCAGGAAGACGCGATCACGGCGGATTTCCCTGTCGGGGCCGAGGCGGGCTTTGTGGTTCTGGCCGACGGGATGGGGGGTCATGCGGCGGGTGATGTCGCCAGCAAGATCGTTCTGACCGAGGTTTTCAGCGAGCTGAAGTTCCACTTTGCCGATGTTGCGGCGTTCGAGGCGAAGGCGCCCGAGATTCTGCGCAATGTGGCCGATCTTGCGAACGAGACCTTGCGCCAGCACACGCGGACCCACCCCGAGACCGAGGGGATGGGGGCGACGCTGGTCGTGCCCGCGCTGGTGGAGAACCGGCTTTACTGGATTTCGGTCGGCGATTCGCCGTTGTTCCTGTTCCGGTCGGGCAAGCTGAGCCAGCTGAACGAGGACCATTCGATGGCCCCCCAGATCGACTTCATGGTGAAGTCGGGGCTGATGGACCCTGAGATCGGGGCGAACCATCCGGACCGCAACTGCCTGATCTCGGTGCTGATGGGGACGCGGATCCCGAAGATCGACTGCCCGGGAAAACCGCTGGAGCTCCGCGCGGGCGACATCGTGGTCTGCTCTTCGGACGGGCTGCAGTTTCTCACGAACGCGCAGATCGAGAAGGTGCTGCAGCGGTATCGCAAGACCCGCTCGACCGAGATCGCGGAAAGGCTGCTGGACGAACTGGGCAAGCTTGGCGATCCCGACCAGGACAACATCAGCTTCACCGTGATCAAGGTGAACGACGCCTCGGTGCGGGATAAGACCAACGCGCCGCCAAGACGCTCGGCCGTCGTGCAAAGACCGAAGCGGCTTACAACCGTCGTCTCACCGGAACATCTGGTCATCCCGGTGCCAAAACCTGCGCCGCCGCCTGATGCCGTGGTCGCAAAACCACCAAGGAAGGTCGTAGAACAGGTGCCGGAAAGCAACCCCGACCAAGCGGTTGAGGATTTGTCGACAGTGCGGTTGCGGCCAAAGCGAGTCACCGTCATAAAGTAAGACATGGCAGATCCGGACGGAGAACTGACAGTCGCCCAGCGGCTTGGCCGCGCACTAGACCGGGGGCTCTTGCCTGCCGGCGGACCGGCGGAGGCTGCCGAACGTCTGATCGACCGGCTGGAGCGACCGGCCCGGATCGCCCTGCTTGGTTTGCCGGGGTCCGGGAAGTCGTCGATCCTGAACCTGCTGGTCGGGACGGTGGTCGTGCCGGAATCGCTGCGCCTGCCCACGATCATCGTGCAGCATGGTGCGGAAGCCCGGATGATCTGTACGCTGACCGATGGAACCACTCATGTCGTTCCGGGCAGCAACCTGGCGGATGCCCTGCCCTTTGCCCCGGCTCTTGTGACGCTGGAAATGGACCTGCCCGCGCTGAAGGTGATCAGCCTTCTTGAGGTTTCGGCGGGCCCGATGGAAGCCGAGCAGCGGCGGGCGGCGACCTGGGCCAGCAAGCGCGCCGACATCGTGATCTGGTGCACGACCTCGTACCTGCCGAAGGAACAGACGGTCTGGGAAAGCCTGCCGGACTCGGTGAAGGACAACAGCTTCATGTTCCTCACCAAGGTTGACCTTCTGGGCAGCCGGGAGTCGGCGGCGGCGATGCATGACCGGGTCGAGCTTCGGGCGGGGGAGGAGTTCCGGCAGATTCTGTCGATCTCGGCCCGTCAGGCGCGGGCGGCGATGCCAGCGGGTGGGCCGGTGAACCGCGAGATGTTCCGCGACAGTGGTGCGTCAGGGGTGATCACGGCGATCAAGACCCGCGTCCAGTCGGGCCGCCGGGCCGATATGGATACGGCGGAGCTGCTGCTGGCCCGCCATGTCGAAGCAAGCGAACTGGTGGCGCGCCGGTTTGCCGAGCCTGCGGAAGAGGCGGCGGCCCCGGCGGCATGGTCCCCTCCGCCAGAGCCGGAACCCGCGGCAACAGCGCCCGAGCCGGAGGCCCCGGCCGTTGAGCCGGAGCCTGTAGCTGAGCCGGAGCCCGAGGTTCCGGTTGAGGCCGAGCCGGAGGTTGCCGCAGAACCGGAACCCGAGCCCGAGCCGGAAGAAGAACCTGCACCGGTCGTTGCTGAGGTGGAGCCTGAAGCGGAGGCGGTCCCCGAGCCGGAGCCCGTTGAGGTGAAGGACGAACCGGCTCCGGTTGCCGAGGACCCCGGACCGGCGACGCGCAAGCGGTTTGCGGACCGCATCAAGCGTGTCGCGACATCGGGCGATGCTGCGGCCGCATCCTCGATGCCGTTGCGGTCGACCTGGAAATCGAAGGCGGACCTGGACGCGCCGCCCGAGCCGGAACCGGAGCCTGAACCTGAGCCCGTCAAGCGGCCGCGGCCAAGCACGCCCGCGCCGCTTGAAGACGATGTGGCACGAATGCTGGCAAGTGTGGCTGCGGCCCCGGACAAGAAGGCCCCCCCGCGCGAGCGGACGCCAAGAGCCGTGCCGCCGCCGCCAACCCCGCGTGCGACGACCGCAGATGCACCACAGACCACCCGCCCCGGGCTTTTCGGCGGACGCCGTCCGGCGGTGGATCAGCCCGAGCCTGAGCGCGCGTTGCCCGACCTGTCGGCCCTGCGCGCCCGGCCCGAGGACGAGGAGACGGGCGACGAGCTCTTCCCCGAAGGTCAGGAAGAGGACGAGATGGAGACGGAGATGGAAGTCTCCGAACCGACGCCCGAACCTGAAGTTGCGGTAGCGGAACCGGAAGTCGCGGAACCGGAACCTGAAGTCGCCACGCCTGAGCCTGAGCCTGAGCCTGAACCGGAACCCGAGATCGAAGCGCCCGTGGTCGAGGTGGAGGCCCGGAAACCCGTTGAGCGACCACGCCTGTTCGACAGGGCGCCGCGTTCCCGAGCCGTTGAACCGACACCGCGCCCGGCTGAGGAGGCCCGACCGCCAGCAGAGCCGCTGTCGCGCTCTCCGGCACCGCCACGAATGCCGGCGCCTGCTGTGGAGCGCGCGGCAGAGCCCGTTGCCTCGCGCCCCGAAGCGGACGAGTCGCAATTCAGCCCCCGCTCGATCATGCGCGAGCGTCGGGTCGAACCGGACGCGGCCACGCCACGGCGCGAACGGCCCCGCATTGCCGCGCGGGCGGTTGCCGCCCCCGCCGCACCGTCAGCGCCGGTCCAGGTTTCGTCGGCCGAGACGGCACTTCTGGACGAGGCGATCAGCGTCATCCTGACCCGTTCGACCGAGCTGCAGGGCGAGATCGATCCCGAAGCGAAGGTTCCGGTTGACCTGATTCTCGACCACTCGCGCGAGACGACAGAGCAGGTGATGACGATCATATCGGCCGCAAAGTCCGATGAGGTGCGCCGAATCAACGGTGACCTTGGTGAGGTGCTGGACCTCATCATGTTGATGCAATTGGAAAAAGGTCACGCCCCGGCGGACGACGCGCTGACATTGCTCTTGCAACTTAGGCGCGAATTGGAAACATTGCGCGCTGCGTGACGCTATTGTGAGCGTAGAATCGTCAAGAATGTGCCCAATTGGGACCACTTTCCAAACTTATGACACGATTGCGGGGGCTTGTGCCTTTTAGAGTGCGATCAAGGCTATTCCCGCCCGCAGGTATGAGGTGATCATGGGACTCGGTGCAGTTGCAGAAGACGATGACGAGCCTGCCGGTCTGCCCGTGCAGGAACCCGAAGTCGCGCTGAAGCGCAACTTTCCTGGGCTTGGTCGGATTGCCGATGCGATCAAGCAATTCGAGGATGTGCTGCGCGATTTCGTCACGATGGCGGATCCCGACACGTCCAAAAAAGTCACGCGCATCATGTCTCAGGTGCGCGAGGTCGAGCCTTCGGTCACGGTGATCGGCCAGATCAAGGCCGGTAAGACGTCGCTTCTGAACGCGATGATCGGCGCGCCGGGGCTGTTGCCGACGGACGTGAACCCGTGGACCTCGGTCGTTACGTCGCTGCATATCAACACGCCGAGCCCGGAGCTGAACGTCAAGGCGAAGTTCAAGTTCTTCGACAACGCCGAATGGGAAAAGCTTGTCTCGAACGGCGGGCGGATCGGCCAGCTGGCGGCGCGTGCCGGTGCGGATGAAGAGCTTGAAAAGCTGCGCCTGCAGGTCGTGCAGATGCGCGAAAAGGCGCAGGCCCGGCTTGGTCGCAAGTTCGAGATGCTGCTGGGCACCGAACACCGGTACGGTGCGGTCGACGATGCGCTGCTGCGCCGCTATGTCTGCGTCGGCGATGAGGAATCGGGCGGGGCCGAACAGGGCCGCTTTACCGACATCACCAAGTCGGCCGACCTTTACATCGAGCGCGAAGACTTCCCGGTCATGCTGTGCGTGCGCGACACGCCCGGCGTGAACGACACGTTCATGATGCGTGAGCAGATCACGATCAACGCCGTGCGCGACAGCCGGTCTTGTATCGTTGTCCTTTCGGCGCACCAGGCGCTGACCACGATGGACATGGCGCTGATCCGCCTGATCGCGCACCGCCAGTCGCGCGAGATCATCATCTTCGTCAACCGGATCGACGAACTTCCCGACCCGGCGAACCAGGTGCCCGAGATTCACCGCTCGATTCTTGAGACGCTGGAAAAGAACAACGCGCCGCCGGATATCGACATCATCTATGGCTCGGCGCATTGGGCGAATGCGGTTCTCGAAGGCAAGATGGACGAGATGGCCGAGGACAGCACGGATTCCGCCATCAACTGGACCCGCGCCGCCTTTGCCGACAAGATGGAAAGCTGGTCGGCCGAGCAGCTGGTGTGGCATGCCTCGGGCGTGCCGGCGCTTCTGGATGCGCTGGGTCAGCGGATGTACGAAGGCCCGGTCCGCGAGGCGCTGCAGAAATCCTCACGTCAGGCGCTGAACCTGGCGCAGAGCCTGGACGTGGTCGATCAGGTCCGCATCCTGGAATCGGACGGTCAGCTGAACCGGACGATGACGCCGCAGCAGCTGGACGCCGAGCTGCGCCGGACCGAACTGGCTGCGGTCGAAAAGCTGACGCATCTGACGAACAACGTCTGCAAGGACTTTACCAACCGGATCGACCAGAGCTACGAGCGCTTCCTTGACCGCGCGACGAACAGCCTGATCGAGCATCTGCAGGCCAATGGCGAAGATGCAACATGGCACTACAGCCCGCTGGGGCTGCGGATGCTGCTCAGCTCGAGCTATCAGGTCGTGCTGAAGAAGATGCACGCCATCGCAGCCGAGGTGAACAACGAGACCGCCGTCAAGATCGCCGAACTGTACGGCAAGACCTTCTCGATCACCGTCGAGGGCTTCAAGATCGAGACGCCGGTTGTGTCCTACATCCCGCCGCCCATCAACCTTGGGCAGACCATCGCGCTTGACCTTCAGGTCAGCTGGTGGAAGGGCTGGTGGCAGCGGCGCCGGGGCTACAAGGCCTTTGCACAGGATTTCAACAAGCTGATCCGGGCCGAAACCGACCCGATCATCAACGACCTGAAGACCATCCAGATCGGACTTTTCCGCGAGCGGACCCAGGCAACCCTGCGCGACTTCCTGCAGGAACAGCGCGAACTTCTGATGAGCGCTCTGGCAAGTTCGGAGATTTCGATGGAAGAGATGAAGGAGCTCTTCGGGGTGAACGCCTGGGAAGACCGGCAGGAGTGCCTGGCGTCCATCATGGACGAACTGGCCATCTATGCCGACTAGGTTGGACCAGGGGACGAAAGGACCTGACGAATGCCGCTGACCCGCAAGCCACGCATCGCCATCATGGGCGAATTCAGCTCGGGCAAGAGCACGCTTTGCAACGTGCTGATGGGGGCGAGGCCGCTTCTGGAGAAGGTTACGGCCACGCAGCTTCCGCCTGTCTGGCTGTCCTATGGACCGGATGACGCCTATACGATGGGCCTTGATGGCCACGCCTATGACCTTGACCTTGCCGAACTGGAGCAGGTCAGCCTTGAGACGACGGAGCATGTCCGCGTCTTCATGAAGAGCGACATCCTGCGCTATTGCGACCTGATCGACATGCCGGGGATTTCGGACCCCTCGATGTCGTCGGAAGTGTGGGAGCGGATGGCGCATCTGGCCGATGGCGTCCTGTGGTGCACCCACGCGACCCAGGCCTGGCGGCAGTCGGAATCCGGCGTGTGGTCGACATTCCCCGCCAAGTTGCGCGAGAACAGCCTGCTGCTGGTCACCCGGTTCGACAAGATCCTGAGCGACAGCGACAAGGCGAAAGTGCTGAAGCGTGTCACCGCCGAGACCGAAGAGCTGTTTGCCGGGATCTTCCCGGTGTCGCTGCTGCAGGCCATGCGGGCCGGGGACGACGAGGAAAAATGGGTGCAAAGCGGGGCGGATGCGTTCAGCACAGCCCTGTTCGATATCGTTCACCGCATCATCGACGACGGAAAGCCGGAAGCGGGCCAAGAGGACCAGCCGGCGATCACTCCCGATCCCGCGGACGAGACCGAGGTTGGCCAGAGCCTCATCGCCCGCACGTTTGAGCGGCTGACCGTGATCCGCAATACTCCGGTGTTCAAGGTCCTGCCGCGCCGCGTCGAACAGAAAGGCGAACGGCTGCTGCGGACCGAGCGGCCGACGGCCGAAACCGGCCCGACGCTTGTGACCTTCGCGGATCACATCGTGGGAACCGGCGATCCCGCACCCGTGAGCCGGGCCAAAAGCTCGTAACGCTGAAAAAAGGGCGCGATCTTGGGGGTGACTGAAAGCCTTGGTGCTTTGGCGAAGGCCTTTCCGCAGGCCAGCCTAGTCGCTTTTGCCGATCTTTCCTCGCGCATGATCCTGTCGAGCAGCGGCAGGAAGAGCGTGAACCAGGAGCATCTGGACAGGCTGTGCGACCAGGCGCGCGCAAGCTTTGACGATCCGCTGTTCTCGCTGTCGGTCGAGGCGTTTGGTGAACCGCATGGCGCGATGGTGATCGGAACGGACAGTGTGCGTGTCTTTCTGCGCTCGGAAGTCGAACCTGCCGACGCTTTGTGCTGCATTTGCGATCACAGCATTGACCTTGCCGCGTTTGTGACCAAAATCCGCGAAACGCTTGAAAGCATCACCCAGGGTGGGTGACAAGGATCGCGCAAACCGTTGAACAGGGGCATACTTCCCATCGTTGCACGTCTGCAAAGCCTGCAGACGGTCGCCCGGTTTGTACCGGGCGGGGCACGGGTGATTGCCAAGGCGCATGATCGCAACCAGCTGGCGCAACTCTTGCGCGCTGCGAATGAGACGGTGCTGGGCCGGTCGCTGCGCTTTGAATCCGCAAGCGGACCAAGCATAACGCTGGATGTCGCCGGGCGGCGGGTGTTGCGGCTTAGCGCGGCGGACGGTCTTCCGGGGGCAGACGCCTGCCTGGCCGCCGAGGCGCTGGAGGACGAGCACAAGGATGAGCTGATCAAGCTGATGCAGACCGTGGCGGCCCCCCGTCATGAGCTGCGCGTCACCTCTGGGCCGATCGGCCGGGGTGCCGAAGGGGTAAGCGTGGGCCTGCCGGTCGCGCTGCTGGCCGATCTTCTGCTGATCGAGCTGAACGAGGCCGACGTCGAAGAGCCCGAGCCTGTTGAGCCGAGCCCAGAGCCGGAAGCCGCCGAGGAAGAAGCCGGCGACGTTTCGGGCGACATGCTTGCCAGATTTGCCCGGAACCTTGGCCCGACGCTGATAGCCTGGCTGATCGCTGGCGGCGAAAACGACGGCAACACCAATGGCCCCGAGGAGATGGTGTCGCATCTGCAGAACTTCCTTGGCGATGAAACCGAGGCGCTGAACCGGCAGCTCGACGCCGTTGCAAACCTGCCCGGCGACCCGATCTGCGTGATCCTGGGCGTGACGCTGGTCGAGGATCACAGCATCGTCTGCGCCCGATCAGAGACGGCGATGCTGCTTGGCGTGATCGAGGGCGATGCGACAAAGGTCGTACTGCCGGCCTGGAACAAAGCCTTGCGCTGACGTCTAAAGCTTTATTTTTGAAACACTTTTCCTGGAAGCCACGCCGTGCCATTTGCTGTTGAGGGGGAGCTTTTGGCGAACTTTCCCTTGTAAGGGCCGACACAGGCCTGAAAGAGCAACCCTAGGTTATGGAGTTGTTCTACTGTGGCAGAAAATACCAGCACTTCCCCGGCCACCGGCGGAAGCACGACGCTTACTGGCACTGCCGGCGTTGACTCTCTTTCGGGAGGTGGCGGAGCGGACACCATCTACGGCGGCGATGGTGCCGACAATCTGTCAGGCGACGCGCCGCTGGCCGGACAGTGGCAATACAGGGTCTACGACCGCGACTTTCCGGCGAACCCCGACCAGACCCAGTTCATCTCTTCCGGTACGCTGGTTGGCACCGGCTATGTCGATGACTTTGGCGTCCGCGCCCTGCGCAACACGCTTGGTGGCGCGGCGGCAGGCAGCGACCGGAACGATTATGGCGTTATCTACAGCTCCACCATTTCGGTCCCGACGACCGGAACGTACACCTTCTCGACAACCTCGGATGACGGTTCACGGATCATCATCCGGGATGCGAACGGCAACATCGTCTACAATCTGAACAACGACTTCCACCAGGGAGCCACGACCCGGAGCTCATCGGTCACCCTCACGGCCGGACAGACCTATACGATCGAGGTCTACTATTGGGAAAACCAGGGCGGCGAAGCCCTGAGTGCAACCATCGCCGGGCCGGGCTTCGGCGCGACCGATCTGGCAACGTCGTCTCTGATCCAGGCGCCTCCGTTGGCACCCGGACATGTCGACGGCAACGACAGCATCCTTGGCGACGGGGGCAACGACACGATCGCGGGTGGCGGGGGCGATGACCGGCTTTATGGCGGCGCCGACGGCGACTCGATCCGTGGTGATGCGGGGCAGGACCAGATTTTTGGCGGCGACGGTGCGGACCGTTTGTACGGGGGTGCGGGGGCCGACGTCATCTTTGGCGGGGCCGCCAATGACACCATCGACGGGGGCAGCGAAAACGACACCCTTAATGGCGATGCGGGCGATGACAGCATCCTCGGCGATGCCGGGCAGGATCAGCTTTATGGCGGCGTTGGTGCCGATCGGCTTTACGGCGGCAGCGACTGGGACCTGATCTTTGGCGGCAATGACGGTGATCAGCTGTATGGCGACATCGGAAACGACACGCTTTACGGCGACGCAGGCAACGACCTGGTTTTCGGCGGCCCTGGGGCAGATCAGCTGTTCGGCGCCGCCGACCGTGACCGCATCACGTTCCTTGATGGCGATTTCTCGGTCGGCGATTCTGTCGACGGCGGGTCCACGGGGGACGACTACGACATCCTGGATCTCTCCGGTTATGGCTGGGCGCGCACAGACATCACGTACACCTCGCCGGACAGGGAAAGCGGTATCGTCGAGTTTTACGATGCTGCCGGCAACCTGCTGGGGCAGATGGCCTTTTCCGAGATCGAAGAGGTCATACCCTGCTTCACAGCCGGAACGCTGATCGATACGCCGCTAGGCCCGCGTCCGGTGGAGAGCATCCGGCCAGGCGATCTGGTCGACACGCTGGACGATGGGCCGCAGGTTGTCCGCTGGGTCGGGCATCGGTCTTTGGGTCTGGCCGAGCTCGTCGCGGACCCGAGCCTCTGGCCAGTGCAGCTGGAGCCCGGTTCCATTGGCCTCGGCCTTCCAAGCCGGACGCTGACCCTGTCGCCGCAGCACCGCGTGCTGCTGTCCGGAGCATTGTGCGAGCTTTACTTCGGCATTGCCGAAGTCCTGGCCCCCGCCGTGCATCTGGCGGACCGGCCGGGCGTTCGGCGCGCCCTGGAGCCCGTGACCTATGTGCATCTCATGTTCGACCGGCACCAGATCGTGCGGACCGAAGGCGTGTGGAGCGAGAGCTTCCAGCCGGGGCCGGCCGTGCTTGCCGGGATGCCGGATGCCCAGCAGGAAGAGCTTTTCCGCCTGTTCCCGGACCTCGCATCCGGCGCGGCCTATCCCGCCGCGCGGTCGACATTGAAGGCGTATGAAACCTATCTGCTCGCCGATGCCGGACTGTGACGGAACCGGGGCAATTCCTTAAAAGCCAATCGGTTAAGCGGCTGTAAAGGGTGAAGCTGCTATTCCTGTTCCTGGGTGTGAGACTTGGGTGATGGGACATGGCAGCGCATAGCAATGCCGCGCCAGTCATCATCAAGCGGAAGAAGGTAGTCAGTGGCGGGGGCCACCATGGCGGGGCCTGGAAAGTGGCCTATGCTGACTTCGTGACCGCCATGATGGCGTTCTTCCTCTTGATGTGGCTGTTGAACGCGACGACGGAAAAGCAACGGAAAGGGATATCGGACTACTTCAATCCGACGATCCCGGTGAACCGCATCTCGGGCGGCGGCGATGGTGCCTTTGGCGGCAACAGTGTCTTTTCCGAAGAGACGATGGCGCATACCGGAACCGGCGCGATGGACCGCAAGTCCGCCGCTTCGGCTGACGCGGCCGGAAAGGACGCCGGGCGCGGCGCGGCGGGCGAAGGCCAGGCGCAGTCTGAGCTTGAGGATGTCGAAAAGGCTTTGCTGGCCAGGGGCGGCGAAAGCAACACGATGGAGCGAATGCTGCGCCACGTGGTCACCAAGGTCACGGATGAGGGTCTGGTGATCGAGATTTTCGATCTTCCCGGGGCGCCGCTTTTTGTCGGGGATACTGACGAACCCACGTCTGTGGCCCTGGCGATCGGCGATCTGCTGGCCGAAGTGCTGAACCTTACCACGAACGAAATCGCGGTATCCGGCCATCTGCGGGCGCATCCGGTGACGCTGATCGACAACCCCGTTTGGGACATCTCGGCGCTGCGGGCGCAGGCGACGCGAGAAATGCTGGAAACGGCGGGACTGGACACCAAACGGATGCAGCGCATCTCGGGCTATGCCGACCGGAAGCCCGCCGTTTCGGACCCGGCGGCGGAACGCAACAACCGGATCGAGGTCATCCTGCTGCGGCGCGACCGATAATCCATCAGATTTTATCTGTTAGGCCCGCGTTAAGGGGCCATGGCGCAGGTTTGCCGAGACGGGAGTCGAAGCAGCAGAAAGGCGCTTTCAATGACCATTTCCTCCTCGCTTTCCGCGGGCGTGGCCGGGCTTAACGCCAACGCGACCCGGCTTGCCGCGATCTCCGACAATATCGCGAACTCGGGCACCTACGGCTACAAGCGCGCCTCGACCGACTTTACCAGCATGGTCATCACCTCGTCGCGCGGGGCTGGGACCTATTCGGCGGGCGGGGTTAGGGCCTCGACCGTGCGGTTGATCGACGAACGGGGCGATCTGGTAGGAACCGGCAACGCGCTTGACCTCGCCATCGCCGGGCGCGGCATGCTTCCGGTGATCAACGAGGTGTCGCTTGGCAACGCGCTGAGCGACACGCCCATGCTGATGACGCGGACCGGCAGTTTCCGGACCGACGCCGATGGCGTGATGAAGACGGACTCGGGGCTTGTGCTCCTCGGCTGGCCTGCCAACGCGGATGGGACGATCCCCTCGAACCCGCGCGACACGATCTCGGGCCTGGTGCCGATCGTGATCAACACCAACCAGACGGCGGGCGACCCGACGACCACGATGAACCTCGGCGTCAACCTGCCCGCAACCTACACCGTTGCCGGGTCTACCGCCGTGCCGCCGCCCCTGTCGGTGGAGTACTTCGGCAACCTCGGCACGTCGGAATCGCTGCAGGTGTCGTTTGTGCCGGTCGTCCCGGCCTCTGGCTCGTCGAACCAGTGGACGATGCAGATTCGCGACTCGGCGTCGGGCAACGCGCTGATCGGCGAGTACAGCCTGACGTTCGATGATACCCGTGGTGCAGGCGGGACACTCGCCTCGGTCACAGTGGTCTCTGGCGGGGCCTATAACCCGGCAGACGGGACGATCGCGCTGACAGTCGATGGCGGCCCGATGACTGTTGGGATCGGTCGTTTTGGTGACCCGAACGGGTTGACCCAGCTCTCTGACAGCTTTGCTCCGGTCTCGATCACCAAGAACGGCTCACCTGTCGGCAACCTGACCACGATCGAGGTCGACGAAAAGGGCTATGTGAACGCGACCTACGACACCGGCTTTACCCGGCGGCTCTACCAGATTCCCATGGTTGACGTGCCGAACCCGAACGGGCTTCTGTCGCTTTCGAACCAGACCTATCAGGTCTCGCCCGAGTCTGGTTCGTTTTTCCTCTGGGATGCGGGCAGCGGCCCCACAGGCTCGATCCAGGGCTATTCGCGGGAAGGTTCGAAAACAGACGTTGCGGCAGAGCTGACCAGCCTGATCCAGACCCAGCGCGCCTATTCGTCGAACGCCAAGGTCATCCAGACGGTGGACGAGATGCTCCAGGAAACCACCAATATCAAACGGTGATAGGGGATGAGCGTCACCTCCGCCCTGGCCGGTGCGCTGTCGGGCCTGTCGGCCACCTCGCGGCAGGCCGAGATCCTGTCGTCGAACGTGGCCAACGCCACCACCCCCGGCTACGCCCGGCGTCAGGCGGGCCTCGGCTCGACGGTTCTGGGAGGGACTGGCCAGGGCGTCCAAATCCTGGGCGTCACCCGGGACGTCGATCGCCACCTGATGGGAGAGCGGCGGCTTGCTGCGGCGGGTGGGGGCGACCGCGATGTCCGTGCCGAGTTCCTGAAGCGCGTCGAGCAGACACTTGGTACACCGGACAGCCCCGGCTCGCTGGCCGCGCGTCTGGCCGCCTTCGATCAGGCCCTGGTCGAAGCGGCGGGGCGGCCGGAGTCGCAGGCGCGGCTTGGTAATGTCGCCTCCACGGCCAAGTCTTTGGCGGAGGGTCTGAAGGCCGCGACGACCGATATCCAGCAGGCCCGCGCTACCGCCGACCGCCGGATTGGCGAGGAGGTGGGAAAGCTCAACTCCACCCTTGCGCAGCTGCAGGAATTGAATGTCGAACTGCGGTCGTTCACTGGGGCGGGCCGTGATGTGTCAGCCCTTCTGGATGAACGGCAACGGCTGATCGATCAGATTTCGGCCATCGTCCCGGTGCGCGAAATCCCCCGCGATTTGAACCAGATCGCCCTTTTCACCACTGGCGGCGCGCCCTTGCTGGATGGGTCTGCCTCGGTAATCGGCTTTTCGGCCACCCATACGATCACGCCCGAAATGACCCGGGCCCTTGGGGGGCTTTCGGGCATCACCATCAACGGTCGGCCCTATGACACGGCGGGGTCGGCCAGTCCGATCCTTGGTGGCACGCTTGGCGCGCTGTTTGCCTTGCGCGACGATCTGGCCGTCAACGCCCAAGGCAAGATCGACGCCGCCGCGCGCGATCTGGTGGAGCGGTTCTCGGCCGCCGGTCTTGATCCGACTCTTGCCCCGGGGGCGCCTGGCTTGTTCACCGATGCGGGCGGGGCCTTTCTGCCCGCAAACGAGGTTGGTCTGGCCGGTCGCCTCCGCCTGAATGCCGCCGCCGATCCGGCCCAGGGCGGCGCCCTTTTCCGCCTGCGCGATGGGCTGGGGAGTTTGACCGAAGGCCCGCCGGGGAATGGGGGCCTGCTCGGCGCCCTGCATGCCGCCCTCACCAACGCGCGGCCCCTCTCCTCGACCGGCTTTGCCGCGGGGTCGCGAAGCTTCGCGACTCTGACCGGCGACCTCGTTTCCGATGCGTCCGCTCAGCGCCTTTCGGCCCAGTCCGAGCAAAGCTTCGCTGCCGCAAAGCTGACAGCCCTGACCGATCTTGAGGCGCAGAACGGCATCGATACCGACCAGGAAATGCAGGAGCTTCTGGTGATCGAGAAGAACTATGCCGCGAATGCGAAGGTGATCCAGGCGGTGGCCGACATGATCGACACGCTGATCAGGCTTGGCGCATGACCCGGATTTCCGTCGGAGACGCAAGCCTCACGAACATCCTGGCCCGCCAGGGCGCCGATCTGCGCGGTCAGGTCCAGCGCGCCTCGCAAGAGGTGGCGACGGGCAAGCATGCCGATGTGGGCCAGGCGTTGCGCGGTGATTTCTCGCCGGTGCTCGCCATCGACGCGAGCCTTGCACGGCTTGCGGCCTACAAGTCTACGGCGACCGACGCTGCTTTCCAGACTCAGACCCAGCAGGCGGCGCTGTCCGGCCTGTCGGAGTTGGCTGCAGGGATCACCACCACCCTGATGGGGTCGCGCGACTTTCCGACGCCGGTCCAGGTGAACTCGGTTGCGGCGGATGCGCGCGGGCGGCTTGCCTCGGCGGTTGGTTTGCTGAACACGCAGGCCTCTGGTCGCGCGGTGTTTTCCGGTGTTGGGACGGACACGGTTCCGCTCGGGTCCGCCGATGATATGCTGGCCGCTTTGGAGCTTGTTGCGACGGGGGCAACGACTGCTGGTCAGGTGGCCGCAGCAGTCAACACGTGGTTTTCTGACCCCCTTGGGTACGGCGCGTTTTATCAGGGTGGCTCGTCCCTCTCCCCCACCCCGATTGCGCCGGGTGAGGCCGCCGATATCTCGACCACCGCGCTTGATCCAACGATCCGCGATACGCTGGCCGGTTTCGCCATGGCCGCGCTGATCGACCGGGGGGTCCTTGCGGGAAACCCGGAGGAGCGCGCCCGGCTGGCGGAGACGGCGGGGCAGACGCTGCACCGGACCGAGGACGCGCGGATCACGCTTGCGGCGCGGGTCGGCACGGTGGAAGCGCAGGTCGAGGCGGCAAGGACCCGCAACTCGGCCGAAGAAACCGCGCTTGGTATCCTGCGGTCGGACATCGGGTCCGTCGATCCTTATGAGGCGGCGACGCGGCTTGAGACCGCGCGGGCGCAGCTGGAATCGCTTTATCTCATCACGGCCCGCGTCTCGCGGCTGAGCCTTGTGGAGTATCTTCGATGATCCGTTTCCTTCTGGCGCTGGTCCTGACCACCAGCGCCGCCTTGGCCGAGCCGATCCGGATCAAGGATCTGGTCGAGTTCGACGGGGTCCGCGGCAACGACCTTGTGGGCTACGGCCTGGTGGTCGGCCTGAACGGCACAGGCGACGGTATCCGGAACGCGCCCTTCACCGAAGAGATCATGGCGAACCTTCTGGAGCGGCTGGGGGCCAATGTCACGGGCGAGGAGTTCCGGCCGAAGAACGTGGCCGCCGTCTTCGTGACTGCCGAGCTGCCGGCTTTCGCCCGGGCGGGGGGGCGGGTTGATGTGACGGTTTCGGCGATTGGCGACGCGAAAAGCCTGCTGGGCGGGACGCTGGTGATGACGCCGCTGAACGGGGCGGACGGGCAGATCTATGCGGTGGCCCAGGGCGCGATCATCGCGGGCGGTATCGTGGCCGAGGGCGATGCGGCGCGGGTGGTGCAGGGGGTGCCGACGGCGGGGGTCATCCCTTCGGGCGCGCGGGTGGAGCGGGAGGTGGAGTTCGACTTTGCAAGCCTGCCGGTCCTGCGGCTGGCGCTGAAGTCGGCGGATTTCACCACGGCCGAGCGGATCGAGCGGGCGGTGAATGCCGAGTTCGGCGGGCAGGTCGCGCTGATGCAGGACGCGGGGACGGTTGCGGTGGATATCGAGGCGACGGGGATGGGCTCGCCTGCCCATGTCCTGAGCCGGATCGAGGGTCTGCTGGTCGAGCCCGAGACGCGGGCGCGGGTGGTGGTGGACCAGCGGTCGGGCACGATTGTGATGGGGTCGGATGTGAGGATCAGCAGGGTGGCGGTGGCGCAGGGGAACCTTACGCTGCGGGTGGAGGAGAGCCCGATGGTCGTTCAGCCCAATCCTTTCTCCGAAGGTGAGACGGTCGTGGTGCCGAGAAGCAGTGCCGAGATCGGGACGGACGGGACGGGGCTGGCCGAGGTTCGGGGCGGGACCGATCTGGCCGAGGTGGTGGCGGGGCTGAACGCCCTGGGGGTTGCTCCGCATGATATGATCGACATCCTGAAAAGCATCAACGCTGCCGGGGCGCTGCATGCCGAGTTCCTTGTGAACTAAGGGGGCCGGCCCTGATGGCGGGCGTGTCCCACGGTGGGACGTCTTGTCAGGCCAAGCGATTTCAATGAGTTGCAAGCGCGTTCAGGATTCCTTAACTCCTGGCCGCCCTCTTGGCCCCGTTGACACACCGATGAGGCTTTCTGTCGCGGCGCATCCCTTTCGCAGTTTCGCGGGGCGTCTTCGGGCAATTGGAGCGCTTGGCAGAGGTCACCTGCGAGGAGTGTACGAAGTACATCGACGAGCGTTCCCGGCGCGACGGGCCAAACCAGCGACCTGACCAAAACAGCCCGCCGGTCTGCCGGTCATTGCCACGTCCGGAGGGCCGCAGTTGACCCTGCGGGACGCCGGGCGTAAGCGGGAACAGAACGACAGCAATGAGCAGCGAATTGGCAATCCACCTGCACAGAACCGACCTTCCCGACGGGCTGACCCTTGGCCCGGTGGTGGCAATCGACACCGAGACCATGGGGCTTGATCCGCGCCGTGACCGGCTTTGCGTCGTGCAGCTGTCCGACGGCCAGGGCGATGCGCATCTGGTGCAGATCGCCAAGGGCCAGACCCGCGCGCCGAATCTGGAGCGGCTGCTGGCCGACCCCAAGACCCTGAAGCTTTTCCACTACGGGCGCTTCGATATAGCGGTGATGAAGACCGCCTTCGGGGTGACGACAGGCCCGGTCTGGTGCACCAAGATCGCCTCGAAGCTGATCCGCACATTCACCGACCGGCATGGGCTGAAATACCTGTTGGCCGATCTGGTGGGCGTCGATGTCTCGAAACAGCAGCAGACCAGCGACTGGGGCGCGGAAGAGCTGACCGATGCGCAGAAGGAATATGCGGCGTCGGACGTTTTGTACCTGCACCAGCTCAAGATCGAGCTGGAGGCCCGGCTGATCCGCGAAGGGCGGATGGAGCTGGCCGAACGGCTCTTCGCCTTCCTGCCGACGCGGGCCGAGCTTGATCTTCTCGGCTGGGAAGATGCCAATGACATCTTCCTCCACTGATTTCCTGACCACCGGCAAACGGGTGATCCGCCGCGAGGCGGAGGCGCTGGAGGCACTGGCCGGGACGCTTGGGGAAAGCTTCGGGGCCGCGGTCGGCCTTCTGATGGCGGCAAAGGGCCGGGTGATCGTTTCCGGCATGGGGAAATCCGGCCATATCGCCCGCAAAATCGCCGCGACCTTTGCCAGCACCGGGACGCCCGCGCATTTCGTGCATCCGGCCGAGGCGAGCCATGGCGACCTTGGCATGGTGGCGGAAGGCGACGTGCTGATCGTGCTGTCGAACTCGGGCGAGACGACGGAACTGGCCGATATCCTGGCCCATGCCAAGCGCTTTGCCATTCCGCTGATCGCGATCGCGGGGCGTGAGGGGTCAACGCTGATGCGTCAGGCCGATGTGGGGCTTCTTCTACCGACGGTGCCCGAGGCCTGCGAGACCGGGATCGTGCCCACCACGTCGACCACGATGACGCTGGCTTTGGGCGACGCCTTGGCCATTGCCCTGATGGAGCATCGCGCCTTTACGCCCGAGCATTTCCGCATGTTCCACCCCGGCGGCAAGCTTGGGGCGCGGCTTCTGAAAGTGCGCGACCTGATGCACGACGACCCGCCGCTGGTGCCCGAGACGCTGGGCATGGGCGAGACTCTGGTGGAGATCAGCCGGCGGGGGTTTGGCGTCGTCGGGGTGACAGACGAAAGTGGTCGGCTGACCGGGATCATTACCGATGGCGACCTGCGGCGGCATCTCGACGGGCTTATGTCGCACACGGCAGGCGAGGTGATGACCCGCAATCCGCGCACCATCGCGCCGGATGCGCTGGCAGGCGAAGCGCTGGCGATGATGAGCGGCAAGATCACCTGCCTTCTGGTCATGGCCGAAGATGGGCAGCATGCCATCGGCATCCTGCATGTGCATGATTGCCTTCGCGCCGGTGTCGTATGACGATGGCACGGGCGGACACACATACGCGGGTGATCGGGTGGCTGAAGGTCGTACTTCCGCTTGCGGCGCTGGCGATCCTGTCGACGCTTTTTCTTGTGGCCGACCGGATCGACCCGGAGGACGCCCTGCCTTATGCCGAGGTCGATGTCGAAGCCCTGGCCCGCGAGCCCCGGATGACCGCGCCGTCTTACTCCGGAACCACGATGGATGGTGGAGCAGTGACGCTGACCGCCGACGAGGCGCGGCCAAAGGCCGAGGGCAGTCCGGCGACAGCGGCGAGCCTGCGGTTTGAACTGGCCACGCCGGACGGAGGCACGACCAAGCTGACTGCGGCCTCGGGGGTGATGGACGAGGGTACCAACCAGGTCGTGCTGTCCGGGGGGGTGACGGTTGTCACGTCTACGGGTTATCGTCTGGAGACGCCGGAAGTTGCCGCGCGGCTGGACCGGTCGGGCCTGGAAAGCCGCGGTCCGGTCACGGCAACCGGCCCGGTGGGCGACATCCGGGCGGACAGGATGGTACTAAGTCAGGACAACCAGACCCCGGGGTCTTATGTTCTGGTTTTCACTGGTGACGTCCGGCTGGTATACCTGCCAGGCGGCTGAGAGCTGCAGAGGTTAGACAGATGGCATTCACGCTTCGGAATTTGGGTCTGACGGTCGCGCTTGCGGCCGCGGCAAGCGCGGCACTGGCCCAGGAAGCGCAGATCGCCTTCGGTGAGCTTGATCAGGATACCACGCTGCCCGTCGAGGTCAGTTCGGAAACGTTGAGCGTGAACAACGCCGACGGGACTGCGCTTTTTTCCGGCGGAGTCGTGGTGACGCAGGGCGAGATGAAGCTCGCCGCCGCAGAAGTGCGGGTGAAGTACACTCCCGAAAAGAACGAGATTGAAGAACTGATTGCGTCGGGCGGGGTGGTTGTCACCAACCTTGGCGATGCGGCCGAAGCGAAAGAGGCGGTCTATACCATCGATTCCGGCCAGATCGTGATGACGGGCGATGTGCTTCTGACGCAGGGACCTTCGGTTATGGCGGGGCAGAAGCTGACGATCAACCTGAAAGACGGGACGGGTCTGATGGAAGGCCGTGTGACGACGACCTTTGTGCCGGGGGGCAACTGATGACCGCCCTTTCACAGAGCCGCGCAGGGCTGACGGTGACCGATGGGTCGGCGGGGTTGCAGATCCGGTCATTGCGGAAGAGCTACAAGAAACGCCCGGTGATCCGCGATGTCTCGATGCACCTGCACCGGGGCGAAGTGGTGGCGCTGCTTGGTCCGAACGGGTCGGGGAAGACGACGTGCTTTTACTCGATCGCCGGGCTGGTGATGCCGGAAGGCGGGCAGGTGCTGATCGACGGCAAGGATGTGACGGCGCTGCCGATGTACCGCCGGGCACGGCTTGGAATCGGGTACCTGCCGCAGGAGGTGTCGATCTTCCGGGGGCTTTCGGTCGAGGACAACATTCTGGCGGTGCTGGAGATCGTCCAGCCCGACCGGCACAAGCGGCGCGAGCGGCTGGAGGAGCTGCTGTCCGAGTTTTCGATCACCCATCTGCGGCGGACGCCCGCGCTGGCGCTGTCGGGCGGTGAGCGGCGGCGGGTGGAGATTGCGCGCTGTCTGGCGGCGGACCCGAAGTATCTGCTGCTGGACGAGCCCTTCGCGGGGGTGGATCCGATTGCGGTGGGGGAAATCCGGCATCTGGTGCATGACCTGAAGTCGCGGGGGATCGGGGTTCTGATCACCGACCACAACGTCCGCGAGACGCTGGAGATCGTGGATCGCGCCTATATCCTGCACGACGGCAAGGTGCTGATGTCGGGCACAACGGACGAAGTCGTGCGCGACGAAACCGTGCGGCGGGTCTATCTGGGCGAAAACTTCCGCATTGTCTGAGCGTAGCCGGGGCCGGGTCGAATCGACTCGGTTGACAAGCGGCTGCCCTCTGTCGCCAAATACTCGCAATGCGTGCATCACATGTCCTTCATCTGTCTGCTTTCGTAGCTGCGAACCGGTTCGGCAGGCCCACTGTGACGCAACGTTCCTTCCCTCTGTCTTCTAAGGCCCCCGACAGCCCGGAATGACCCGGTCCGCCGGGGAAGCATGCGAAAAGGAGAGATCATGCGCTATCAGATCAGTGGAAAGCAGATCGACGTCGGTGAGGCTCTTCAGACCCATGTGAAGGCGGAAATGGGCGAAGTGGTTGAGAAATACGCCCAGCGCCCGACAGAATGCGTGGTGGTTTTTTCAAGGGTTGCGCATGAATATGTCTGCGAGGCGGTGATTCACCTGTCCACCGGGCTGACTGCGCAGGCCAAGGGGCACGCGATTGAGGTCTATGCGGCGTTCGAAAGCTGCCGCGAAAAGATGGACAAACAGCTGCGGCGCTACAAGCGGCGGATCCGGAACCATCACAATCACCGTTCGGGGCCAGTTGAATTCGACGGTGCGGCCTCGTATATCCTCGCCGGAACCGAGGACGCCGAGGAAGCTGAACCCGAAACGCTCCAGCCTGTGGTCATCGCCGAGATGGAGACGAGGATACCCTCGATCACTGTCGGCGAGGCCGTGA
>NZ_JBOFBI010000229.1:0-1575 GCF_051645465.1 Tabrizicola sp. | reverse complement strand
CCCAGCGAAGAACGCCCGCAAGGGAGTGATGAGCGGCACGCTCCGGTTCAGATTTGACGCAAACCGCCTTATAGGGTCAGGGAGGCGGTCTCGGCGACAGTGTCCAGCCCGGCGGCACCTTTCGGGCCGACGACCACGTAGGACGCATCCCGGCTTTTCCAGCTGACCATGTCCAGCGCATCGAAATTCCGGGTGGCAAGGGGGCTTAGCCCGTCGCCCAGCGCCGCATCACCCCCGGCCATGAAGCAGACCGCGATCACCTGACCCGCTGCATCGGTATACATCAGCTGGGCCACCGGCTTGCCGGATGCCACCAACAGCCGCGCGCCCTGGAAGGTCAGCCCGCTTGCCGCAAGGTCCGGGACGGCGAACGCCACCCCGGTCTGTTCCGAAAGCCAGGTTTCCAGATGAGCCTGCTCCGAGGCCGGAACCTCGACCAGATGGCGGCTTTGGGCTGCATAGACGAGATGATATTCGGCGACCTGATCCAGCCAGCCCGCGGCCAGCTCCTGCGGCGGGGCCATCTGCCGCGTAAGGTACGACCCGCCCACTCCGCCGACCATCAAAAGCGCGACGGACGCGGCCAGGGCCATGCCCCAGCGCGGTGGAAACGGGCTGTTGGCGGGTTGTGGCGCAAGCTCGGCGCGCTCCAGCGATTGCAGAAGGGCCTCCGGCACCGGGTCGTGCAGCATTGCGGCAAAGGCCTTGTCGATGGCGTCGTCGGCGCGCAGAAGCGTGTCATATTCCGCCTGAACCACCGGATCCTTTGCCAGCAGCGCCGCCACGGCGCGTGCCTCCGCCTCGGGCAGTTCCCCGTCGCGATAGGCGCTGAGGCGCGTGGCAAGGTCCGGTGCGGTGGTCATTGCACTTTCATTCCCCTGGTCGATCCGGTCGGATCGGCGAGCAGTTCCTTCATCAACTGGCGGGCCCGCGACATCCGGCTCATCACCGTGCCGATCGGGATATCAAGGATATCGGCGGCCTCCTGATAGGAATGCCCTTCGACCGATACCAAAAGCAAGCAGGCACTTAGGCCTTCGGGCAGCGACATCACCATGCCGATCAGCTGATTGCCGTAGATGTGATCGACGGCCCCGACGGGTGTCGAAAGTTCGTCCGTTTCAGTCGCATCGACGTGGCCCTGGCCAAGGCGCACCCGGCGGCTGCGCATCTCGCTGACCCAGATGTTGCGCATCATGGTGAAAAGCCAGCTGTCCAGCCGCGTTCCCGGCTGCCATTGCCCCGCCCGCAGGATGGCCCGTTCGCAGGCGGCCTGCACCAGATCGTCGCCGTCATCGCGGCTGCGGGTCAGCGTCAGGGCAAATCGGCGCAGCCGCGGCAGAAGGCCGACCAGGTCCTTGCGGAACTGAACAAGGTCGATCACGGCATAAATTCTCCGGCCACGGTCTGCGGCGGACCTGTCGGTCCGGTGCAGGTGAACATGATCCGACTTCAATGCGCAACCGCCGACCCAGAGGGCCGGCGGAAACGCGATTGCCTGTTGAAGGCTCATATCACCAATCCGTCGCTTCGCCTGCCAGCGCCTTTTCCAGCGACGCATAGGCCCAGGTCTCT
>NZ_JBOFBI010000228.1:0-18561 GCF_051645465.1 Tabrizicola sp. | reverse complement strand
CTTCTGGCACCTGATCCTGCCATCAAATCCGATGCTGGCGATGTTCCAACTGCACTTGGCGGGCTTTGGCGCGGTGAATGGCCACATCGGCTTCGACAGGCTGGAGATCACCGAAGACGCCGCCCTCAACAGCCACGCCTATGCCCACTACCTGCACCACAAGTACTTCGAGGTGAACTATGGCGGCGACGGGTTGATCCCCTTGGACAAGTGGTTCGGCTGTTTCCATGACGGCTCGAAAGACGGCGATGCACGGATGCAGGCGCGGTTCGAGAAGAAGAAAGCGCGGATGAATGCCAAGGAGGTCGGCAACTGACCCCTGCACGAAACGGTTCTGTCCCCGCGAGGAGGTGGGGCCAGGGCATTAACTTCACGGCAACAGCAACCCGTCGGGACTGACGGATCAAGGGAGGAAACAAGAGATGAGCTTCATGAAGACCTTTGCCAAGGCAGTTGCGACAACTGCTCTGGTGGTCGCCGGATCAGCGGCAATGTCGGCAGAAATCGCCGTGATCGGCGGCTCAAACGACGACGCCTTCTGGAACATCATCAAGAAGGGCATCGACGATGCCACCCCGGCGGTCGAGGCTAACGGCGGCAAGGTGACCTATCTGCGACTGGTGAACTACGACAACTTCGCCCCTGACGTGGTACAACTGATCCGCACGGCGATTTCCATGGAAGTCGACGGCATCGTCATCCCGAACTGGGTGCCGGAAGCCGAAGATCCGGCGATCAAGGATGCCATGGCTGCCGGGATCAAGGTGATCCTGATGAACGCGGGCGGGGCCGAAAAGGCCAAGGAACTGGGCGCCATCAACTATGTCG
Organism: Tabrizicola sp.; assembly: GCF_051645465.1. Taxonomy (GTDB): domain Bacteria; phylum Pseudomonadota; class Alphaproteobacteria; order Rhodobacterales; family Rhodobacteraceae; genus Tabrizicola. The sequence continues at coordinate 17,733 of NZ_JBOFBI010000228.1, read as the reverse complement.
GCTCCGACGAATACGTGGCCGGTGTCGCTGGCGGCGAATACTTCGGTGACCATGGCCAGAAGAACGTTCTGTGCATCAACACCCTGCCCGGCACCGCCAATATCGAGGCCCGCTGCAAGGGCGTGATCGACGGCATCACCGCCAAGGGCGGCAAGGGCGCGCAGCTGCCGCTGCCTTCGACCAGCTTTGGCGATGCAACGGCAGTGGCCGAGGCGATCAAGGCCGAGCTTCTGAAAGACGACACCATCGACGGCGTCATCACCATCAGCGCAGGCGATGCCGACAGTGCCGCGATCGGCATCGAACAGGCTGGCATGACCGGCAAGACCATGCTTGGCACGTTCGACCTGAACCAGGCTGGGCTCGATCGTGTCAAGGGCGGCACCCAGATGTTCGCCATCGACCAGCAGCCCTACCTGCAGGGCTATCTGTCGGTCAGCCTTCTCGCCTCGGCCATCGACTTCGGTACCTCGCTGCCGACCTATCCGGTGCTGACCGGCCCCGGCATCGTCGATGCGTCCAACATCGATGCCACGCTGGCCGGTGTGGAAAAAGGCGCCCGCTGACCCGACATCCGGCCCGCGTCGACCTTGTCGCGCGGGCCGGACTTTCTGGCTTACTCTGACCGCCGCCGCATCTTCGGACACCCTCAAATCAGGGATAGCCCATGAACAGCACTTCCTCGCTAGGTGGCCTGCTGCGCCGACCGGAATCCGGGGCTCTCCTTGGCCTTCTCGCCGTTCTGATCTTCTTCGGCTTCTTCGGCGGGGTGACGTTCCTGAAGCCCGCAGGCATGTCCAGTTGGCTGAACGTGGCCGCCAACCTCGGCCTCATCGCCATTCCCGTCGGCCTTCTGATGATCGCGGGCGAGCTTGATATCTCGGTCGGCGCGATGGTGCCGTTCGGCGCCATGACCGTGGCGGTGATCTCCGGCCATTACGGCCTCTCGATCTGGCTTGGCATCGCGGCTGCCCTTGGCTTTGGTGTCATTGTCGGGCTGATCAACGGCATCATGGTGGTGCGGACCGTGGTACCGTCGCTGATCGTGACGCTGGGCAGCCTTTTCGCCGTGCAGGGCGTCGTCCTCGGCCTGACGGTTCTGATCACCAAATCGACAAGCGTAGCATTGACCACCGAAGGCCCGGCCAAAGCGATGTTCGGCGATTTCATCCTGGGCGGGCAGCTGCAGGTCATGGTCCTCTGGTGGTTCCTCGCCACCGGGGCTTACATCTACTTCGTCCACTTCTCTCGGTTCGGTAACTGGATCTTCGCCATGGGTGGCGACAAGGTCTCGGCCCGCAACGCCGGGATTCCGACCGAACGCATGACCATCCTTCTCTTCGTCCTCTCCGCCACCTCTGCCGCCTTCGTCGGGATGTGCCAGGCCATGCTCTACAACTCGGCTCAAGTTGCGGGCGGGCAAAGCTTCATCTTCAACTCGATCATTTCGGTTGTTGTTGGTGGCGTTCTGCTGACCGGCGGTTTCGGGTCGATCATCGGCATCTTCCTCGGCACGATCACCTTCGCCGTCGTGACCCAAGGCATCTACTACACCGATTTCGACCGCAACTGGTCGTCCCTCATCATCGGCGTCCTCCTGCTGCTGGCGGTCCTGATGAACAACACCTTCCGCAAGACGGCCCTGTCCTACTCAGGCAAGAAGAAGGGGACCAAGTGATGGCCGAACCGATCCTCTCCATGCGCGGCGTCAACAAGAGCTTCGGCCCCATCGACGTCCTCCACGACATCAACCTCGAGGTTCATGCCGGTCAGGTTCTCTGCCTGCTGGGTGACAACGGCGCGGGCAAATCGACGGTGATCCGCATCCTTTCCGGTGTCCACAAGCCCAGCTCGGGCGAGGTGCTGATGGATGGCAAGCCGGTCCTCTTCCCGAACCCCCGCGCCGCGTCGGACCATGGCATCGCCACCGTCCACCAGTTCGGCGGCACCTTCCCCCTGATGTCCATCGGCCGCAGCTTCTTTGTCGGGCGGGAGCCGACAAAATGGGCTGGCCCCTTCAAGGTCTACGACCGCAAGACAGCCAACGAAATCGCCGTCAGATCGGTCCGCGAATTCGGCATCACCCGCATTGATGACGGCGACCGCCTGGTGGGCGGCCTTTCGGGGGGCGAGCGTCAGGCGCTCGCCATCGCCCGCGCCGTCCACTTCGGCGCCCGCGTCCTGATCCTCGACGAACCGACCGCCGCGCTCGGGGTGAAAGAGGCCGCCCACGTCCTCCGCATCGTCCTACAGGCCAAAAGACGCGGTGTTGCCGTCATCTTCATCACCCACCAGGTCACCCACGCCCTGACCGTCGGCGACCACTTCGCCGTCCTGATCCGCGGCGCCAAGGCCGCCGACTTCCGCAAGGGTGAGAAGTCGCGGGAAGAGATCACCGACCTCATGGCCGGCGGCGAGGCCATGGCAGAGCTGGAGGCCGAGATCGAAAGCCACGTGGCCATCCACTCCGACCGGACCTGAGCAATCCCATGCCGACCTGGACCCGCGCCTGCGCCACCGACGCCGTAGATCCTGACGACCTGATCCGTTTCGACCACGGCTCCCGTACCTTCGTCATTGTCCGCAGCGAGGAGGACGAATTCTTCGCAATGGACGGCATCTGCAGCCACGAACATGTCCACCTGTGCGACGGTCTCGTCATGGACGGCATCGTCGAATGCCCGAAACACAACGCCCATTTTGACTACCGCACCGGCGAGGCGACCCGCGCCCCTGCCTGCATCAACCTGAAAACCTTCCCCGTCAAAATCGACGACGGGCATGTCTGGATCGAGATCTGAGATGACATTCCAACTCGCCGCCTGCGCCGAAATGCTCTGGCGCGACCGCCCGATAGACTGGCGCGCCTCCCGCCTCAAGGAACTGGGCTTCGGCGTCGGCCTCTGGAACTGGCCCGCGCACGACATCGCCGCGCTGGAACGCACAGGCGCCACCTTCACCATCATGAACGGCTACCTTCAAGGCCGCCTCGCCGATGACGAAGGCGCCGACATGCTGCTGAAATCCGCCCGCGAAACCGCCGCTGTCGGCAAGCGCCTTGGCGTCCATCGCCTCAACCTCCACGGCACCGGCCTCGGCGACGGGGGCATCCCGGTCTGGCAGCACGACAAGGTCACCGGGCCGATGTGGCTCAAGGCCCGCGACACCCTGAACCGCATCTGCGACCTGGCGGAGGAACTGGGCGTCACCTACACGCTTGAAAACCTCAATCTGATGGAGCACCCCGGCTGCCCGTTCAACACGACCGCCGACGTTCTGACGCTCGTTTCCTCGGTCAACCGGCCTCAGTTGCGGATGAACCTCGACCTCTATCACACCCAGATCGGCGAGGGCGATGTGATCCGCTGGTGCCAGAAATGCCTGCCGTGGATCGGCGAGGTTCAGGTCGCCGACAATCCGGGCCGCAACGAGCCCGGCACCGGCGAGATGAACTATCCTGCAATCGCCAAAGCCCTGAAAGCCATGGGATATTCCGGTCCAGTAGGCCTTGAAAGCAACGCCGAGGGCGACCCCGAAGTGGCCCTTCAGGCCTTCCGCAACGCATTCACGGTATAACCATGGTCCACAAGAACACCCGCCCCTCTGTCGCCGACATCCGCGCCATGAAGACCCGGGGCGAGAAGATCAGCATGCTCTACGTCACCTCGCTGGACGAGGCCGCGGCGGCAGACGCCGCAGGCATCCACATGCTCTCCATCGAATCCCGCTTCTTCAGCCCCGCCATGCGCGAAGCCGCGGGCAACTGCTTCGTCCAGGTCGGCCTGCCCTTCGGCCAGTACGGAACGCTGGTCACCGCAGAAGACTACCTGCGCGCGGCGTTCCAATTCACCAAAATGGGCGGTGACAGCTTCTACTGCGCAGCATCCTTCGACATCCAGAAAACGCTCTGCGACAACCACGTTCCCATCGTCGCCCACGTCGGCATGAACCCGAACATCGTCACCTGGACCAACTGGCGCGCCGTCGGCAAAACCGCGACCGAGGCCCGGGCCGTCTGGGACCATGTGAAGAAGCTCGAATCCATCGGCGCGTTCGGCGCGGAACTCGAAGTCGTCCCCGACAAACTCGGCGAATTCATCAGCCGCAACACGCCCCTGATCATGCTCGGCATGGGCGCAGGCCCCGGTGCCGACGCGCAGTACCTCTTCGCCGAAGACGTTCTCGGCTGCACCGACGGCCACAAGCCCCGCCACGCCAAGACCTACCGCAACTTCGCCGCCGAATACGCCCGCCTCCAGCAGGAACGCATCGCTGCTTTCCGTGAGTTCATCGCCGACGTGAACACCGGCGCCTACCCGGAACAGCAGCACAATGTCGCGATGGCCGACAGCGAATTCGCCAGCTTCAAGGCCGGACTGGGCCTCTAATCAATGGAACGACCATGCTCGAGGTCGGACTTCCGTGCACGGGCCCGCATCGTCGTGATCAAGGACAGCCGAACGGCCCCAGGCGGGTATGACCAGCGGGTCGAGCTGCAGGGATCCATGCGGCAGAGCGGCTTCCTCAGACAGCAGGTTCATTCTGGTCACAGCATCCGACGGCACCGCGAACGAACTCCAGCGCCGTCTTGACCGCCGCAATCACACTGGCCTCATCCGGTACCTCATTGCGGCGGACCGGATCCCCCCGACCGGGACGCCACAATCTGATCGGGTGCTCGATCCCCAGCGGCAGGTCGGCGGGCAGGCGGTCGAGCGGGATTGCAGTACCATAACCGATGCTCCCCTGACCGAGCGGGCAGAACAGCCAATCGGCGCCAACGCTGCGGAAATCCTTCAGATGCAGGTGCGCGACGACCGGCAGGGCTTCTGCCAGATCGGCAGCGGCGTTGGCGGTCAGGGAACCGTAGCTCGTGGCATTGCCGATATCGTAATTCATCCGAATGTGTGGGTCGTTCAGCCCGGCGACGACCGCAGCGCCACTCGTGCCATTGGGCAGCAAAGCGTCCCGCCCATGGCCAGGATTCTCCAGCGCGAGGACCATCTCTCGTATAGAAAGCTCAGGCTGGATCAAAGCGATCGTCCGTTCAAACGCGACGATACGATCTTTAGTCGTCGCGTTGGTAATCACGATATGCGCACCTGCGGCAGCGGCGAAGTCCAGTCGGCGCATCAGCTTGGCCGCGCTGTCCTCTCGGCCAAGGTCGGTATGCAGGGACATTGCGCGGATGGTCAGCCCGGCATCCCGAATCTGCTGTCCAAGCCGAAGGCCGCCTTTCTCTGTGAAGGTCGCCTCGTCAAACGGCGTGTAGCCTTCGATGAACGCGGGCTCGACTGCGCGCGAGCCAGCTATCGCCAGCAACTCAAGACCGCGACCGAACTCGTGCCCGTCAAGAACAACGGTCGAGATCGATATAGTTCGGGTCTCGGCCATAGCGGTCTTTCGATTGCTGAAGGCAGTGTGAAAAAGGGGGCTGACACGTTGGTATTTTGGTATACTAACTAACCAAGTAACATCGCGCAACGGATTCGCCCAACGACACGAAGCTGTCGAGGTCCGGCGAAAAGGGGGGAATATGGCACGTTCGGTCGCTGTGCTTGGCGCAGGCGGAAAGATGGGGTTCCGCGTCACCAAGAAGCTCTTCGATGCAGGCTACGACCTGCGCGCAGTCGAGATCGGCGATGTCGGTCGCGCACGACTGGCGGAGGCGGGAATCAAGTCGGTCGATACCACGACGGGCCTTAAAGGAGCCGAAGTCGTCGTGCTGGCCCTGCCCGACAACGTAATCGGCAAGGTCGCGGGCGAAATCGCCCATCATCTGGCGCCGGGTACGATGTTGCTGATCCTTGATGCGGCGGCGCCTTATGCCGACGTGCTGCCAAAGGACCGGCCCGATCTGACCTATTTCGTCGGTCACCCCTGCCATCCGCCTCTGTACAGCACCACGACTAAGGGGGCCGAGCGCACCGATTATCACGGCGGCGTCGCGCCACAGGCCATCGTCTGCGCGTTGATGCAAGGCCCCGAGGCTCACTATGCCATCGGGGTGGAAATCTGCGAGGCGATGTGGTCCCCGGTGACCAAGACGCACCGCGTGACGGTTGAACAGCTGGCGATCCTTGAACCTGGCCTGTCCGAGATGCTGGCCATGTGCATGATCGACATAATGGCCGAGGCGGTGGACGAATGCGCCAACCGCTACGGCATCCCGCGCGAGGCGGCGAAGGATTTCCTGATCGGCCACCTGAACGTCGAGATCGCGATGTGGTTCGGCTATTCGCCGAAAGTGCCGTCCGATGCTGCTCTGCGGCTCTTGGAGTTCGGCAAGGCGCGGATCATGCAGCCGAACTGGCGCGAGGCGTTGTCACCGAAGGTCGTGCGCGAGGCGTCCGAGCTGATCGTCCACGGCAAGCGTTGAGCCTGCCATGCCGGGGGATGACGCTGAGCTCAGGGCGGGCCGGTTGGCCGCGCGTATCGTGGAGGGCGACCTGCGCGCCGTCTGCTTTGCGGGCCACGAAGTGGTGCGCCGGGTCAGCTATCCGGTTCGGGACGCCGACTGGGGCACCTTGCCGGTTGTGACGGTGGACGAAGAGATCGCACCCCACGCCTATACCCGCCGGTTTGCCGAACGATCGGGGCTGTTCCACGGCACGTTCCGCACGACGCTGGAAGGCGACACGGTGCTCTGCCTGTCCATCACCTTGACCTTTGACAAATCAACCGTCGTCAACCGCGCCGGTTTCACGGTTCTGCATCCGATTGACGGGGTGGCCGGTCAAATGCTGACCATCAGGCATCCCGACGGGCATGAGACCCAAACCCTCTTCCCGGCGCTGGTGTCACCGGGCCAGCCGGCGCGCGACATTGCCGGGCTGTCGCACAAGGTCGGCCCCTTGTCGGTCGCGCTGGAGTTTTCCGGCGAGGTGTTCGAGATGGAGGATCAGCGCAACTGGTCGGACGCGTCCTTCAAGACCTACTGCCGCCCGCTTGGGCTGCCGCGCCCGTTTACAGTCGCGGCGGGCGAGGTGATCCGGCAAGAGATCGTTTTGCGGCTTGAAGCCGATGCTCCGGCAGTCGCTGGTGCCGGGGTTCCGGCATCCGGAACGATCCGTCTGCCGCAGGTGTTGTTGGCGCATCAGCCCGGCTTGTCCACTACGGCCGCACTGCAGAGCTTCCCGGGTGTACCGGTACTGCTGCGCGTCGATGCGCAGACACCTGGTGCGGATCTTGCGGCGCTGAGTGCCCGCGACGACATCGCGGTTGAGATCGTATTCAGTGATCTTTCGGACCTCGATCGCCAGATCGGCCGCCTGAGTGAAGCGGGACTGCGACCCAGCCGCATCGTCGCACTTCCGGCGGCCTATCTGGCAAGCCATCAACCCGAAGGACCCTGGCCCACCGGTCCTGCGCCGCGCCATGCCGTCGCCCCTTTGCGCGAGGCTTTTCCAGGGGTTCCGGTCGGCAGCGGCAGCCTGACAAACTTCACCGAGTTCAACCGCTGTCGCCCCGACCCTTCCGTCGATTTCGTAACCTTCGGCAATACCGCCATCGTCCATGCCGCCGACGATCTTTCGGTGCGCGAAACGCTGGAGGCATTGCCCGCGATCTTTGCCACCGCTGCGGCCATCGCGCCCGGCAAGTCAATGCATCTGGGGCTTTTTTCCATCGGAATGCGGTCCAACCCCTATGGGCGTAGCGTTCTGGCAAACCCCGACCGCGTTCTGATGCCGATGGCGATGGATGATCCCCGGCAGGCCGGCGACTTTGCCGCGGCCTATGCGCTTGGCGTTCTGGTTGCGGCGGCGAGGGCGGGGGTCGACAGCCTTGCGCTGGCCATGCAGGACGGGCCTTTGGGCGCTGCAGGGACGCCGCTCGGCGCGGTCATCCGTGCGGCTGCGCGGCTTGCCGGACAGTCGGTCGATTGGACGCAGGATGGTCCGCTGCGCGCGCTCAGCGGCAATGGCGTTACTCTCGCGGCGGCCATCGGACCATCCGACATCGCTTGGCCAAATGCGCCCGGTGGCAGGCTTGCTGCGGACAGCGCACTCGTGATCGAGGCTTCGCCATGACACTGCGTGGCGCGCTCATTGGCTGCGGGTTCTTTGCGCGAAACCACATGCAGGCGTGGGCTGACATCGAAGGCGTGCAGATCGCCGCGGTCTGCGACACCGATCCCGCCAAGGCGCAGAGCTTCGCCGACGCTTTCGGTGCCGAACCCTATACCGACGCCACGACCATGCTTGCCGCCGTGAAACCCGACTTTGCCGACATCGTCACCACAGTGTCCTCGCACCGCGCTTTGGTCGAGCTGGCCGCCCGCCACAGCCGCGCGGTGATCTGCCAGAAACCCTTTGCCGAGACGATGGCGGATGGCCAGGCCATGGTCGAGGCCTGCGACAACGCTGGCATTCCTTTGCTGGTGCATGAGAACTTCCGCTGGCAAGCGCCCTACCGCGCGCTGGGGGCGGCATTGTCGTCAGGCGTGATCGGCGCCCCGACGTTCCTGCGGCTCAGCTTCCGGCACGCCTTCGACATCTATGCCAACCAACCCTATCTGGCCGGGATCGATGATCTGGCACTGACCGATGTGGGCCTGCACCTGTTCGATATGGCCCGGTTTCTGATGGGCGATGTCACCCGCGTCCACTGTCAGACGCAACGGCTCAACCCCCGGGTCAAGGGACAGGATGCTTTTTTGGCGACGCTGCGCCACGCCTCAGGCGCTGTCACCAGCGTGGAGTGCAGTTTCTTCAGCCACTACGCGCCCGATCCGTTCGTCCAGACACTTGCCGTGGCCGAAGGGCCGCTGGGGTCGATCGAGCTCCTCGAAGGCTACCGGATGCGGCTGCACAAGGATGGCCAGGTGGTCGAAACGGACACGGAGCCTGTCGTGCCGGGGTGGGGGGAAAAACCGTGGCATCTGGTGCAGGAGTCGGTCATCGCGTTCCAGACCCATGCGCGCGACGTCATGCGCGGGCTGGCGCAGGCTCAGCCTTCGGGCGCCGACAATCTGCGGACGCTGGCGGTCACGCTTGCGGCAATCCAGTCGTCGAAATCTGGTCAGTCGGTCGTCCTTGACGGCGGGGCGGTTACATGACTGACCGGATCGAGGCCGACTACCTGATCGAGACCGCTTTTCCGCCCGATCAAGCCGCCGAGGCGATGGCGGGTGAGCAATCGTCCGGCACGTTCATAGCGCTGCCGGGCGAGACGCCAGAGCTGAAAGCACGCGCGGCGGCGCGGGTGGAGCAGATCGAGGACTTGGGGCCAGTTGCAGGGCCATCGCTGCCGGGTGCAGGTCGGCCCGATGGTGCCCATCGCCAAGCGCGGGTCACGCTGTCCTGGCCGATGGGCAACATGGGCCTAAGCCTGCCGAACCTGATGGCGACGGTGGCGGGGAACCTCTTTGAACTCCAGTGGTTCTCCGGCCTGCGTCTGACCGACCTTCGACTGCCTGATACGTTCATGGCCTCCTGCCCCGGTCCGGCCTTCGGTGTCGAAGGCACACGGGGCATGGCGGGGGTGAAGGCGGGCCCTTTGATCGGCACCATCGTAAAGCCATCGGTCGGGCTTACCGCGGCCGAAACTGCGGCTTTGGTGGCGGAGTTGTGTGCAGCCGGCATCGACTTCATCAAGGATGACGAGCTGCAGGCGGATGGGCCATCCTGCCCATTTGCCGACCGCGCCCGCGCCGTGATGGCCGTCATCAACGCCCATGCTGACCGAACCGGCAAGCGCGTCATGTACGCCTTCAACCTGACCGGGGAAGTCGACGAAATGCGGGCGCGCCACGACCTGGTTGCCGGGCTCGGCGGCACCTGCGTGATGGCGAGCCTCAATTCTGTCGGGCTTACCGGGATGCTGGCGCTGCGCCGCCACAGCCAGCTGCCGATCCACGCGCACCGCAATGGATGGGGGTATCTGTCGCGTCACCCGGCTCTTGGGTTCGATTACCGCGCTTGGTCGGTCTTCTGGCGGCTGGCCGGGGCGGATCATCTGCACGTCAACGGGATCGCCAACAAATTCTGCGAGGCCGACGACAGCGTCATCGCATCGGCGCGCGCTGTTCTGGCGCCGTTGTCATCGGCGCATCCGGCAGTGGCGATGCCGGTCTTTTCGTCAGGTCAGTCAGCCCGTCAGGCTCATGCGACCTGGGCGGCGCTGGGTCGGGCCGATCTGATCTACGCCGCCGGCGGCGGAATCATGGGGCATCCGGAGGGGCCGACCGGTGGCGTGCAGTCGATCCGCGATGCCTGGGACGCCGCAATGGCTGGCATCCCGATGGAGCAGGCCGCCCGCGAAAGCCGCGCACTGGCCGCGGCACTGAAACGGTACGGGTCATGACCCGCAATGCGCCCCCAATGCTGGCGTGGTACGGCGACGACTTCACCGGCGCTGCCGCAGTGATGGAGGTGCTGGAGTTTTCCGGTTTTCCGTCAGTTCTGTTTCTTGAACCTCCGACGCGGGAAATGACCGGGCGCTTTGCGGATGCCCGCTGTATCGGCATCGCAGGCGACGCGCGGACACGATCGCCGGACTGGATGGACGCCCATCTGCCCGCCATCTTTGCGGCGCTCCGGGCGACCGGCGCCGGGATCGTGCACTACAAGATGTGCTCGACACTCGACAGCTCACCCCAGATTGGCTCGATCGGGCGCGCGGCAGAAATCGGGTTGGGAGACGACCCCTGGGCTCCGGTTCTGGTCGCAGCCCCGAGGATCGGGCGCTGGCAGACGTTCGGCACGCTCTTCGCCAGGCATTCGGGCGGGATCGCGCGGCTCGACCGGCATCCGACGATGTCGCGCCACCCGGTGACCCCGATGGACGAGGCGGACGTCCGCCTGCATCTGGCACGGCAGACGGACCTGCCCCGGGGGCTGATCGATATCATCGACTTGCAACACGATGCGGCCGCGGTCGCACTGGCCCGCGAACGGGCAAGGGGCGCGCGGCTGATCCTGGTCGATTTGCTGGACCAGGCATCCCTGATCGCTGCCGGGCACCTGATCCGTGCCGAGGCCGCGCTGCGGCAGGTCTTTGTGGTCGGCTCGCAGGGGGTCGAGGACGCAATCGTCGCGGCGACCGTGGCGGACGGTCACACGTTGCCAGCGCCGCGTCCTGCCGGCGGGGCCGACCGAATCGCTGTCGCTTCCGGTTCCTGCTCGCCCGACACTGCCGCGCAGATCAGGGCGGCTGTGTCGCAAGGCTTTGCCGTTATCTCCGTGGACGCGACCAAGACCGTCGATCCAGCCGCATGGACCGCCGAATGCGCGCGGCTGGAGGCCGCGGCGTTGATGGCGCTGGCAGGCGGCAAAAGCCCGATCCTTGCCTCTGCACAAGGGCCGGACGATCCCTCCATCTCGGCCACCCGCACGGCGCGACAAGCCGCAGGCCAGTCCGACCGCGACGGGGCCGAGGTGCTGGGCGCCGGGCTGGGCACCGTCCTGTCCCGTCTTTCCGCCCGCCGCGCAGCCAAGCGTTTTGCTGTCGCGGGCGGCGATACCTCCGGCTTTGCCACCCGCGCGTTTGGAGCGGTTGCACTGACGGCGCAGGGAGAAATCGTGCCTGCCGTCCCGCTGCTTTCGGCGCATTTCAAAGAACCTGCCGCCCAGACCGACTGGATCGTCAAGGGCGGCCAGATGGGCCCGGAAGACCTTTTCGTGCGAATGCGCGACGGGGTGGCCCGATACGACCCGGGGGTGCGTTCCGCACAACCGGCCTGACCAACGACGTTCAGCACACCTGAGGGAGGACACCATGAAGCTGCTGAAGACCACTGCGACACTGGCCCTTATGGCCGCCGGAGCAAGCTACGGTTCCGGCGCACAGGCCGCGAACATCTGTTTTGCGTTCCAGGATCTGGAAACGGAGTTCTGGGTCGCGGGGCACAAGGCGATCACCACCACACTGACCGAGGCCGGTCATACGGTGATCGAAAAGAACGCCAATGAGGATGCCAACAAGCAACTGGAACAGGTGCGCGACTGCATCGCCCAGGGCGTCGATGGCATCATCGTGATCCCGCAGGACGGCGAAAGTGCCGTGACCATCGTGAACGAGGCGCAGGCCGCTGACACACCAATCGCCATCTTCAACCGCCCGCCGACCGATCTGTCCAAGGGGATCATCGTGGTCGCCGACAACGCTACCATCGCCGAAGCGGCCACCGACTTCGTGGTTGAGGAGGCGCTGGCCAAGGCTTCGGCAGATGCGAAACTGAACGCCGTGATCGTCGTGGGTGACCTTGGCGATCCGAACGCGGTTGGCCGCAAGGATGGCTTCTACGCCGCGATCAACAAGCACCAGGACCGCTTCAACGTGATCGAGGTCGCCTCGGAATGGGATGCGGCGACTGCGCTTGCGAACCTTGAGGCGGCGGTCACGGCCAACCCCAAGATCGACCTCATGTTCACGTCGTCCGACTTCCTGTTTCCGACGATCCGTTCGGTGCTTGAACCGCGCGGAATGTGGAACAAGTCGGGGGAAGAGGGCCATATCCCGCTGGCCGGCCTTGACGGTGATGCGACCGCCTGCAAGTTGATCAAGGAAGGCTACGTCTCGGCCACCGGGGTGCAGGACCTGTACTTCGAGGCAGAGTCCGCGATGAACGCCATCCTGAAGGCGATTGAGGACGGCAACGCCCAGCCGAACGAGGTGATCCCCGATCCGGGCTTCGCGCTCACGCAGGCGAACCTTGCCGAGCGGGAAATGGACATGTGGGGCTGTGTCCTTCTGTCCGAAGGCTTCCTGGACCAGTGATCGCCCTTACGGACCCGGCCGAAGGTTCTTTGGCCGGGTTCCCTCCATTTGGCACCGGACCTGCCCCATGACCGCAACCGAAGCGCCTTCGCGGCGCCTGTCCGACCGGACAGCCGACTTGTTCCTGTCGGACTACTTCGTGCTTTACATGACGCTTGCCTTTGTGGCGGTGCTGACGCCGTTCCTGCCGATGCTCATCGCGCCCGGCAACATCGTGAACGTGTTGTCGAACATGTGGCCGCTCTTGATCGTGGCCATCGGGCAGACCTTTGTGCTGGCCATAGCCGGCATCGACCTGAGCCAGGGGTCGGTCATCGCGGTGACATCGGTGATCGGCGCGGCGCTGATCACGCTGGTCGCCGACCCTGTGGTGTTATCAAAGGCACCACTCTGGGGTGTCCTGCTGACGGAAAACGGCGGTCCTCTTGCCGGGATGACGGGCGGCGTCCTGATCGCCATCGTCGTGATGATTGCCCTTGCCGCGCTGATCGGGCTGATCAACGGGCTCGCTATCGCAATCCTGGACATGCCGGCATTCATGGTCACGCTGGTCACGATGATCACGATCAGCGCCCTAGCAATCTACCTGACCCAGTCCGAGAATATCGCCCAATTGCCTGAGAACTTTGTCATATTGGGCAAGGGTGATCTGATCTCTGTCTATTTCGGCACCAAGGACACCTCGCAACTGCCACGCAAAGAGGTCTTCTCTCTGGTCACCTACCCGATGGTGATCGCCGTGGTGATGGCCATCTCGGCGCATGTCTTGCTGAACCGCACGGTCTTTGGCCGCTACGTCCTGGCGATAGGCATCAACCGCAAGGCCGCCGAAATCTCGGGCGTCCCTGTCCGGCGGGTGATCGTGCTGGTTTTCATGCTGTCGGCGGTTTGTGCGGCCGTCGGCGGCATTCTTTATTCGGCACGGCTGGAGGCAGGTCGCCCCACCTTGGGCGAAGGCACGTTCCTTCTCGATGTGATCGGGGCCGCGGTCATCGGCGGCACCAGCCTTTTCGGCGGCAAGGCGAAGATCATCTGGACCATATTTGGGGTGTTCTTCTTCGTCGTACTCTCCAGTGCGTTGAGTGCGATGAACCTGTCGGCATTCCAGGTCGACATGGTCAAAGGCGCGGTGATCCTGGGGGCCGCCCTTCTGGATGTCCTTCGGACGCGGATCATGCGGGAGCGGACAGGATGAGCGCGCTTCTTTCGCTTGAGGGATTGGGCAAGAGCTGGTTCGGGGTACCGGCGGTATCTGATCTGACACTGGACGTAAGCGAAGGTCGACTTCTCGGTCTGATCGGCCAGAACGGCGCTGGAAAGTCCACACTGATGAACATGATCGGTGGCGTGGTTCAGCCCAGTTCCGGCAACATGCAATGGCAAGGCACACCCTACCAACCGCAATCGGCCGCGGATGCCGCACGCGCCGGCATTGCGTTCATCCACCAGGAACTGAACCTTTTCACCAACCTGTCGGTGGCCGAAAACCTTTACATCGACGGTTTTCCGCGCCGCTTCGGGCTGATCGACTGGCCGCGGATACGCACCCGCACCACCGAGATTCTGAAGCGGCTGGCGCTGGAAATCGACCCCGACACCACGGTCGGCCATCTGTCGCCGGGCGAGCGTCAGCTGGTCGAGATTGCCAAAGCGCTCCACAATGAGGCGCGGCTGATCATCTTCGACGAGCCGACGACATCGCTGACCCCGCGCGAGACGGCGCGGCTTTTTGACACCATCGCGTCGCTTCGGGCGGATGGGCGCACGATCATCTATATTTCGCATATCCTCGGCGACGTGAAGCGGCTGGCCGATGACATCGCGGTCCTGCGCGACGGGCGGCTGGTCGACAGCGGTCGGGCCGCCGACTTCACCGTACCGCGCATGATCCGGTCAATGATCGGGCGCGACCTGAGCGGCCTCTTTCCGCCACGCACCGGCAAGTCGGGCACCCGGACGGTCCTGGAGGCGGGGGGGCTGTCACAACCGGGCGTGATCGAAAACGTGTCGTTGGCCGTCCACGCGGGTGAGGTTGTCGGCCTCTTCGGCCTCATGGGTGCCGGGCGGAGCGAACTCGCGCGCATTCTGTTCGGGCTCGACCCCTGTGCCGCGGGCAGCATCGCGCTGGATGGTGCCCCGGTATCTGAAGGTACCTTCGCGCGGATCAAGGCTGGCATGGCTTTCGTCACCGAAAACCGGCGCGAGGAGGGTCTGATGATGGACGCGCCAATCGCCGACAATCTCGCCCTCGTCTCGATCCGCAGCTTTGGCCGTGGCCCTCTCGCACTGATCGACCGAGCCGCAATCGACGCCCGCACTGAAACCACGCGCAGCGATCTGACGATCAAGGCCGGGGATATCCGAACCCAGCCGGTAAAGGCCCTGTCGGGCGGCAACCAGCAAAAGGTGGTGATCGGCAAGTGGCAGATGACCTCGCCGCGGCTGTTCATTCTGGACGAACCGACGCGCGGTGTGGACGTCGGCGCCAAGTTCGAAATCTATACGCTGATCGACAGACTTGCCGCCGAGGGCGGGGGTGTTCTGATGATCTCGTCCGAACTTGACGAACTTCTTGGCGTGGCCGACCGCATCGTCGTCATGAACCGAGGCGAAGTCATGGGCGAGGTGACCCGCACCGAATTCGACCGCGAACGTATCCTGTCCCTTGCTTTCCGAGAGGCTGCAGCATGACATTGCCCGAACGCATGCTGGATCTGGCGATCCGCCATGCGACGTATGTGATCTTTGGCGCCGTGCTTTTGTACTACGGCTTGCAGGCGCCATCGTTCCTTATGCCGGAAAGCCTGGCCAACATCGTCAAGCAATCGTCGTTCATCGGGATTGCCGCCCTTGGCATGACGTTCGTCTTGCTGACCGGCGGCATCGATCTGTCCGTCGGGTCGGTGATGTTCCTCGCCCCGTTGATCGCTGGCTTTGTGATGCGTGATCTGGGCGTGTCGGTGCCGGTGGGCTTTCTGGTGGCGCTCGGGGCGGGGTTGGCCATGGGGGCGATCAACGCGTTCTTCATCGTCGCGTTGCGCGTCATCCCGTTCATCGTGACACTGGCCACGCTGTTTCTGTTCCGGGGCTTTGGCACCTGGCTGACCAGTTCGACAGCATTCGACTTCAAGGACGATTTTCGTGCCTTCGGCCTGTCGTCGGTCGCCGGCATCCCGACTCCGATCCTGATCTTTGCAGCGCTTGCGCTGATTGCGCACGTGATCCTGGCGCATACCACTTTTGGCCGCCAGATCTACGCGCTTGGCAACGATCGCGAGGCGGCGCGCAAGGCGGGCGTCAATACGCGTTGGGTGGAGGCGCGGGTCTACATCATCTGCTCGGCCTGCGCGGCAATCTCGGGTTTCGTGCTGATCGCCCAGATCGGGCGGCTGGATGCAGGCTTTGGCGAAGGGCGCGAGTTCGACGTGATCGCCGCAGCGGTCCTGGGTGGGGCCAGCCTTTTCGGCGGCGTAGGATCGGCTTTTGGCGCGGTGATCGGGGCGACCCTGATCCAGACGGTCAAGCTTGGGCTCGTTTTCACCGGGGTGAACCTCTACCTCCAACCGATGATGCAGGGCGCCATAATCATCCTCGCGGTGCTGGCCGACGGGATCAGAGAGAAACGGGTGCAGGCCCTGCAGAAAAGGACGATACGGCCGATTGGCAGTTGAACGCCGGGCCGCTCAGGGATGGATTTGCGTCATGCCTGGCGCTAGAGGCTGGATTGGAACGCCTCCAGAAGCCGCGTCGGGCTGTTGGCGGTGTACGATGGGAAGGCACAGCAGATGAGCCGAATTGCGCAGGAACCAATCGAACGCCGTCGCCTTTACCAGGAGGTGATGGATCGGCTGATCCGGATGATCGAAGAGGACGGGCTGCTGCCCGGCGACCAGTTGCCCCCCGAACGCGATCTGTCGGAACGCTATGGGGTTGGGCGGCCGGCGGTGCGCGAAGCCCTCCAGAACATGGCGCGGATGGGTCTTTTGCGGCTGGTTCAGGGCGAGCGGGCGCGGGTCGCGGCCCCTACTTTCGCAAACCTGCTGAAGACGATGTCGATCACAACCAGCGGCATTTTGCGGTCCTCGGAAAAGGGCCTGGCGGAACTCAAGGAGGCGCGGCTTTTGTTCGAGGTCACGATGGTCCGCCTGGCGGTCGAACGGGCGACGGAAGATGACATCGCAGCGCTCGAGGCGCGGCACGCCGAACACCAGGCCAGCCTGCCCGACTTCACCCGCTTCTTGCAATGCGACATGCGCTTTCACCGCGAAATCGCGCGGATGACGGGAAACTCGATCTTCCCCAGCCTGAGCGAGACGTTGATGGGCTGGCTGGCCGAGTTCTACCGCGAACTCGTTCGCATCCCCGGCACCGAGCAAGTCACGCTGAGCGAGCACATGGCGATCCTGACAGCGATCAAGGCCCGGGATAGCGATGCGGCAGAACGCGCGATGCGAGATCACTTGACCCGAGCCAACGCGCTTTACCAGCGACTTGCGGTGCCAGGTATCGACATCGGCAAGCAGGATTGAAAACGATGTCCGCCATCAAGTGGACATGAGTTGAACCGGATCGTCAGCGATCCCCGGCGATTGGGCGCCTCACTGTAGCTGGGCCAGTTCTGCGTCTTCCGGGGCGCTCGGCTCGGTCCGCTCTGCTGCTCCAGCTGCCACGCTGAATTCACAAGATGAACCGCCTCAGGCCATTCGTGCAACACGGCCCGTACAAAATGGCTTGCAGGCAGAGCACGTCCGAAACTAGGTGTTCATTCCCGGCATTTGATGGGTTGGTTCGAGTGTGGATCTTTCCGGCTGTGAAGCCCAGCCTTTGACGATGAACCCATAGGGGGTCAGGCCGCGAAGGGTCTTCAAGCGCCCTGCGAAGTTGCAGGCGTCGATGAAGTCCGCGAGATGGCGGCGGAGCTGATCGTGGTCGTCGCAGTGGAAGCGCTTGACCGTTGCGTCCTTGATTGTGCGGTTCATGCGCTTGACCTGGCCGTTGGTCCAGGGATGCTTG
>NZ_JBOFBI010000227.1:0-13712 GCF_051645465.1 Tabrizicola sp. | reverse complement strand
CAGCACCAGACCCAGTGCCAGGATGATCTCGCTCACGGGGCGACCGGAGCCGCCTCGTCTGCCCCTGCCGACGTTTCGGACCGCAGATAGTTAAAGAACTCGCTGTCAGGCTGCATCACGATCGACGAATTCGAGCCCTTGAGGCTGGTCTCGTAGGCAGAGAGCGACCGGATGAAGGCGAAGAACTCGGGGTCCTTGCCATAGGCTTCGGCCAGAATGCGGTTCCGCTCGGCATCGGCCTCACCGCGGATCACGTCGGCCTGACGCCGCGCGTCCGAGGTCAGCTCGACCACCGTCCGGTCTGCTGCCGCCCGCACCCGCTGCGCCGCTTCGCCACCACGCGCGCGCTCGTCGGTGGCTTCCCGTACCCGCTCGGCCCGCATCCTGGCAAAGGTCGCCTCAAGGTTCTGTTCGGGCAGGTCGGTACGCGTCAGCCGCACGTCGATCACGTCGATCCCCAGCGCCGCCCCTTCGCGTTTGGCGATCGTCAGGATCTGGCTCATCAAGGCCGCACGGTCCTGGCTCAGCACCTGATCCTGGGTCGCGTTGCCCAGAACTTCGGGGACCGCCTGGCTAAGGATGTTGCCCAGAAGCTGCAGTGCCCGCTCCTCGCCCGCCGTGCCGACCGACTGGCGGAACTGCACCAGATCGACGATCCGCCACCGCGCGAAGGCATCGACCACAAGACGGCGGTCGGACAGAAGCGTGACTTCGATGGGCTGCGTCTGAAGCCCGAGAATGCGGTCTTCATAAAGCACGACGTCCTGCATCAGCGGGATCTTGAAGCCAAGGCCCGGCTCTTCTTTCACCTGCATGACCTGGCCGAACTGCAGCACCAGCGCCTTCTTGCGTTCGTCGACGATGAAGACCGACGAGAGCGCCAGCACCAGAACGACCACCAGCGCCGGAATGATGTACATGGCACGCATCAGTTGGTTCCTCCCGTCGTACCGGCACCTTGCGCCGGGCTCATCCGGCCAAGCTCATTAAGCGGCAGGAAAGGCACCACGCCCTGCCCTGCCTCGCCACCCCCGACGCCATCGAGGATCACCTTGTTCATGCCGCTGAAAACCCTTTCCATGGTTTCGATGTAAAGCCGCCGCCGGGTGACCTCGGGCGCATTCACGTATTCGTTGAAGACCGAGACGAAGCGCGCCGCTTCACCCTGGGCCGAGTTCACCGCCTGCGCCCGATAGGCCTCGGCATCCTCCAGAAGCCGCGCTGCTTCACCCCGCGCGCCGGCTGTGACCTGGTTTGCATAGGCATCGGCCTCTGACTCCAGCCGTTCGCGTTCCTGCTGGGCGGCCTCGACATCGCGGAACGCGTCGAGCACCTCACGCGGTGCATTCGCGGTTTGCAGGTTCACGCGGATGACGGTTATTCCGGCATTGTAGCTGTCCAGCGTGGCCTGGACCGCTGTCAGCAGGTCCGAAGCGATCACGCCCCGGCCGCGGTTCAGGATCGGCGACAGTTCCGACCGGGCGATGATGTCGCGCATGGCGCTTTCGCTGACCGCGCGGACGGTGTTCTCTGGATCGGCGAGGTTGAAGAGGTATTTCTCGGGGTCCGAGATGTTCCAGACCACCTGAAAGCCGATGTCCACAACGTTCCGATCGCGGGTAAGCATCAGCCCGGTAGTGGTGCTGTCGGCCTGCATACCGATGTCGGTCGTCCGCTCGCCCGTGACCTGCACCTTTTCGTAGGTGACGATCGGCCATGGCGCGAAGTTCAGGCCGGGATCGCCGACACCAGAGCTTTCGCCCAGGAAAAGCTCGACCGAACGTTCTTCGGGTCTGACCGTGTAGAACGACATGAACGACCAGACCGCGATCAGTGCCAGCACGGCAAGGCCAATACCCTGTTTCGTAAAGACCGGACCGCCGCCAGGCCCGCCCTGGCCAGACCGGCCACGCCCGCCCATCAGGACGCGAAGCTGCTCTTGCCCGCGCTTCATCAGCTGGTCGATCTCGGGGATCTGGGGGCCGCCCTCGCCGCGCCTGCCGCCGCGACGGTCGTCGTCGTCATCGTCGCCCCTGCCGCCGCCTTTGCCGCCCCGCGGGTCGTCCCCGCCCGAGCCGCCGCCGCCCCAGGGGCCACCACTTCCTGCCATGGATCAGAACCTCTCTTATCGCATCTTGCCTAAGCTGTGCATCTTGCGCGGGAAATCAAGCGCCTGTTCGGATGTCCTCAGATCGTTCGTACCGGTTTTCGCATCGTGACCAGCTCTTCGGACATGGTTGGATGCACCGCACAGGTCCGGTCGAAGTCTTCCTTGGTCGCGCCCATGCGGATCGCGATGGCTGCAAGCTGGATCATCTCGCCCGCTTCGGGGGCCACGATGTGGCAGCCAAGCACCTTGCGGGTGGCCTTGCTGACGATCAGTTTCATCATCACCCGGTCAGGTTTGCCGATGAAGGCGGTCTTCATCGGGCGGAATGCGGTGGCGTAAACCTCGATCGGTTCCTGCTCGCGCGCGGCCTCTTCGGACAGGCCAATCGAGCCGAGTTCAGGCTGGGTGAACACCGCCGATGCCACAAGCTCGTGGTCGAACGCTGTGGGTTTGCTGCCGAAGACCGTATCGGCGAAGGCATGGCCCTCGCGGATCGCAACTGGTGTCAGGTTGATCCGGCCCGTGACGTCGCCCACGGCGAAGATCGAGGGCACCGCAGTCTGGCTGAAGCGGTCCACCACGATCTGGCCCTTGCGCCCGATCTCGACGCCAAGACCGTCCAGCCCCAGATTCTCGACATTCGGTCGCCGTCCGGTCGCGTACATGACCAGATCGAATTCGCGCTCGGACCCATCGGTCGCCACCGCCCGGATGCCGCCTTCGGTCTTCTCCAGCCGCATCAGATCGGTGCCGCAGTGGATGTCGACCCCGCTTGCCTGCATGGCATTCGCCACATGACCCCGCGCCTCGTCGTCAAAGCCCCGAAGGATCTGCGCGCCGCGGTAGTACTGGCTGACCTCGACCCCCATCCCGTTCAGGATGCAGGCAAATTCGCTGGCGATATAGCCGCCGCCGACCACCAGCGCGCGCTTCGGCAGGCTCTCCAGGTGGAACATCTCGTTCGACGTGACCGCAAGCTCGGCCCCCGGAATGTCCGGCACGAAAGGCCGCCCGCCCGTGGCGATCAGGATATGCTTGGCGCTGAACTCCTCACCCGAGGCGAGCCGCACCCGATGCGCATCGACCAGCGTCGCGCGGGTGTCGTGGATCGTGACCCCGGCGGTCTTCAGCGTGTTGCGGTAGGCCTCCTCCAGCCGGTTCAGCTCGCTCTCAAGCCGGGTGCGGAACGCCGTCCAGTCAAACCGTGTCGCGCCGACTTCCCAGCCATAAGCCCGCGCCTCCTCGAAGATGCCGGGAAAGCCAGACGCAAAGACCATCAGCTTCTTTGGCACACAACCGCGGATGACGCAGGTCCCGCCCATGCGGGATTCCTCGGCCAGGCCCACTTTCGCTCCCCACTCGCCCGAAGCGATCCGCGCCGCGCGTACCCCGCCCGAGCCGCCGCCAATGACGAAAAGATCGTAGTCGAAGGCCATGTCCCGTTCCGCTTATCGTTATGCCGTGATGACAGCTAATCGCGTGATCGACCTCCTGAAAGGCCCCCTCGCGCGATTTCGGTCACCATCGGGTGACTGCCCGAACGCCCTAGTCCAGATCGGCAAAGATGTTCCGGCTTTCAGTGATATCGACCGACCCGTCTTCTACCTTGCCCGAGTTGATGTCGCGCACCGTCACCCGCCCGTCGCCATGGCCGATCACCACGACGTCACAGATGTCGACGAAGAGCCCGTTTTCCACCACGCCGGGGATCTGGTTCAGGACCAGCGCCAGCTGCCGCGGGTTGCCGATGCGCTTGAGGTTCAGGTCAAGGATGTAGTGCCCCTCGTCCGTCTTCAACGGCTCGCCATTGCGCAGGCGCAGGGTGACTTCGCGGTTCATCACGTCAAGGCTGTAAAGCGTTTCCTCGATCAGCGCCTTGGTCGTCTTCCAGCCGAAGGGGATCACCTCGACCGGCAGCGGGAAGGCACCAAGCTGTGACACTTCCTTGGCCGCATCCGCAATCACGATCATCCGGTCGGAGGCGGTGGCCACGATCTTCTCCTGGAGGAGCGCGGCACCCCCGCCCTTGATCAGGTTCAGGTTCGCGTCGAACTCGTCGGCGCCGTCGATCGTCAGGTCCAGCCATTTCACGTCATTCATGCCGACCATGTGCAGACCAAGCCCGGTGCCAAGCTCTGCCGTGAAGCTCGAGGTCGAGACGCAGGTGACTTTCAGCCCGTCCTCGCGCACCCGCTCGGCCAGGCAGCGCACCATCCAGGCCGCGGTCGACCCGGTTCCAAGCCCCAGCTTCATGCCGGATTCGACAAAATCCACTGACCGGCGCGCGGCCACGAATTTGGCCTGGTCAATGGGCGACAGTTCGGCAGTCATGGCAACTTCCCCTCTTTACCCCCGGAATAGCGCAAAGGATTGCCAAGGGCGAGGGGGTTTGACGGCGGATTGCCACGGCTTTCATGGCTTTTCGTCGGCCCTGCGGAACCAGCACAACTGCCGCGTGTTGGACAGCAGTCGGCGGTAGGGCGACGCCAGAACGTCGCGGCCATCCGTTTGTGCCCCAGCCGGTCTTGCCCCGGCAGAGGCACCTTTTGAGATTTTGGAACCAGACCCCGCGCGATCAGAACTCGCAGCCGAAATCCGTCACCAGGTTGCCAGTCTTCGCCGCTTCAAGCTCTTCGGTGCACTGCTGAGGGAGCATGGGCCCAACCGATGCGTCCGTCGACAGCTCTTTCCACTGCTGGGCCAGATCGTTGAACACGTCGGTATAGCTGTCGCGGTTCTTGTCATCCATTTTCGCGAGGCAAGCCTCATACTTGGTCAGGTAGTCGTCGCATTCAGCAATTCCTGTCGGCTCGAAGGCGGCGGCCGGCAGTGCCAGCCCGAAAACCAAAATCAAAGACGTGAGCGGTTTGGAGATATGAGGCATCGTATTTCCTATGATTGTTGCAGTCTTTCAGCAAGGTATCGGCACGCGCCGACCGACCCGACGCTAAAGCCCCTGCAAACGCCTTGTCCAGTATGGGATCACCTGCCGCGATCTGTCAGGTCGGCGCTTCCAGCCTTGCCACCGCCGCGTCAACCTCGGCGACCGAAAGCGCCCCATCGCGGTCCGCATCAAGCGTCATCAGCGCCCGCAGGACCTTGGCCTCATCCTCGCCCAGCGCCCGCAAGGCCGCCGCCTGACCCGTTGCCACCATCTCGCCCGCGTCGGCGCGTCCATCCCCGTTGGCATCAGCCGCTGCAAACTGCCGTTCCATCCGGCCCCGGACCGAGGCATTCGCGGCCCGCTGGCTGATGGCCAACTCCCCCCGATCCACGGTGCCATCCGCATCCAGATCCATCGCCAGGAACCGCCGGAGCGCCGAGGCGCGTGCCCCCGCCCGCTCCAGCGCGATATGCGCCTCGATCCCGTCGGGCTGCAGCCCCTCCGGCCCGCCGAACCCCGCAATCAGGTCGATCACCATATCAGCAAACCGCTCGGGGTTCCGGCCCATCGCTTCGGCAAGCACGTCCTCCTCGGCCATGGCCGCCGACGCAAGCATCCCGACCACAACCGCAATCATCACAGGTCTGACCATCCGAATCTCTCCTGTCCCGCCCAGCCAGACACTGCGTCCGACAAGGTTGACAGCCGGTTAACCCCCGATGACCACCCCCGAAGCGTCAAGCGGCCACAGGGGGTCGCTTTTCTGCGAGCGGCCGCAGTAAGCTTCGGCGAGGCTCGGACCAACCCAAGGTCACGCATGTACACGCTGCACTACGCCCCGGATAACGCCTCGCTGATCGTCCGCCTCGTCCTGGACGGCGCCGGGATCCCCTATCGCACCGCTCTGGTGAACCGCGCGAAACGTGAGCACGACGGCCCCGCCTACCGTGCCCTGAACCCAACCGGCCTCATCCCCACGCTGGAGATGCCCCAAGGCCCGATCTCGGAAACCGGCGCGATCCTCCTCTGGCTTGCCGACACCCACCGTCTTGGCCCCGCACAAGCCGACCCGGACCGGCCCACCTTCCTCAAATGGCTCTTCTTCCTGTCGAACACCGCACATGCCGACCTGCGGACGATCTTCTACCCGCATCAGTATGCCCCGTCTGACGCCCATGCGGCGCATCTGGAAATCATGTCGGCCCGAATGCTCCGCCACTTCGCCCTTCTCGACACCGCCGCCGCCCGGCACCCAAAGCTCTTTGCCCCCGCCACGCCCCTGGGCGTCTACACGATCACCCTCACCCGGTGGGCAGCACTTTACCCGCCGGACGGGCCAGTGTGGATGGACCTTTCGGCCTTCCCCGCCCTTGCAGCGCTTGCCCGGGCGCAGGAGGCCCGTGTCGAGACGCCGGTAGTTGCCCGCGCGGAAGGCCTGGGACCCCATCCCTTCACCCGACCAGAACAGCCCAACCCGCCGGAAGGAAGCGTGCTATGACCCTGACGCTCTACCATATCCCCGACTGGGCATCCTCGATCATCCGCCTTGCAATGGAGGAGATCGGTCAGCCCTATACCCTGCGCCCGATGGACTGGGACGCAGGCGATTTCGACACGCCAGCCTTCCGCGCCGTGAACCCCCTCGGCCTGATCCCGGCGATGGAGACGCCCGACGGCCCGATCTTCGAGACCGCCGCCATCCTTCTCTGGCTGAACGCCCGCCACGGCGGGCTGGCCCCCGGACCGCAGGACCCTGACCGCGCGGCCTTCCTCTCCTGGCTTCTCTTCGTCTCGAACACCCTTCACCCCACGGTCATGGCCCTCATCCACCCCGACCGGCCCGCCGGCGAGGACGCAGCCGCGGAAGCCGGCCGGATCGCGCTTGAAAAGGTGACGGAACAGGCCGCGCATCTGGAAACGCTGATCGCCACCAAAGCCCCGCGCTGGCTCACCCCGGCCCAGCCCGCGCTTGGCCACTACATCGGCATCCTCCTCCGCTGGGCGATCTACCTTCCCGAGGACCCCGACCTTCGCTTCAGCCTCGCACCCTTCCCCGCCCTCCGCGCCGTACTCGCCGCACACGAGGCCACCCCCGCCGCCCGCCGCGTCGCCGAAGCCGACGAGCTCGGCCCCCACCCCTACACCGCACCGGAGGCCCCATGACCCTTACCCTCCACCACGCCCCCGACTTCGCCTCGACCATCGTCCGCCTCGCGCTGGAAGAGCTGGAGCTTCCCCACACCATCGCGCTGGCCGACATCGACGGTGGGGCGCTTGCCGGCCCGGAATACCGGCGCGTCAACCCTGTGGGCCTGATCCCCGCCCTGGAAACCGACCATGGCCCGATGTTCGAGACCGCCGCGATCCTTCTCTGGCTCGTCGACCAGACCGGTCGCCTTGGCCCCAGCCCGAAAGACCCCGACCGGGGCGCGTTCCTCTCCTGGCTCTTCTTCACCTCGAACGCGCTCCACCAGGCGGCGCTTGCAATGTTCTACCCGCACCGCCCGGCAGGGGAAGCGAACACCGACGCGGCCCAGGCCGCTGCGCAGGAGCAGATCATTGCCCGCCTCGGCCTGATCGAGACGCTGATCGCCCGCGAAAACCCGCGCTGGCTGTCGGCGGACCATCCCGGCGTCCTTGGCTACTACATCGGCATGCTGGTCCGCTGGCTGATCATGCTGCCGCCTGCGCCCTACGGGATCGACCTGGCGGACTTTCCTCACATCAAGGCCGTCCTTGCTGCGCATGAAGCCCGCCCCGCCGCCCTCCGCGTCGCCGAAGCCGATGGCCTTGGCCCCACCCCTTTCACCCATCCGGGGGCCTGATGTTTCTCTCCGTCTTCGACATGTTCAAGGTCGGCATTGGTCCATCGTCCAGCCACACCATGGGCCCGATGGTCGCCGCCGCGCGCTTCCTCGACACGATGCGGGCCTCGCCCTTCCACTTCCACGGCCTCCGCGCCTCGCTCCACGGCTCGCTCGCCTTCACGGGCGTCGGCCACGCAACCGACCGCGCCACGATCCTCGGCCTGGCAGGCTTCGACCCCGCCACCTACGACGCCGAAAAGGCCGACGCCGCCTTCGCCCTCATCCGCGACACCAAGACCATCGAGGTCCCCGGCCTCCCGCCCCTCGCCTTCGACCCGCTGAAGGACCTGCACTTCGACTTCGGCCCCGCCCTTCCCGGCCACGCCAACGGCCTGATCCTTAAGGCGACGGATGCCCAAGGCGACGTGATCCTCGAGGAAACCTACTATTCCATCGGCGGCGGTTTTGTCCTTACCGCTGCCGAACTGGCCGAGGCGGGCGAGAAAAAAGCCAAAGCCCGCGCCGACGTGCCTTTCCCCTTCGAGACCGCCGCCGAGATGCTGGAGATGGCCAAGGCCTCGGGCCAGACCATCGCCCAGATGAAGCGCCAGAACGAGCTGAAGTTCCGCTCGGCCAGCGAGCTCGACCGCGGCATGGCCCGGATCTGGGAGGTGATGACCGCCTGCATCGACCGCGGGATGAAGGGGACTGGCATCCTTCCCGGTGGCCTGAAAGTGCGCAGGCGAGCCAAGGGCATCCACGACGCGCTTCTCGCCGAGCGTGGCCTGAACCTGACCCCACCCCACACGATCAACGACTGGATGTCGCTTTACGCGATGGCGGTGAACGAGGAAAACGCCGCCGGGGGCCAGGTCGTCACTGCCCCCACGAACGGCGCTGCGGGCGTTGTCCCCGCCGTCCTGCGCTACTGGCTTGACCATGTTCCGGGCGCCAGCGCCAAGGGGATCGGCGACTTCCTCCTGACCGCCGCCGCCATCGGCGGGCTCTGCAAGCACAACGCCAGCATCTCCGGCGCCGAATGCGGGTGCCAGGCCGAGGTCGGCTCTGCCGCAGCCATGGCCGCCGCCGGCATTTGCGCGGTGATGGGCGGAACACCCGAACAGGTTGAAAACGCCGCCGAAATCGCGCTGGAGCATCACCTCGGCATGACCTGCGATCCTGTGAAGGGCCTGGTCCAGGTGCCCTGCATCGAACGGAACGGCCTCGGCGCGATCAAGGCCGTCTCGGCGGCCAGTCTGTCCCTCAGGGGCGACGGCCAGCACCTCGTCAGCCTGGATGTCTGCATCGAGACGATGCGCCAGACCGGCAAGGACATGCACGAGAAATACAAGGAAACCTCGCTCGGCGGCCTCGCTGTCAACGTCCCGAACTGCTGAGAACAAGGAGCCTCCGGCGGGGATATTTGCAGAAGAGAAAGCAGCTTTCCTTTCCTCAAATATCCCCGCCGGAGGCATACCCGAGCCGGTTGCGCGTTCTTCACGCGCAGAGGCGAGACAAAGAGTCTTCGCGGCGTAAGCCGCTCAATTTGAAAACCGCCCCCACCCACGCGATGTCGCTTTCAGGCTGGCGCCATCACGGGCCACAGGCTACCCAAAGCCATGACCAGGGACACCACCCTTCACGGCATCATCCTGATGCTCGCGTTCTGCGTGATCGCGCCGCTTCTTGACGTGTCGGCCAAGCTCGCGGCGGAAAACGGCGTCCCCGTCGGCCAGATCACCGCCGCCCGCTTTGTCGTGCAAACCGCGCTCATGATCCCCGTCGTCCTATGGATGGGGCTGTCGATCCGGCTCTCCGGCAAGGCCCTGGCCTACACGACCCTCCGCGCGCTCTTCCTTCTCGTCTCGACCTTCGCCTTCGTCTCCGGCATCGAGGTCATGCCCATCGCCGACGCACTCGCCATCGTCTTTGTCGAGCCCTTCATCCTTCTCATCCTCGGCAACCTGATCTTCGGCGACCACGTCGGCCCCCGCCGCATCGCCGCCTGCGCCGTGGGCTTCTGCGGAGCCCTTCTCGTCATCCAGCCCTCGCTTGCCGCCTTCGGTCTCGTGGCGCTCTGGCCGCTCGCCACCGCCGTCCTCTTCGCCTTCTACATGCTCGTCACCCGCGCCATCTCGGCCTGGATGCATCCCGTGACAATGCAGTTCCACACCTCATGGACCGGGCTTCTCCTCTGCCTTCCCGTCATGATCCTCGCCGAAGGCTCCGCTATCCCCTCGCTCGACCCGATCATGCCGCAAGGCTGGAACTGGCTCTGGCTCTTCGGCGTCGGCTTCTGGGCCGCCGTCAGCCACATGTGCATGACCTACGCGCTGAAATTCGCCCCCTCGGCCACGCTTGCGCCGCTCCACTATTCCGAGATCGTGACCGCCGTCGCCCTAGGCTACCTGATCTTCGGAGACTTCCCGAACAGCATGACCTGGGCCGGGATCGCCGTCATCGTCTCCTCCGGCCTCTACATCATCCACCGCGAGCGGCTGGCCGCGCGGGCGAAGGCGCAGGCTGCCCCGGCGACAGAGGCGCTGACTGCAACGCCCTGATCGCCGCATCCAGCCGCCGCCGCGGCAGGATCACCAGCATGCCCCGCGCGTCGAACTCCAGCACAACCCGCCCCGCCGTCACGCGGTTCGACGTGCCGATCATCCCGTTGGGCGCGAAAGTGATTCCCCCGATCGGCCATTCCAGCCCCTCGCTGCGCCCCGTGACCTCTGCCAGCGGGAAAAGTGACAATGGCTCGCCTGGGGAAAGCTCAAGCTCCAGCCGCGGCGGGGCGGCAAAGGCCAGATCCTTCGGACCGATCAGGATGCAGCGCCGTTCGACCCTCGCGATCAGCGTCGCGAAAGCGGCCAGGCCGTGGTCGAGCCTCGCCCCGGCGAAGCCAAGTGCCAGCACCAAAGGTGCCTCGATGGACCGAAGCGCCTTGTCAAAATCCGTCGTCATCTGCTCGGGCACAAGATGCTGACGCGAAACGGGAATTTCAGCTCTCGCCCCCACCGACAGCGAATCCATGTCGCCGATCACCGCCTCGGGCATCACCCCCAGCCGCAACAGCCGGTCCGCCCCCCCATCCGCCGCCACCGGCAGGGGCGCCCGTGCCAGTGCAAGCTTCAGATCACGCCCGGAAAACGGTCCTCCTCCAGCCAGGGTTACACCGCGGGTAGACTGGACAATCGGCGATTTCATGCAACACTGTATCCAATTAAGGCAGGATTTCAGGGGTCCGGCCACAATCAATCCATCAAATTACCCCTGTCTGTCCATGGATTAGGACGGAGCAGCGGTAGAATGGTGCGATCCGCAAGGCGAAAGGCTGTCTAGTCATGACCAGTGAAAGCAAAATTCTGACCGTGTCCTACGGGACCTTCAGCTGCACGCTGGAAGGATTCGACAATCCCTTCGACACAATGAAGGCCATTGCCGAATACTTCCGCGATCTGGCCGCGCAGGACCGCCACTTCGGCGCCGAGCCGCCACCGCCGGATGCCGCGATGCTCCACCGCCTGGCCGAACGCGAAGTGTCGCGGATGGTGGCGAAGGGCCAGACGGAAGACACCGCCCTCGCTTCGCCGGACGCCGAACCTGCGGCCCCGAAGATTCAGCTGAACACCTCCGCGCGCCGCCCGTCGCGCGCGAACGTCGATGGGGCAACCCCGGCAGACGAAGACGGCGCCGCGCCCGAGCCTTCGCTGCAGGAAGTGATTCCCGATGGCGTGGCCGCCAAGCTGGCCCGCATCCGCAAGACCGTGAACCCGGCAGCAGCCACGCTTGCAACGCCGGTCACGCCCTTTGCCGCCGACGAAACCCCCGAGCTGCCGGTCGCAGAGCTTCCGGTCGTTGAAGAGCTGGTCGCCGAGGCGGCGGTCGTTGAAGAGCTGTTGTCCGAGGTGCCTGCCGCCGAAGACATCGCCGAGCTCGCGCCCGACCTTTCGGTCGACGGCCTGGCCGACAGCTTTGCCGACCTTGCACCCGAGATCGAGCCCGAAGCGGAGGCCGCCGTCGAGGCCGTGTCCGAAGGGTCTTCCGAAGATGTCGCTGCAAGCCTTGCGGCCCTGATCGAGGATGAACTGCCCGAAGCTGCTGTTGCCGATGCGCAGCCGATGGATATCTGGTCCGACGAATACATGGCCGAAGCGACCGAAGCCCAGGCGCCCGTTGCCGAGACCGCAGAAGATGCACTTGCAGTAGCGCTTGCCGAAGAGGCGCCGATGGCCGCGGATGACTTCGACGACATTCCGTTGGCCGAGCTTGCCGACGAATCGCCGGACGAAGCCGCAGCCGCAAGCGAAGATGTGGCCCTGCTCGCCGCCCTCGACGGTGTGGACGAAACCGAACTGGCGGAAATGCCGGCGCTGGACGACCGTCTGCCCGAAGACGAACCGGTCGAGCTGACGCTGGCCGAGGCCGAGGCGATCGACCCCCTGCCGGAAGCTGTCGAGGACGAGATCGCTGCGGAAGCCATGCCCTTTGCGGCAGAGCCGGTGGAAGACCCGGCACTCGCTTCGGGCAAGGGCAACGGGCGCGCAAAGCGGCTCAGCTCTCGTGTCGTGCGCATCCATCCGGAAGAAGACGAGCCCGCGCCCGCGCCGACAAGCCGGCGCAGCAAGGGCGCGACCCGGGTCATCACCTCGGGCAGCGAGTCCGACGAAATCGCCCGGCTGATGCAGCAGGCCGAAGAGGTCATGGCCGAGGACGAGAACCGCCGTCGCCAGGAGGCTCTTTCGCACCTCAAGGCAGCCGTCGTCGCAACCGAAGCCGACCGCGCCGATATCGACTATGTGGCCCCCAAGGCCGAGACCCATCTCGACCCCTATCGCGACGACCTGGCCGAGGCGATCCAGCCCGAGCCGCCCAAGGCACCGCCAGCACCGCCAGAGGTGAAGCCCGCGCGCCGCAAGTCGGTCTCGATCCGGCCGGCGACCGAGCCGCGCCCCGGCACCATCCGTCCGGGCATGATCAGCCCGCCGCCGCTGGTGCTCGTCTCGGAACAGCGGATCGACCGGGTGAAGTCCACGCCCCTTCCTGCTGCAGCGCCTGCGATGTCCCCCGCGGTCCCCGGCATCGGCCCGGCCCACCAGGAAGGCCAGCCCATGGTCGCCCTGCGCACCGGCCGCCTGTCGGGCGCCATCGGTGCCGGCGCTGGCGTCGGAGGCTCTGCCGCTTCGGCACGGAACCTTGTCCTTGAAAAGCCGTCCTACGGTACGGCCGCCGAGACCGAGGAAGACGAGGAATTGGCCGAGGACTCCAGAGACATCGACGAATCCGGCTTCGCCGCCTTCGCCGAGATCGTGGGCGCAAAGTCGATCGTCGAAATGCTGGAGGCAGCCGCCGCCTATGCCACCTGCGCCGAGAACCGTACCCAGTTCACCCGCCCGCAGCTGATGCGCCGGATGATGGCCTCGGCAGGCGGCAAGCCCGTCAGCCGCGAAGACGGCCTGCGCAGCTTCGGCACGCTTCTGCGGACCGGGCGGATCGAAAAGATCAACCGGGGCCACTACAGCCTGGCCGAAACCTCGCCCTACCTGGCCGAAGCCCGCCGCCTTAACTGATCACCCAGGGGCATTTCAGCAAGCTCAGACGGATGGGTCCTGCCTGTCCGTCTTATTCGCATCCGGCGGTTCCGCATCCGGGTCTGTCTGGCCGATGCCCTTGAAGATGAAACGGAACGGCAGGGCCCAGAGAAAGCCCAGGCCCACATAGATCAGAAGCTCCATCAGAAACGAGGGCCGCTCAAGCCAGCCCACGGCCGTGACCGCAGCGACGATATAGGCGGGCATCCCCACAAGAAGGATCACCAGCGCCCAACGCCTGCGGGCCTTGTAGCTTAGTGCCATGGTGCTTCCCTCCGACGGCTCCTCGTGTCGCTTCGCTCGCTCCTCGCAGCGCCCGCGAC
>NZ_JBOFBI010000226.1:0-1554 GCF_051645465.1 Tabrizicola sp. | reverse complement strand
CTCTCGCGTCCGAGTCGGAAAGGCCAGCCATGAGCAATCGTCCCCCTTTTGAGTTCGACATCAGCGCGAGTGCTGACAAAAAACGCCGCAAGACCGGGCGGCGCGGGTTTTCGGGTGCGTTCGAGACCTCGAACAAGGGCTGCGAATATCCGGGCTGCAAGGAGGCCGGGGCCTACCGCGCGCCGAAATCGCCGGAGCTGCTGGATGAATACTACTGGTTCTGCAAGGACCATGTGCGCGAGTACAATCTGAAGTGGAACTTCTTCAACGGCACGACCGACGAGGAGTTCCAGAAGTTTCTCGAAAAGGACCGGGTCTGGGGGCGCGAGACGAAGCCCTTCAGCCAGAAGGATGACGGGCGCGCGTGGCAGCGGCTGGGTGTGGATGACCCGATGGAGCTGCTGGGGGCGAATGCCACGCAGAATCCGGGGCGTGGGCCTGCGGCGGCGACGCGCAAGCTGCCGCCGACGGAGCGCAAGGCGCTGGAAGTGCTGGATGCGCGGGATACTTGGACCAAGGCGGAAATTCGCAAGCAATACAAGAGCCTGGTGAAGGATCTTCATCCTGACATGAATGCGGGGGACCGCAGTGACGAGGACCGGCTACAGGAAGTGGTCTGGGCCTGGGACCAGATCAAGGACAGCCGGTTTTTCCGCGAATAGGGCTCAGTCAACCCAATCGGGGATGCTGCGCAGGAACAGCATCACCAGATGCGCCCCCGCCATGGTGCCGACCCAGACCAGCAGGACATGGGGCATCGCCAGGATGCTGGCCCCGACCATGACGGGCGCAATCAGGAAGAAGACCGGGTCCGCGGCGACCAGTGCCAGCCCAAGACCCGCTGCGGCAGCCCCGAGTGCGGTGGCGAAGATCGCACCGATCGCGGCCATGACCGCCCCCTGACGCGCGGGATGGCCGAAGAGCGGTGCGCTGATCGCGCCTGCGATGAAGGCCCCGCAGGCGGCGGGCAGCAGGAGTTCGGGGTCGATGTGGCCCGGCGTGGTCATCGCGACCATGACCGATGCGCCGGACATGGCGATGAGTGTGGCGGCGAAGAGGCGGTGGGTGATGTGCATGTGATCCTCGCAATGTGGTGCGGGGTCAGGATGCCTTTGTGATCGCAGGCCCGCCCTGCAGCAGTTCAGCAGGAATTGTGCAGGCGGGGGCGAGCCAGCCTTGATAGCGAACGATTGGCCCGATGAGGGGCAGGCTTAAGGCCACGTCGAACGTGGAGTGCGGGCCGTCGGTGGCCTCGGTCGTGTCGCTGCGGGGTAGCGCCCAGCGTGGCAGGGGGATGCCGAGGAACCAGCCTTGGGTGACGGGGTAGCGCAGTTCACCGTCTGCGGCGCGCAGCGCAATGGTGAAGGTCAGCGCGCCGAAGCGTTCGGTCAGGCGGCCGTTGTGCCAGCTGAGGGTGGACTGGAAGCAGCGGCCGTTGAAGTTGCGGGTCCAGCGTTCGCTATCTTTGTGCCGCTCCATCGTGACGGTCAGGGGGATGTCGGTGCCCTCCGGCGGGAAGCGCATGATGGTGGCGACGATGCGGGCCATGAGGCC
>NZ_JBOFBI010000225.1:0-3089 GCF_051645465.1 Tabrizicola sp. | reverse complement strand
TTCACCACCCCGAACGCACCGCCATGCCCCGCGTCTTGCAGGACTGGCACCCGGAAGATGCGGCGTTCTGGGCCGACAAGGGCAGGGCCATCGCGCGCCGAAACCTCTGGCTCTCGATCCCGGCGCTACTTCTGGCGTTCTCGGTCTGGATGGTCTGGTCGATGGTTGTGGCCAAGCTGCCGCTGATCGGCTTTGCGTTCAGCCCGGAGCAGTTGTTCTGGCTGGCCGCGCTGCCTGCCCTGTCGGGCGCGACGCTCAGGATATTCTACGGTTTCATGGTGCCGATCTTTGGCGGCAGGCTCTGGACGACGCTGTCAACGGCATCGCTGATGCTGCCCGCCATCGGTATCGGCTATGCCGTCCAGAACCCCGAAACGCCCTACTTCATCTTCCTGGTGCTCGCGCTGCTGTGCGGTCTTGGGGGGGCCAACTTCGCCTCCTCCATGGCCAATATTGGCTACTTCTTCCCCAAGGCCGAAAAGGGCAACGCGCTGGCGCTGAACGCGGGGCTTGGCAATCTGGGTGTCAGCGTCATGCAGTTCCTCGTGCCGCTGGTCATCACAGTCGGCGTCTTCGGTGCAGTGGGCGGAGCGCCGCAGGAGTTGACCGACGGTGGCCAGCTCTGGATGCAGAACGCGGGCTTTATCTGGGTGCCGTTCATTCTTGCGGCAACCGTCGCGGCCTGGCTCGGCATGAACGACATCGCGGATGCAAAGGCCAGCTTTGCCCAGCAGTCGGTGATCTTCGGGCGGACGCATAACTGGCTAATGTGCGTTCTCTACATCGGCACCTTCGGCAGCTTCATCGGCTATTCGGCGGGCTTCCCGCTGCTCAGCCGGATCGCCTTCCCCGATACCAACGCCCTGCAATACGTCTTCCTCGGGCCGCTGGTCGGCGCTCTCAGCCGTGCCGGCACGGGCTGGGTGTCTGACAGGTTCGGCGGCGGGCGCGTCACGTTCTGGGTCTTCGTCGGCATGATCGCCTCGGTCCTCGGTGTGATCCTGTCTCTTCAGGCGGGCAGTTTCGCCGGGTTCTTCGCGGGCTTCATGGCGCTGTTCTTCTTCACCGGGGTTGGCAACGCCTCGACCTTTCAGATGATCCCTGTGATCATGGGCCGTGAAGTGCCGCGCCTGATGCCACAACTGACCGGCACAGACCGCGCCCGCCAGATCGCCATGGAATCGGGCGGGATCGTCGCCTTCACCAGCGCCATCGGGGCCTATGGCGGGTTCTTCATCCCCAAGGCCTACGGGTCGTCCATCGCCATGACCGGCAGCCCGATCGGCGCGCTGTGGCTGTTTCTGACCTTCTACGTGATCTGCCTTGCCATCACCTGGGTCGTTTACACGCGCCCCGGCGGACTGCTGCACGATATCGAGCATGGCCATGCCCCTTCGGGTGCCACCGCCCACCCCGCCGAATAACGAAAGGACGCCACGATGAGCCACCTGCTCGACAGACTGAATTTCTTCCAAAGCAAGGAACTGGAGCAATTCTCGAACGGCTGGGGCCAGACGACGCGCGAGAACCGGGATTGGGAAGAAGTCTACAGAAACCGCTGGCGGCACGACAAGGTCGTGCGGTCTACCCATGGGGTGAATTGCACCGGATCCTGTTCGTGGAAAATCTACGTCAAGTCCGGCATCGTCACATGGGAAACCCAGCAGACCGACTATCCGCGCACCCGCGCGGGCCTGCCCAATCACGAGCCGCGCGGCTGCGCGCGGGGGGCGTCCTACA
The DNA here is from genome assembly GCF_051645465.1 of Tabrizicola sp. Classification (GTDB taxonomy): domain Bacteria; phylum Pseudomonadota; class Alphaproteobacteria; order Rhodobacterales; family Rhodobacteraceae; genus Tabrizicola. The sequence goes on along the minus strand of NZ_JBOFBI010000225.1, from coordinate 1,349 downwards.
GCTGGTACCTCTATTCCGCCAACCGTGTGAAGAACCCGCTGATCCGGGGGGCCTTGATGCGTGCGTGGCGCAAGATGCGGTCCACGATGACGCCCGTGGCCGCATGGGCCGCGATCCAGAACGATCCCGCCCTGCGCGCCAGCTATACCAGAACGCGCGGCAAGGGTGGCTTTGTGCGCGCTTCGTGGGACGAAGCAACCGAGATCATTGCGGCTGCCAACGCTTACACCGCCAGGACTTACGGCCCTGATCGCGTCTTCGGCTTCTCGCCGATCCCGGCCATGTCGATGGTCAGCTATGCGGCCGGTTCCCGCTATCTCAGCCTTCTCGGCGGCACCTGCATGTCGTTCTACGACTGGTATTGCGACCTGCCACCGGCATCGCCCCAGACCTGGGGCGAACAGACCGACGTGCCGGAAAGCGCCGACTGGTACAACGCAGGCTTCCTGATGCTCTGGGGCTCGAACGTGCCGCAGACCCGGACGCCCGACGCGCATTTCTATACCGAGGTCCGCTATCGCGGCACCAAATCCGCCGTGGTCAGCCCCGATTACTCCGAGGCCGCGAAGTTCGGCGATATCTGGCTGAACCCGCAGGCGGGCACCGATGCGGCGCTGGCGATGGCAATGGGCCATGTGATCCTGCGCGAATTCCATCTGGACCGGCAGGCCGAATACTTCAAGGATTACGCCCGCAAGTACACCGACATGCCGATGCTGGTGCGGCTTGAGGACAGGGACGGGCACCTTGTTCCGGGCCGCATGCTGCGCGCCGAGGACTTCGACGGCAAACTGGGAGAGACCAACAACCCCGACTGGAAGACGGTCGCCTTTGACGAGGCGTCGGGTCAGATCGTGGCACCCAACGGTTCCATAGGTTTCCGCTGGGGCGAGGAAGGCAAATGGAACCTTGAACAGCGCGCCAAGGGGGCCGAGACCCAACTGCGCCTCAGCCAGATCATGGACGGTCATCACGATGAGGTTGTGGGCGTCGATTTCCCCTATTTCGGCGGGGTTGCAACTGGCGATTTCGTGAAATGCGATCACCCGGACGTTCTGACCCGCAACATTCCCGCCCGCCGCGTGACCCTCGCCGACGGCTCGCAGGCACTGATCGCCACGGTATTCGACCTCTTCTGTGCCAACTACGGCCTTGACCGCAGCCTGGGCGGCAAATGGGTGTCGAAGGACTTCAACGACGACAGTCCCTACACCCCCGCCTGGGCCGAAAAGATCACTGGCGTCGACCGCGAGAAGATCATCGCCGTGGCGCGGGCATTTGCCGGCAATGCCGAAAAGACCCATGGCAAATCCATGGTCATCCTCGGGGCCGGTCTGAACCACTGGTAC
>NZ_JBOFBI010000224.1:0-25585 GCF_051645465.1 Tabrizicola sp. | reverse complement strand
CTGCCTGGAAAGAGGTCCGGCGCCGTCTGGCGTGACGGCGCCGGTAGATCAGCCTAGATCACTGGCAGGCAGCGACGCCTTCCATGGCGCCTTCGCAGGCCTGCTCTTTGGTGATGTGGCCCGCGTCGATCGCCAGGTTCAGCGTGTCCTTGGTGATCGGGGTCGGGTCCAGAAGGATCGCGTTCATTTCAACGCCCTTCTCGCCGCCCGAGAACTTGGTCGCGTTCGGGATCGCGTCCACTGCAGTGCCGTCAGCCATCATGCTGGCGATTTCGCCAGCGGCTTTGCCGAGGTCACGCGCGTTCTTCCAGACCGAAACGGTCTGCGTGCCGCGGGCAACCCGGTTGATCGCTGCAAGGTCGCCGTCCTGGCCACCCAGCGGAACGTTCAGGCCCTGAGCGGCCAAAGCAGCTGCCGCGCCGCCGGCCATGCCGTCGTTCTGCGAAAGAACGGCGTCAACGGCGTTGTTGTTGGCGGTCAGGATCTGCTCCATGTTCTTCTGGGCATTCTCCGGCTTCCAGCCATCGGTGTTGGCTTCGCCGACGATCACGATATCGCCTGCAGCAACAGCCGCGCCGATCACTTCTTCCATGCCCTGGCGCAGGAAGCCGGTGTTCGGGTCACCCGGGTCGCCCTTGATGATCGCGTAGTTGCCTTTGGGGACAACGGCGAACACCGATTCAGCGATGATCCGGCCCACGCCGACGTTGTCGAAGGTCAGGTAGAACGTGCGGTCGTCTTCGATCAGGCGGTCGTAGCCGACGACCGGGATGCCTTCGGCAGCGGCTTTCTCGATGGCCGGCCCGATGGCGTCCTTGTCCCAGGCGTTGATGATCAGGGCATCCACACCCTGCGCAATCAGCGCGTCGATGTCGCTGAGCTGCTTCTCAGCCGAAGACTGCGCGTCGGCCGAGATGTACTCGTTGCCAGCGGCTTCGATAGCGGCTTTCATTGCGGCTTCGTCGATCTTCCAGCGCTCTTCCTGGAACTGGGCCCACGAAACACCGATCTTCTTGCCTTCGGCCAGAGCCGCCGACGAAAAGCCAGTCACCGCCAGAACGGCGGCGAGAATTGCGTTACGCATAAGTATCCTCCCTTTGTGTCGGCCAGCAGATGGCCGGCCCGGCAGATTCGCCGGAACGGGCAAAAAATGCCGCCAATAATTTCAGTTGTCAAAATAAAACTTCGCGTCAAAGCTGGACGTGCTGAAGTTCTACCCTGGATTTCGCTGCCACGCAGCATTCTTCAGGCGACGGCGGGTTGGGCTGACGGGTTTTTTCTTCGGAGATCAAATAAATGGCGCCGAAGGCGATCCGGCCTGAACTAAGCGAGGGGCGCGGGGGTGTCGGACCCTTGATTCCGCCGTTGGCCGAATCGCAGCGGCCGTTGCGCCAGCAGGTCTTTGAACTGGTGCGGGCAGCCGGGCTGATGCCGCGGGTGCAGGTTGCCAAGGATCTCGGCGTCAGCCCGGCTTCGGTGACAACCATCGCGTCCGAGCTGATCGAAGCCGGCCTGATCGAAGAAGTCTCGGCCCCGCGTGACAGCGAGGCTGGCCGCGGTCGGCCTGCGGTGGCTCTGGGCGTCAGGGCCGAGGCGTATCTGGTCGCCGGGATGAAGCTTTCCGACCGCGAGCACACAGCGGTGATCGTCGATTTCGCGGGCAAGCTGATCGCCGACGACGTGATCCCCCGGCACCCCGGACCGATGTCGCTGCCCGATATCCTGGAGGCGATCGAGACGCTGCTGCACCGGGTCTGTGCCAAGGCGGGTGTCGAGCGGTCGCAGCTTTCGGCACTGGGCGTCGGTGTGCCCGGCTTTGTCGACTCTGCCGAAGGCATGGTCTTCTGGTCGTCGGTACTTGCCGAACGGAGCGTACCACTCGCCGCCGCCGCGACCGCGCGTCTGGGTCTGCCCGCCTATGTCGACAACGACGCGAATCTTGTCGCGCTGGCCGAGCTTTGGTTCGGCGCCGGGCGCGGCCTTTCGGACTTTGCGGTTGTCACCATCGAGCATGGCGTCGGCATGGGCTTTGTGATGAACCACCGCATCTACCGCGGCGCGCAGCGCGTCGGGATGGAGCTTGGGCACATGAAGGTCCAGCTCGACGGTGCGCTTTGCCGTTGCGGCCAGCGCGGGTGTCTTGAGGCCTACATCGCGGACTATGCCCTGGCGCGTGAGGCGTCGACGGCGCTGAACTGGGGCCACAAGGAAAGCCAGCCGATCAACGTGCTTCTCGAAAGCCTCTACGACCATGCCAAGGCGGGGAATGCGACCGCCAAGTCGATCTTCCGCCGAGCCGGTCGCTATCTGGCGGTCGGTCTGTCGAATGTCGTGAACCTCTTCGACCCGTCGCTGATCATCCTGTCGGGCGAGCGGATGCGGTATGACTATCTCTACGCCGCCGAGACGCTGGCCGAGATGGACAACCTTTCGATCAATACCGGCCGCCCCCGCCCGCCGATAGAAATCCACGCCTGGGGCGACCTCCTCTGGGCGCATGGCGCTGCGGCGCTGGCCCTGTCCGAAGTGAGCGAAGCGATCCTGTCGTCCCAAAGCCGCGACATCGCGGCACAGTAGGCGCGGGGTCCCGAGCCCCCCAGACAGGAACACCCTGCGGATCGCCCGCAGGGTGCTTCTTTCAGATCAGTCGAAAACCGCCGCGATATCGCGCACGCTGGCGCCTTCCTTGATCTCGCGCAGGCGAGCGTAGATCAGAGCAACGGCAATGCTGCCGAGCCCAAGGCCGATGGCGGCCAGTGCTGATATCAGGACAATGGAAACAACCACAGCACCAAAGCCGGCACCCATCGAGATGACGAGCATACCACCGATCCACTGTGCGACATAGTTTATCACGGCGCCGATAATGCCTACCAAAATGAGCGCACCAAGGACTGGCCAGCGGTACTCTTTGGTGAGTTCGGCGCTGCGACCGAGACCGCTGAACCCAACCTTTTCAATTACAACAGCGGGCGACATCATTGAGAAGACGGCATATATCCAAAGGCCTGGAACGACCAGCGCCATCAAGCCAACTGCCATCACAAGTCCCCCGGCAATACCCAGGATTGCGATCGGCACGATAGCAGCAATAGCCGGACCAAAATAGCTCGCCAACCTCAGCGGACGTTCAAGTTTCGCGTCATACGCCAACTGAACTAGAAGGGCGGTAGCCAGACCGTAGACCACCAACTGCACAACGATCATTAGCAGGGTTGGGACAAGGATGGCACTGACGCTCGCATTCCCGGGGTCAGCCGTGACGCCAAGTACTCCCTGACGGATCAGAGCAACGCTGATGAGGTTGCCAATCAGGGTTGGCACAAACGCAAGAAGCACGACAGGCAGGAAGTGTCGCATGAGAATCGAGAAACTTTCGCTGACGACGGCGCCTACACCTAGCGGCGCGCCGGTCTGTGGAGTGGAGGAGGAGTAGCTCATCGTTGTTCCCTTTCTGCTCAGGTTTCGTCGTTGAATTTCCTTATGCCCGGTTCGGCGTCTGTCGACGCCAACCTCACGGGTGCGTGATGACAGAGAAGGTCAAAGTCAGCTTGGTTTCAAGTCAGGCAACAGCGACCTTGGAGGCTTGTGGCAAAATGCTCACGCCGGGGGCTCTAGTCTGGCATGATGCTTGTCGGCGCGCCGGTCGCCGAAAAGCTGGCGTTGTTCAAGGTGGGCGCGCTGGGCGGTGTAGAACGCCTTCAGGAACGCCGGTTGATCCTCGGGCGGCACAGGATCAGCGTATCCGATCTTGCGGCGGATCTTCTCGATGATCTCGGCCTGGGTCTTGCGGTGGTTGGCGTAAGCGGCGGGCGACATCTGCCGCTCTTCGGCACGGAGAAGCCCTTCCAGCGTCTGCAGCTCGAACGCGCCGTAATGGTCAAGCTGGTGGGCCAGGAAGGTGATCTTGGCTCCGGCCTGGCGGATGACGGGCGCATCGCGGGCCAGGTCTTTCAGGAGAACCGGCTGCGGCAGGTGGATAACGTGGGTTCCCGCCAGAATGTCGCCCAGCCGCTGCCGGTAGGGGCTGAGAAGGGGGATGAGGAAAGCCATCACTACCCAGGCCGAGGCGGCGAGTGAGGCTATGGGTGCCGCTGCATCAAGTGTCAGAAGCAGCGTCCCGGGCAGGAAGATCTCGGCCTCTTTCATCAGGTTGCGAAGGACTATGGCGTGGGTCGTAAGCGACCGGCCATCATGCGAGACGACCTTGATCTTCATCAGTCGTTTGCCCAGCGTCTGGCCGTTCCAGATCAGCTCTGTCACGATGTAATAGGGAACGCGGGTCACGAAGAAGAGCATCGAACCGATGGCAAGCAGCGTTTGCGGTTCGACAAGCTCCAGCAGGCTCAGGATGATCAGGATACAGCCAGAGGCCACCACGGTGATCAGAACATCGGTGATCTGCGCGGCAAGCCGGACACCGATGCCCGCGATGCGCAGCGTCAGGGGCACGCCTTCCGGTGACATGACCGTATCCGGTGACGGGCGGTCCCTGCGGCTGCGAAACAGCTTCATGCCTGCCTCCGCCCGGCCAGAAGCGCCCAGGCCAGCCACAGCAGGCCGACACCCCAGCCGATGGCATAGCGGGTGCCCATGTCCTGCACCAGCTGGCGCAGGAAACCTTCCAGAAGTGCGGCCACGACCAGCATCACAGCCGCGACCAGCGCCAGCTTCACCGCGTCGCGCCCGGCCAGCTGCAACGCCACGCGCCAGGTGTTCTGGCCGGGGAAAAGGATCGCCGCGCCCAGCTTCACCCCGCCACCGCAGGCGATGCAGATCGCTGTGAGTTCCGTCACCCCGTGGACAGACAGCCAGCCGCCAAGGTCCCACCCAAGCCCGCGGTCGACATGCAGCGCCATGAACGCACCAAGGATGAGGCCGTTGTAGAAGGTCAGAAGGATGGCGGGCGCGCACAGAAAGACGCCAAGCCCGAAGATGAAGATCGCGATGCGCGTGTTGTGCGAAAAGAGGAACGTCGCAAATGCACCCAGTCCTGAATGGTCAGGATCGGAATCATAGATGACTGACCTCAAGTACCCGGTCGTGGCTTCTGGCGAGCGGCCGTCGGCCAGGTCGGATGGCATGAAGACGAAGAACCATGCCTCGTTCTCGTTGTAGAGCAGGTAGCCGGTCAGGGCGCCCAGACCCATGCAGAGAACCCCGATCACGATAAAGACCCACGACCGTCGCAAGGCCTGGGGGGCAGACGCGGTGAAGAACCGGCTGATGAGGCCGCCCACGCGCTCCTGCGGGGCATAGACACTCAGGTAGGCGCGCGCGGTCAGCGCTTCCAGGTACTCGAGAAGTGCGCGGTCAAGCGAGATTTCGCGGGCGATGGCAAGCGACGTCGTGGCGCGGCGGTAACCTGCTGCCAGATCGCGGGCGGCAGAAAACTCCATCCGGTGCAGGCCGCGCCGCTCGGCCTCGGTCACCAGCGTTTCAAGCATCTGCCAGTCCGCCTCACGTTCGGCGCGGAACCGGGCAGAGCGGAGGAGGCTGGTCTGGTCCATCAGATCAGGTCCTTGGCCTTGATGTCGAGATAGGTCGAGATGAGCCTGGCCGTCACCGCGTTGGGCTTTGCGTCCACGATAGTGACCCCCAGCCGCACCAGCCGTTCCAGCACACGGCGGCGATCCTGCACCCATTGGTTGGCGGCAACCAGCGTGGCCACCCCGTCCAGATCATCCGGAGAGCGTTCGACCACGGCTTCCAGCTCGGGGTCGCGGATGGTGACGAAGACCACCAGATGCCGCCGGGCGAGGATGCCGATGTTTTCGATCATCAGTTCGGCCGAGGTTGTGTCGACGAAATCGGTGAAGATGATGATCAGGCTGCGTTTCGGGGTTCGGGCGTTCAGCTCGGTCAAGGCGAGGGTGTGGTTCGTCTCACGCCCGACATAGGCAAGGTCGGCGGTCCAGCTTCGCAGGCGCGCAAAGGCAGTGCGACCGGGCCGCGGGGCGACAAAGGTGCGCGGTCGCACGTCGTAGGCAAAGTAGCCCACCAGATCGCCGCCGACCGCCGCCGCCCAGGCCACCGCAAGCGCCGCCGTGGTCGCGTGGTCGATCTTCGGCAGACCGGCGATGTCTTCGCGCATGAGGTACCCGGTGTCGAGCGCCAGGATGACATGGTGGTTCCGCTCGGCCTGCAACTCCCGCGCCACAAGCGAGCGGCGGCGGGCGGAAGCTTTCCAGTCGATGGTCTTCACGTCCATCCCACGGACAAATTCGCGCAGCTGGTGGAACTCCGACCCCTCGCCGATGGCCCGGTTTTCCTTCACCCCATAAAGCGTCGACATGACAGTCGTCGTGATCTGCCCCGATTGCACCGGGCGGATGTTCGGGACGACCCGCACCTCCAGCTTGACGGGCAGCCGGGGCGTGAACTCGAACAGTTTCAGCCGGGACGGCCATAGGAGCCAAAGCTGCGACAGGCTCCACACCCCCCGCCGAACTGCACGGCAGGGAACGGTTGCCGTATCCCCCGAGAATCCGGTCTCCGTGGGGCCAGACAACCCTTCCGGCCAGTCGAACCGTGCTATCAGGCCCAGGGGGGCAGGGGTCACCTTCAGTTTCAGAAGCACCGTCTCTCCGACGAAGACCTCGGGTGCCATATCCAGCACCACCGCCTTGCGCCCGCTTAGCGACAGAAGGACATCGATCCCCGCCAAAGCGACAAGCACGATCCAAGGGGCCAGCGCCAACTCACGCGAAACGCCTCCCAAGAGGCCAGCAGCCAGCGAAGCCACAAGTGCCGCGGCTGCCGCCTTGATCAGTCTGGGGGCCGGACGGATCAGCGCGGGGCCTCGATCTGGTTGAGGATGTTTTCCAGGACCTGCACCGAATCCCGCCCTTCGATCTCGGCGGCGGGGCCAAGCACGATACGGTGGCGGAGCGCTGGCACGAAAAGGCGCTTCACGTCGTCAGGGATGGCATAGTCGCGCCCGCTGAGGGCCGCCAGCGCACGGGCGGCCCGGGCAACGGCATCGGCTGCGCGAGTAGAGGCGCCATGCGAAATCTCGGGGTTTGTCCGTGTCGCGCGGACCAGCCGCAGGATATAGGCCAGGATGTCGTCCTTCAGGATGATCCCGTCGATCAGCGCCCTGCTTTCCGCCAGCGCTGCTGCATCGACGACCTTTGCAAGCCCTGCCGTCTCCAGCCCCGCCTCGATCGGCTGCGCGGCGTGCTGCTGCAGGATCGCCATTTCCACCGTCTCGGGCGGAAACTCGATCCCGAGCTTGAAAAGGAACCGGTCGAGCTGCGCTTCCGGCAAGGGATAGGTGCCCTGCTGCTCGATCGGGTTCTGCGTCGCAATGACGATGAAATCGCTGCCAAGCGAGTGGTCCGTGCCGTCGATGCTGACCATGCGTTCGTTCATCGCCTGCAGAAGCGCCGCCTGAGTCTTCGGCGGCGCGCGGTTGATCTCGTCGGCCAGAAGCACCTGGCTGAAGACCGGGCCCTTGGTCAGCACGAAAGCGTTGGTCTGGAAGTTGAAGATCGACGTGCCAAGGATGTCGCCCGGCATCAGATCGGGCGTGAACTGCACACGCCCGAAGTCCAGCGCCAGGGCGGCGGCGAAGCTGCGGGCCAGCAGGGTCTTCGCCGTGCCGGGCGGTCCTTCCAGCAGAACATGGCCCCGCGCGAAGAGGGCAACCAGCAGAAAGTCCACCGCATCTTCCTGACCAAGGACAGTGCGGCCGATCTCGGTCCGAAGCGCATCGGCGCGTTCGCGCAGGGTATCAAGTGTCATTCGCAATCAGCTCCAGGATCTGTTCAAGGTCTTCGACATGGTGGATCGCCGCCGTCGCGGATATCGTCGCGGGCAGGGCGTGCAGCCGGGCCAGCGCCGCCTCCAGCCGGTCGGCCAGGTCTTTCCTGCGGCGTGCGACAAAGCGCACGAAGGCGTGTTCCTCGCCGATCTGCCGGGCATGCCCCGGCCCGACCAGCCGTGCCGCCGTAGCCGCAATCCGTGCGTGGGCATAGTCGCCCATCATCGCGCCGTCCTGCCCCGTAAGCCGCATCAGCCGCGCGCGAGCCTGTATCGCCTGCATCTTTCCGGTCCCGGCATCAGCGACGTGCGCCACCGGCCCCGCGCGCCGAAGCGACCGCCAGAGGACCAGCGCCAACATCATCCCGGCCCCCAGCCACAACGCCAGGAACGGCGGTTCGAAGAAGCGCAGAAGATCGGCCCAGGTGCGGTCGCGCTGAATGGGTTCGTCGGTAGAAAAGAACCAGTTGTCGCGGCTGTAGTCGATCAAGACAGTGCCATCCCCCGCGACCCCGGCCAGAAAATCCCGCGCGATGGCGGCGTTCTGGCCCAGCCGCAGCCCGTGATTGTTCAGAAGATCAGGGTCCGACAGGACAAACACCGTCTCATAAGACCCGGCAACCGGACAGGACGCCAGCAGCGTCTCTCGCCCCGAACCGATGATCGGGTCGCATCCTGTGCTGTCAAAGAGCTGGGCCGCGTAGATCTCCGCCCTAAGCTCCGCCCCTGTCGCATCCTGGTAGGGCAAAGCGGTAAAGACCTGCCGGCTGTAGTTCACCCTGATCGACTGCTCGCCCGTCAGGTACTGCAAGATGCCATCAAGCCGATCACGCTCGACCAGAAGGGCAGGGTGCGCAAGGCCTGTCAGCCGCATGCCGCTCCGCCATTTCGGCAGGACGATCAGGGTCGGCGCCTGCTCCACCTTGTCGAAGATCGAGTACCAGTCCAGATCGTTTTCGTCCTGCTGAAAGAGCAGTTCTTCCTTCGTCCGAGCGGGCTGAAGCTCCTGATCCGGATCGGTGTCATGCAACGGCAGCACCACAAGCCCGATCGAGACTGGATCGACAATCCACCCACCGGAAAAGGTCTGTGTGCTGACGTCCTCGGCGGTCAGCCACAGCTGCAGGCCGTCCAGACCCACGGGCGAGCTGCGAAGCTCCTGCTGGCGTTGCGACAGGACATAGGCAAGCCCCGCCATCGCCATCGCGAAGATGATCGCGAAGATGATGATCTCGACCCGGATCGGCGAGGCTGGGGGCGCGGAAGCATCACTCATGCTGAAGCCCCGGCCATCAGGGGGCGGATGGTCGCTACCTGCGCTTGAAACTCCGCCTCGGTCACATCGCGGTTGCCGAAAAGAACCTGCTCTCCTTTCATCACCAGACCACGCAGCGCGTCTAGGTGGGCCTGGGTCTTCGGGATGCGGCGGAGCGTGTCGCGCATCGTCCAGCTTGGCTGCAAAAGGACGCCGTTCGCCGTGACCGTCCGCGCCAGCGCTGCCTGCGCCAGCATCACCAGCGCGCGCCGCCGGTCTGCGGTTCCAAGAATCGCCTGCAGATCGGCCGGCGGCCCGGCCTTGGCCATCGCACCCCCACCGCCCGCCCGCCGTGCCCGCGCCGCGTTCTGCGCCTCGCCTTGCAGCGACAGGGTGAAGCCGCCCGCGAACCGCCGGACGAGCATCGCCAGACCGATCAGGACGGCGGTTGCAACCACGATCACCACAATCTGCACCGTCGAAAGCTGCTCGGCCTGCCCATCGGCACCTGGTTTCGGCGGAGGAACCGGGTCCTGTCCGGTCTCAAGCCGGGGCGCTGGCCCTCTCGGATCGAAGTACGCCACATCGGTCTGATTACTGCTGTAGCGCACGGATTCGAGATAGGCCTCACCTGACGGCCCGATCTCCAATGACTGTTGAACGGCCTCCTGGGCCGTCACCCCAGCTGGGGAAAGAAACAAGCACAGATAAAACGACGTAAGGACCAAACCGCGCATCAGTTCAACGATAGTTCAACGCGGTTGCTGCTGCAATCCAAGGCTGATCTCTGGTGATCGATTACACCACGGCCGCCGTTCAGTGCTATTGCGGCCCGCCTCGCCGATAAATCCGCGTGACGGGCTGCGCCTCAGGGGTTGGCCGTGCCCTCGGGAGTCACCTGTGTTGTAGGTTCCTCCACCGCGGCGCCCGGGGCGTCAACCTGCGCCTGCAACTCGGCGATCTGCCCGGTCAGGTCGGCCTTCTCGGCCTCCAGCGCGCTGATCTGCCCGTTCAGCGTCGACTTCTCGGCCTCAAGCGCACCGACCTGGTCGACCAGGGCCACCTTCTCTGCTTCGGCTGCGGACAAGAGCTCGCTGGCGGCAACAAGTTGCGCCTGCAGCGCCGTCACCTGGTCCGCCAGGGCGGTCTTCTCGGCTTCCACCGCTGCAACGGCCTCGGTCGACGCCTGGGCGGCAGCTTCGGTCGCAGCCTGAGCCGCTGCCTTGGTCGCAGCGTCAGTTTCGGCCTTCAGCTTCTCGACCTCGGCGGCCAAGGCGATCTTTTCCCCTTCCAGCGCCGCAACAGCCTCGGTCCGCGCTGCCAGATCGTTCCGCAAACCAGTGACTTGCCGCGAGCTTTGGTTCGCGAAGAAACCCAGTATCACCACCGCCGCCACAAGTATCCAGACCAAAAGGTTCCGCATCTTTTCCCCCCGTTTTCGGTTCCCTTGGCAATCTTCACCACAGCCCCCCGCACCGCACAACCCCCTCGCTCCGGGCAGCGGCAAGCCAGGACCGCAGGCCCCCGTCAGGTGCCTTCCGCACCAAGAAGCGCGGCAAGCCCCTGCGGATAGTCCGGATAAACCAGGCTCACCCCAAGCTCGCGCTTGATCCTGTCGTTCCGGACCCGCTTCGACTCGCTGTAGAAAGCGCGCTGCATGGGCGTCATTTCCGCCTCGTCAAACGGGACCTCGGGCGGGTCGGGCAGGCCAAGCAATCGCGCGGCATAAGACAGCACGTCCTCGGGCGGGGAGGGGTTGTCGTCGCAGACGTTATAGGCCGCACCCGGATTGGGCCGTCTGATTGAGCCCAGCAGCACCTGCGCGATGTCGTCGACATGGATGCGGCTGAAGATCTGGTTCGGCTTGATGATCCGCCGCGCTGTCCCGTCCCGCACCTTCTCGAACGGTCCCCGCCCCGGCCCATAGATACCTGCCAGCCGGAAGACATGCACGGGCAGGCCGGTCTCCAGCCACTGGCTTTCCGCCAGAACCCGCAGCTTCCCGCGTTCCGAGTTCGGGGTCAGGGGCGTCGTCTCATCGACCCAGCCGCCCTGATGATCGCCATAGACCCCCGTGGTCGACAGATACCCCACCCACTCGGCCCGCGACTGCGCGATCTCGGGCACAGCCTGCAGGAACGGGTCGCCTGCCACGTCCGGGGCCGCCGAGCACAGGATATGCGTCGCCCTCTCCAGCGCCTCGCCCAGATCGGCAGGCCAAAGCAGCGGCACCACCCCCTCGGCCCGAAAAGCCTCGGTCTTGGCTGGGTTCCGCGTCGTCCCGATGACACGCCAGCCCAGAGGCACCAAGAGCCGGGCAAGCGCACGGGCCGAATAGCCATGACCAAGGGACAGAAGCGTCGTCATGGGCCGGACTATCGGGGGCAGGAAGGGCAGGCGCAAGACCCGCCCGCCGCCCGTCACAATGCCTTCACTTGCAGTTCCGTCATGCTTTCGGCTTATATGCCGGATCAACTTCAGGACCGAAAATGCAGGACGACACCTTTTCCTCGACCCTTTGCCCCGACGCCCCCGAGCATGCGAGCTTCACCAACGCCGCCGATGCCGTCGACCGGCTTGAGGCGCTTTACAGCTCGGCCACCCGGTTCCTGTCGGGCGAATTCCTGAAGACCGTGGCAAAGGGCCATCCTGGCCGCAGGGTCCGGGCGTTCTACCCGGAAATCCGCCTGACGGTGACAAGCTTCGACAAGATCGACACCCGCCTGGCGTTTGGCCACGTCTCGGCGCCCGGCACCTTCACTACCACCGTCACCCGGCCGGACCTGTTCCGCCAGTACCTCATCCAGCAGATCGGCCTTCTGATCCGCAACCACGGCGTCGCGGTCGAGATCGGCCTTTCCGACACGCCGATGCCAGTCCATTTCGCTGTCGCGGGCAGCACGGTGGCGATCCCCCAGGAAGGGGTGATGGACTTCTCGCTCCGCGACGTGTTCGACGTGCCCGACCTTGTCACCACCAATGATGACATCGTGAACGGCGTGATGACGCGCTATGACGACGGCTCGGCGCCCCTCGCCCCCTTCACCGCGCAGCGCGTGGACTACTCGCTGGCCCGGCTTGCGCACTATACGGCGACCGACCCTGCGCACTTCCAGAACCACGTCCTCTTCACCAACTACCAGTTCTACGTCGATGAGTTCGAAGCTTACGCCCGCACCGTCCTGGGCAATGCGGCCTCCGGCTACACGGCCTTCGTTGCGACCGGAAACCAGGAGATCACCACGACTGACGGCGTCATCCGGCCCACCGACAAGATGCCGCAGATGCCGACCTACCACCTGAAGCGCGCCGACGGGAACGGGATCACCCTCGTCAACATCGGCGTCGGCCCGTCGAACGCCAAGACGGCCACCGACCACATCGCCGTCCTCCGCCCGCATGCCTGGCTCATGGTCGGGCACTGCGCGGGCCTCCGGAACAGCCAGTCGCTTGGCGACTTCGTCCTCGCCCATGCGTATCTCCGCGAAGACCACGTCCTCGACGCCGACCTGCCCATCTGGGTGCCGATCCCCGCGCTTGCCGAAATCCAGATCGCGCTGGAACAGGCCGTGGCCGACGTCACCCAGCTGGAAGGCTATGAGCTGAAGCGCATCATGCGGACCGGAACCGTCGCCACCATCGACAACCGCAACTGGGAACTGCGCGACCAGTCCGGCCCGGTGCGCCGCCTGTCGCAGTCCCGCGCGGTGGCGCTGGATATGGAAAGCGCCACCATCGCCGCCAACGGTTTCCGCTTCCGGGTGCCCTACGGGACGCTCCTCTGCGTTTCGGACAAACCGCTCCACGGCGAGCTGAAACTGCCCGGCATGGCGTCCGAGTTCTACAAGACCCAGGTCAGCCGCCACCTCCAGATCGGCATCCGCGCGATGGAGCGCCTTCGCGACACGCCTATCGAACGGCTCCACAGCCGGAAACTGCGCAGTTTTGAGGAGACTGCCTTCCTCTGACCCCGCAAAAAAGGCGCCAAATCCGCCGGTCTCACTGTTCAGGGGTTGATTTTGGCCCCTAAACCGTGTGTTTGGGCCGTGGCCCCGTTTCGGGGGTGGGACGCCCACATTTGACGGGCAAAAAAAACCATGCCGACAAGTCGTGCAATAACAAACGAAGGATGATCCAATGTCCAATCAGATGACCAAGACCCAACTGGTGGCCGCAGTGGCCGAAGTCATGGGCAGCGACAAGAAAACCGCTGGCGCCGCGCTGGACGCGATTGCCTCGGTCGTCGCGCGTGAAGTGGCCGGCGGTGGTGCCGTCACGATCCCCGGCCTGGGCAAGGTCGCCTGCAAAGCCCGCCCCGAGCGTATGGTCCGCAACCCTGCGACGGGCGAGCAGATGAAAAAGCCCGCCGACAAGCAGGTGAAATTCGCGATCGCGAAGGCTCTGAAGGACGTGGTCAACGGCTGAAGCTTTCGTCAGCCCCGGAATTGTGAGAGGGTCGCCCAAGGGGCGGCCCTTTTGCTTTGGAGGCGGGGAATGGCACGCGTCACCGGGATCGGCGGCATCTTCTTCCGGGCGGCGGACACCGCTGCGCTGAACGACTGGTACCGGACCCATCTTGGCATCACCCAGCCCGATGTTGCCGTCTGGATGCAAGAGGCCGGGCCGACGGTTTTCTCGCCCTTCTCGGCCACGACCGACTACTTCGCCGCCGACAAGCAATGGATGCTGAACCTGCGGGTGGAAGACCTACCCGGCCTTATTGCCCAACTGCAGGCCGCAGGCATCGCCGTGGAAACCCGCACGGACTGGGACGGCGACGGCACCTACGGCCACTTTGCCCGCATCCACGACCCGGAAGGAACCCCGATCGAGCTTTGGGAGCCGCCCGCGTCCTAAAGGCGCGGAAGCCCCCCGATTTTCGCAGAAAATCGGTGCTGCCAAGGCGGCGTCAAGCCGCCATCCGCGCAGCGTCAGCCGCAAG
The DNA here is from genome assembly GCF_051645465.1 of Tabrizicola sp. Lineage (GTDB taxonomy): Bacteria > Pseudomonadota > Alphaproteobacteria > Rhodobacterales > Rhodobacteraceae > Tabrizicola. The sequence goes on along the minus strand of NZ_JBOFBI010000224.1, from coordinate 11,624 downwards.
CACCTTTTGCCGCGCTGGGCGGGCCTTGCAGCGCTCGACCCAGTCGCGGATCAGCGGGTCATCCGGAACGGCATCGGGGAAGAAGGCGTAAGGCCCGTGCACCAGCAGATCCGCTGCCGAATAGTGCTCGCCCAGAAGCCACGGCCCCTTCGCCAGCGCCGCCCGCAGTCGCGCCGCCGCAGCCTTGTGGTCGCGGAACGTGGCCTCGATCCAGGGATGCGTGATCCCGGCCCCTTCGAAGATCATCACGGGCTCCAGTACCCCTTGATACCAGGTCAGCCAGCCGACGAATGCCCCCCACTCCGCCGTCCCGATCTTGGGCGACAGACCGCTGTCGGGGAACAGCGTCGTCAGGTGCAGGATGATCGCCGCGCGCTCGGTGATCACCAGGCCGTCATGCACCAGCGCGGGCACCTTGCCCTCGGGATGCGGGTTGGCCGGGTCTCGCCCGCCCGAGCCATCGACACGGGGGATCGTCACGATACGGACATCAAGCCAGTCGGCGATCCGCATCTCTTCGACCAGGGTCATGATCGCGGAAGACCGGCTTTCGGGGGAATGAAACAAGGTAAGCATATCGTTCTCCTTTGCTTTCCGATGCTTCCGGTTTACGCTTCTCCTCCTGTCAGAACCTGTCAGGATCAGATGCCCCGCGCCGATCGCCTTCTCCGCCTGCTCAGCGTCTTCCGGATGCTGCCCCAGCCGGTCACCGCCGCGCGTCTGGCCGAAGAGACCGGGGTCTCCGAACGCACGCTCTACCGTGACATCGACGCCCTGCGCGCCGCGGGTGCCCTGATCGACGGCGCGGCAGGGGCGGGCTACACCCTTACCGAAGACCCCGCCCTGCCGCCGCAGATGTTCACAAGGCTGGAGGTCGAAGCCCTGGTCCTCGGCCTCGCCGAAGTGACGATTTCGGGCGACCCGATGCTGGCGAAAGCCGCTGCCGAGGCGCAGGCCAAGATCATCGCCACCCTCCCCGACCGGGTGCAGCGCCACGCGATCCACGCCGTCACCCGCACTTACCGCTACGAGCGCCGCAAGCCCGCCCCGCCGCATCTGCAGCTTCTGCGTGAAGCCGCCTGGGACGAGCGCGCGGTTGACCTGACCTACCGCGACGTCTCTGGCCAGCTCACAGATAGGCGCATCTGGCCCCTCGGCACCGCGTTCCTCGACCGCGAAGTGATGTGCCTGGGCTTCTGCTGCCTCCGCCAGGACTTTCGCCGCTTCAAGGTGCTGGAGATGTCGAACGTCCGCCTCACCGACGAAAGCTTCCGCCCCCGCCGCGTCCCGCTGTTGCGCAGCTTCATCGACCAGCTGAGCGGGAACAGCCGCCAGACCGGGCCCGCTTGAAGTCGCGCAAAGCCGCGTGATACCGTCCCGCCGCACGCCGAAGGAAGGCCGAATGTCCGACGCCCCCGCCACGCTTGACCCGACAAAGCAGCCAGCCGGGGCCATGACGATGGTCTACAAGGACTACTACTTCCTTCAGCGCTGGGTCGACTACTACGGCCGCCAGTTCGGACGCGAGCATCTCTACATCCTCTCCCACGGCGGCGACCCTGAACACGACCGCATCTGCGAAGGCGCCAACGTCATCCGCCTGCCCCGCGACCCGACCATGTGGCGGATGGAGCGTCGGCGGTGGGGCATCAACACCCAGTTCTCCGCCGGGATGCTCCGCTACTACAACTGGTTCTTCGTCGGCGATGTCGACGAGGTGGTCATCGTCGATCCCGCCGTCGCCCCCGACCTCGTCACCTACCTCAGCCGCTACACCAATTCCAAAACCACACCCGCCTCGCTCTGCCCCTTCGGCATCGAGCTTGTCCACAACCCCGAAGCCGAGCCCGAACCGCTGGCTGATGATCAGCCCATCCTCTCCCGCCGCCGCGTCTTCCGAGCGAATGCCAACTACGCCAAGCCCTGCGTCCTCCGGAAGGAAACCGGCTTCACCATCGGCGGCCACGCCAACAGCCACCAGCCCCGCGTCCTCGACCCGCACATGTACCTGATCCACCTGCGGTTCTTCGACTACGACATGGTCACCGAACGCCTGGCGGGCCGCAAGGAAATGCGCACCACCATGGCCGGGGACCGCGACCTGAAGGACGTCGGCAAGGCCTGGAGCAAGGACCTGGAAAACTTCCTCGCCCTGTCGAAAGGCACCGCCGTCCGCGAAGACGCCGACCTCCCCGAGTTCCGCAAGAAGATGATCGAAGGCCAGCAGCACCTCCACGACGGCAAGATCACCTTCTTCGGCGGCGGTCGCACGAAAGAGCTGTACCGCCTCCCCGAACGCTTCGCTTCGGTCTTCTGACCCTGTATCAAAGGCTGCCCAATGAACCTGAACCGCCGCCCCGTCGCCTCGCTCTGGATTGGCGAAAGCCTGCACTACGTGAACCAGCTCTGCCTGAAATCGCACCTGGTCATGGGCCATCCCGTCACGCTCTACTGCACCGACACCGTCCGCAACGTCCCGAAAGGCGTCGAGGTCCGCCCCGCGACCGAGATCATGGACATCGACCGCGCCATCGTCGCCGAAACCTCCGCCTCGTTCCTCTCGAACGTCTTCCGCTACAAGATGATCGCCGCCACCGGCGCAATCTGGATCGACTGCGACGCCTATTGCCACAAACCCTTCCCCGAAGGGCAAGAGCATATCTACGCCGGCCACGGCATGCGCGGTGCGCTCAACTGCGGCGTCGTGGCAATGCCGAAGACCGGCAAGCTCATCGAAAGCCTCCTCGACTACTACGACAACCTGCCCGACTACCCCGCCTGGTGGGGTAACAAGCAAAAGCGCAAGATGGACAAGCTCCCCTCCTCGCTCCCCAAACCCGTCCGCATCTACCAGACCGAGCGCACCGCCTTCGGCCCCCAGGCTTTCACCCATTTCGCGACGAAAACCGGCGACATCGACAAAGCCATGACCGCCGACACGCTCTACCCCGTGCCCTTCCAGCTGAACGATGTCTTCTACGACCCCCACTCGAACGTCGAAGGCCACTTCACCGACAACACAATGTCGGTCCACATCTACACCAACGCCGCCCGCCCCTGGTGGCGCAAGAACCCAGCCTTGAAGGGCAGCTACATCGCCCGCATGTGCGAGAAGCTGGAAATCGACCCGACCGCCGCCCTCGAAGAATGAACTTCACCCGACAGACCAGCCCGCACGGGTCCCTGGTGGCGCTCTCCACCATGAAGGACGAAGGTCCCTTCGTGGTCGAATGGGTGGCCCACCACCTGGCCGTCGGCTTTACCGAGCTCATGGTCTACACCAACGACTGCTCCGACGGCACCGACACGCTTCTCAAACGGCTTCAGTCGCTCGACATCGGCGTCCACCACCGCGAAAACATCATGCCCGAGGGCGTGAAGCCCCACCCCTCCATGCTGAAGCTCGCAGCGGATGAAGAGCTGATCATCAACTCCGACTGGCTCCTCGTCCTCGACGCCGACGAATTCATGTGCGTGACCCACCCCTCAGGCACGCTCGACGGCCTCGTCACAGACCTGAACGCCATGAACGCCTCCGCTATGGTCCTGACCTGGCGCATCTTCGGCTCTTCCGGCGTCCGCGACTGGTCCCGCGCGCCGATCACCGACCAGTTCACCCGCGCCGCGCCCGAGTTCTGGAACAAGGGCTGGGGCACCAAGACCATGCTCAAGTTCGACCCGAAATACCTGCGGCTCGGCATGCACCGCCCGATCATCAAGTCGCAGCACAAGGAAACCGACTACCCCGACTCTGTCCTCTGGGTGAACGGCTCCGGCCGCCCGCTGGAAGACTGGTTCAAGTTCCGAGGCTGGCGCTCGATCCGCCGGACGGTCGGCTACGACTGGGCCCAGATCAACCACTACGCCATCAAGTCGATGGACGCTTACAGCTTGCGCAAATTCCGCGGCAACGCGAACCTGAAGAAGGACAAGTACAATTCCGACTACTGGTCGCTGCAGGACCGGAACGAGGTCGAAGACCTGCAGATCGCCCGCCACCGCGACCGCCGGGCCGCCATCATGGCCGAGCTTCTGAAGGACGACGAGGTCCGCCGCCTCCACGAAGCCGCCCATGCCCGGGCCGAGGCCAGGCTGGCCGAATACCGGCCCTCGCCGGAATACCAGGCCTATGTCCAGAACCTCATCGCCGCCTCCAACATCCCGATCAGCCAGGTCGTCGCCAAGCCCCCCAAGGCCCGCGACCCCGAGGCGGTGAAAGCCGTCCAGACCAAGCTTGAACAACGCCGCAACGCCCAGCCGAAAGAGGACCGCCGCACCCCGCCCCCGCCCGGCTGGGGCTCCCCTTTCGCCTCGCCCTATATCTCCGGCTCGGCCGACATTTCCGCCGATATCCCGCTGGAAGCGGTCGAGAACCAGACCCTGAAAATCCCGCTCGACCCCCGCATCTTCACCGCCGCGACGATGGAGGTCCTACAATCCGGCAAGTTCGAACGCCGCCACGCCCGCAACATCGCGGGCTTCCTGAACGGCTGCACCCGGCTTGTCGACCTCGACTGCGGCATCGGCTTCGTCGCCCTCCGCGCCAAGGCCGCAACGCCCGAGCTGCAGGTGACCCTCCACGAAGAACGCCCCGCACTGCAACTCTTCGCCCGCCGAATTGTGGCGCTGAACTTCCCCAATCCCGCAGGGATTTCCTACTCACAAACCACCCTGAACCCCGATGGTATCTGGTCCGGCCTCACGAAACTCCTGACCGACACCAGACCCGAAGTCATCCGCCTCTCCGGCCACCTCCTCCCGGCCGAGGCCTTCATGGCAGACAACCTCACCGGCGTCCGCCGCATCCTCGTCCCCTTCCTCGACCCGTCCGAAGTCACCGCCGCCCGCACCAAACTCGCCCCCGCGCTGGCCGCCCTGGGCTTCAGCGAAGACACCAACGGCGAGCCGAACGGCACCCTCTACTTCCGCCGCGAATAGCCCCCCACTCCCTCGTATTTGCTCTTTTCCCAATACTCCCGCGCGGAGCGCTCTTCACCCGAGCCGGTTGCGCGTTCTTCACGCGCAGAGGCGAGACAAAGAGTCTTCGCGGCGAAGCCGCTCAATTTCACAACCGTCCCGCATGCACCACCGTCTGATTGCCGGGACCGCCCGCACCACCAGCGCCTCCCTCCCCCTCCGATTCGCCAATGGTCTCACAACGCGGTTAACGGCGTTTCTCTCTACGCGAGTAGAGACGGAAAGAAGATGAAAGGAAGATGGAAAGAAGATCATTAACCTGTTCGAAAGGTCCAAGTTTAACACAGCGTTCTCAAAGACTTGATTGCCGTCATAAGCCGCCCCGCGAGGTGCCGCCTTTTTCTCGTTCATCTCCCCTTAACCCCGCCCACCGCCGCCTCCCTTGCACCCGCCGCAACTTCCCCTATGGTCACCTCCACCTCGGGGTGCCTGTCACACGGCTGAGATGCGAAAGCGAACCCGTCGAACCTGAACCGGATCATACCGGCGGAGGGAAGGTGCATGGGTTCTCCATCCCCGACCATTCCGTCGCATCATGGAGAAACTTATGCGTTTTCAACTCCTTGCTGCGGGCCTGACCACCATCGCCATCCCGGCCATGGCCGAAACGCCCGTCCTGACAGTCCTGACCTACGACAGCTTCACCTCCGAATGGGGCCCCGGCCCCGCCATCGAGAAGGCTTTCGAAGAAACCTGCGCCTGTGACCTGCAATTCGTCCCCGCAGGCGACGGCGCCGCCCTCCTCGCCCGCATCCAGCTCGAAGGTGCGGCCTCCGACGCCGACATCGTCCTCGGCCTCGACACCAGCCTCACCGCCGCAGGCACCGCCACGCAACTCTTTGCTCCGCATGGAAAAAATCCCACAACAACTCTCCCCGTCCCCTTCGAGGACCCGCTTTTCCTCCCCTTCGACTGGGGCTGGTTCGCCTTCGTCTACGACCGCACCAAACTCCCCGAACCCCCGAAAAGCTTCGAAGCCCTCGCCACCTCCGACCTGAAGATCGTCATCCAGGACCCCCGCTCCTCCACCCCCGGCCTCGGCCTGCTGCTCTGGGTAAAGGCTGCCTATGGTGGGCGAGCGCTGGACGTCTGGAGGAACCTCGCCGACAACATCGTCACCGTCACCCCCGGCTGGTCCGAAGCCTACGGCCTCTTCCTCGAAGGCGAGGCCGACATGGTCCTCAGCTACACCACCTCCCCCGCCTACCACCTGATCGCGGAACAGGACGACACCAAAGCTGCCGCCCTTTTCGACGAAGGCCACTACATGCAGATCGAAGTCGCCGGAAAACTGGCCGCCACCGACCAGCCCGAACTCGCCGACCAGTTCCTCGACTTCATGCTGACCGACGCCTTCCAATCGGTGATCCCAGAGACCAATTGGATGTACCCCGTGGTGACCCCAGCCGAAGGCCTACCGGCGGGCTTTGATGCCTTCCTGCCAGCGAAGTCGCTCTTGCTCACGCCTGTCGAAGCGGAGGAGGCCCGCGGTGCGGCCCTGCTCGAATGGCGCATCGCACTCGCCCGCTAAACCTCGCAGTACCAGCGTTGGCAGTCCTTCTGCTGGCGCTGGTCCTTGCCCCCCTCGCCGCCGTTGGCTGGCGGGGGGCAGGCCTGTCGCTGGGCCCCGCCGACTGGTCCGCCGTTCGCTTCTCCGTCACGCAAGCCCTTCTTTCCTCTCTCTTTTCCACCCTCCTCGCGATCCCCGTCGCCCGCGCCCTCGCCCGCCGCCGCTTCCCTGGCCGGGGCCTTCTCATCACCCTGATGGGCGCGCCCTTCCTACTGCCCGCCGTCGTCGCCGTCCTCGGCCTCCTCGCCATCTTCGGCCGCTCGGGCCTTCTCAACTCGGCACTCCAGGCCCTCAGCCTGCCGCCGATCTCGATCTACGGCCTCCACGGCGTTGTCCTCGCCCACATCTTCCTGAACCTCCCCCTCGCCACCCGCATGATCCTGCAAGGCTGGCTCGCCATCCCCGCTGAACGCATCCGTCTTGCCCAATCCCTCGGCTTCGGCCCGGCTGAAACCTTCCGCCATCTCGAAGCGCCGATGCTCCGCGAAGTGCTGCCAGGCGTCGCGCTGGTGATCATGGTCGTCTGCCTCACCAGCTTTGCCGTTGTCATCACCCTCGGCGGCGGCCCCAAGGCCACGACCATCGAACTGGCCATCTACCAGGCCGTCCGCTTCGAATTCGACCTCGGCCGCGCTGCGGCCCTCGCGGGAGTACAGGTCGCGGTCGGCGCCGTAGCGGCCCTCGCCGCGTGGACCTTCGCCCGCCCCGCAGGCTTTGGCGCGGGCCTCGACCGGGGCCTCCCGCTTTCCGCTCCCGGCGGCTGGAGGCGCGGGGCCGACAGCGTTGCCCTCCTGGCCGCAACCCTGTTCCTCACCCTGCCGCTGATCGCCGTCTTCCTTCGCGGTCTACCCGGCCTCGCCGACCTTCCGGCCTCAGTCCTGCCCGCTGCGAGCCGCTCAGTCCTTGTCGCGCTCACCTCGGCGGCACTAACGACAGGGATCGCCCTGACCCTCGCCCTCGCAGCCGCTTCCCGACCCCGCCCCCTGATCGAAGCCGCAGCGACGCTTCCCCTCGCCACCTCCGGCCTTGTCCTCGGCACCGGGCTTTTCCTGCTGATCCAACCCTTTACGACCCCGATGACCCTGGCACTTCCCATCACCATCCTGGTCAACTGCGCCCTCTCGCTCCCCTACCTCTACCGCATCCTCCTGCCCGAGACCCGCGCTCTCCACGCCGATTACGGCCGCCTCGCCGACAGCCTCTCCCTTACCGGCTGGCCGCGCCTCCGCTGGCTGGTCCTGCCCCGCCTTGCCCGCCCGCTGGGCTTTGGCGCCGGGGTGGCGGCCGCGCTTTCCATGGGCGACCTCGGCGTGATCGCCCTCTTCGCCGGTGAAAGCCAGGCGACCCTCCCCCTCGTCGTCGCGCAGCTGACCGGAGCCTACCGGATGGAGGCTGCCGCCTCTGCCGCGCTGATCCTTGTCACCCTCTCCTTCGCCCTCTTCTGGGCCTGCGATGCCGGAGGCCGCCGTGCTGCAGCTTGACCGCCTGATCATCACCCAAGACGCCTTCCGTCTGACCGCCGACTGGTCCGCCAGACCGGGCAGCCGTATCGCGATCATGGGCCCGTCCGGTGCCGGGAAGTCCACGCTTCTTTCGGTCGTCGCCGGGTTCTTCGCCCCGACCGAAGGCCGGATCCTGTGGAACGGAGACGATCTGACAGCGGTCCCGCCGGGAGAGCGGCCGGTGACCATCCTCTTCCAGGATCAGAACCTTTTTCCCCATCTCACGATCTTTCAGAACCTTGGCCTTGGTCTGCGCCCTGACCTGCGGCTTTCCCCCGACGATCGCGCCCGGATCGACGCTGCCCTGACACGTGTAGGCCTCTCCGACCTCGGTCCCCGCCGTCCGGCGCAGTTGTCCGGCGGCCAGGCAAGCCGCGCCGCGCTGGCAAGGGCTTTGTTGCAGGCCCGACCGATCCTGCTTCTGGACGAACCCTTCGCGGCGCTTGGTCCGGCACTACGGTCCGAGATGCTGGCACTTGTCCGCGAAGTCGCAGACGAAACCGGCGCGCTTGTGCTGATGGTCACCCATGATCCAGAAGACGCGAAGGCACTTGGTGGAGATACGGCTTTTGTGGCCGAGGGCGTCGTCCACCCTCCGGTCGAGACCGACCTGCTGCTGGCCAACCCTCCGCCCGCTGTGCAGGACTATCTGGGCCGGAAATGAAAAACCCCGCCGAAAGGCGGGGTCTTCCGTGTCGGTCGGCAGGGCATCAGGCCTGCTTGCGGCCCTTGATCCCGGCCCAGATGCGCTTGTTGGTCAGGTACAGAAGCGTCGATAGGATGATCAGGAAGATGACGCTGACGAAGCCCGCCTGCTTTCGCGCCATCAGGTTCGGCTCGGCTGCCCACATCAGGAACGACGCCACGTCCTCGGCCATGTGATGCACGGTGGCCGGGTGACCATCGGCATAGGTCACTTGATCATCTGTCATCGGTGGGGCCATCGCGATCCAGCCGCCGGGGAAGGCCTTGTTCTCATAGAAGAACGACCCGAACTCTTCTTTCTCCTCACCGGTATAGCCGGTCAGGATCGAGTAGATGTACTCCGGCCCGCCCATGCCGCGGAACAGCTGGTTCATGCCGGTCCCATAGGGCCCGTGGAACCCGGCGCGGGCTTTGGCCATCAGGGAAAGGTCCGGCGCGCCCGCCCCGGTGTTGGCCGGGAAGCTATCGGTCGGCAGCCCTTCGCGGTCTTCGCCGGTGTCCTTGTCGGTGACCGTGAACTGCTTGGCATAGGCCCGGACCTGATCTTCCGGAATACCAGGCCCGCCCCCATCCGACAGCGAGCGGATCGGGACGTATTTCAGCCCGTGGCAGCCCGAGCAAACCTCGGTGTAGACCTGCAGCCCGCGCTGCAGCTGGAACTGGTCGAACTTGCCGAACGGGCCTTCATGCGCAAAGGCCACATCCTCGACGTGACCTTCTTCGCCAGCGGCATGGACGCTGCCCACGGTCAGCAGCAGGGCCGATACGGCGGTGAGTGCGATTTTGCGGAACATGTTCAGTTTCCTCTCACTCAGCCGGATGCGCTTTGGCGCCGTAGTGGGCATTGAAGTCTTCCTCGATCGTCGCCGGCTGGGGCAGCGGTTTCTCGATCACGCCGAGTAGCGGCAGGATGATCAGGAAGTAGGCGAACCAGTAGGCCGAGGCGATCAGCGAGATCGTGGCATAGGGCTCTTCGGCAGGCATCGCGCCGCACCACATCAGCACGACAAAGTCGATGCACAGAAGCGCGAACCACCACTTGAACATCGGGCGATAGCGGCCCGACCGGACGGAAGAGGTGTCAAGCCAGGGTGCCAGCGCCATGACCGCGATTGCCCCGAACATCGCCAGTACGCCGAAGAACTTGGCGTCGATGATCCCGAACGAAAGCCAGTTGGCCGCGATCACCACCCAGACGTCGGCGGTGAAGGCGCGCAGGATCGCGTAGAACGGCAGGAAGTACCATTCCGGCACGATATGCGCAGGCGTCGAAAGCGGGTTCGCCTCGATGTAGTTGTCGGGGTGGCCCAGGTAGTTCGGCATGAAGCCGACGATGGCGAAGAACACCGCAAGGATCACGGCCAGGGCGAACAGGTCCTTGATCACGAAGTAGGGCCAGAACGGCAGGGTGTCGCGCTCGGCTTCTTCCTTCGATCCACGGCGAACCTCAACACCCGTGGGGTTGTTGTTGCCGGTGGTGTGGAAGGCCCAGATGTGGACGGCAACCAGCGCCGCGATCACGAACGGGAGGAGATAGTGAAGCGAGAAGAAGCGGTTCAGCGTGGCGTTGTCCACCGCCGGGCCGCCGAGCAGCCAGGTCTGGATCGTTTCGCCGATGCCCGGGATCGCGCCGAAAAGGCCGGTGATCACGGTCGCACCCCAGAACGACATCTGGCCCCAGGGCAGCACGTAGCCCATGAAGGCGGTGGCCATCATCAAGAGGTAGATGAGCATGCCGATGATCCAGGTGATCTCACGCGGGGCCTTGTAGCTGCCGTAGTAGAGGCCGCGGAAGATATGCAGATAGACGGCGAAGAAGAAGAGCGAGGCCCCGTTCATGTGCAGGTAGCGGATGAAGTATCCGCCGTTCACGTTGCGCATGATGTGCTCGATCGAGGCGAAGGCCATGTCGACATGCGGGGTGTAGTGCATCGCCAGGACGATCCCGGTGACGATCTGCAAGGCAAGGCAGAAGGTCAGCACGATGCCCCAGATCCACATCCAGTTAAGGTTGCGGGGGGTGGGGATCATGATGGTGTCGTAGAGGACGCCCATGATCGGCAGGCGCTTGTAAAGCCAGCGCTCACTGTTGGTCTTGGGTTCGTAATGGTCGTGCGGAATTCCGGCCATGATGCTGTTCCTCACCCAAGCTTGATTGTGCTGCCATCCACCCAGGAAACGGGCGGAATCGGAAGGTTCTCGGGCGCGGGTCCTTTGCGGATGCGCCCCGACAGATCATAGTGCGACCCGTGGCAGGGGCAGAACCAGCCGCCGAAGTCGCCGGCATTGCCCAACGGCACGCAGCCTAGATGGGTGCAGACGCCCATCTGCACGATCCAGGCCCCGGCGCCCTCGCCCTCGGGCGACGGGATCGTGCGGTTGCCATCGGTCGCCTCGGCGGTCGGATCGGTCAGGTTGACGTTGCGCGCCATCGGGTCGGGCAGGTTGCCTTGTGCCTCTGCGTCCTGCGACTGCGCCTTGGCGATCTCTTCGCCGGTCCGGTGGCGGATGAACACGGGCTTGCCCAGCCACTTCACCGTCAACTGCGTGCCCGGTTCGACCGCCGAAATGTCGACCAGGATCGAGGCCAGCGCACGGGTATCGGCCGAGGGATTCATCTGGTTGACCAGCGGCCAGACAGCGCCGCCAGCGGCCACCGCTCCGGCGCCTGCGGTTGCGTAGTACAGGAAATCCCGCCGAGTGCCTTCGCCGGTGCCTGCGTGATCGTCTACGTGGGACACGAGAACTTCTCCCCTTTCAGGCCAGTACGGTTGCCGGCCCATATGACTTGAGGGGCCATGGAAAACCATGCCCCGTCGGGGGCGTGTTTAGCCAAGGCTTTTGGCCTCGTCCAGCGGACAAAGCCGCGC
>NZ_JBOFBI010000223.1:0-9919 GCF_051645465.1 Tabrizicola sp. | reverse complement strand
AGCGTCGGCGGCGCGCATCAGGATGTCTTCGTCCTTCGTCCCGAGCGAAAGCCGCAGGCAGGCGATCTCGACCCCGTCGAGCACCCTTCCGATCCGGTCGGAAAAGACCTCCGCGTCGAAGGCTGGGGGCGAGATGAGGGTGATCTGCGGGCGGTCGTCTGCGGCCATGGCGGGCTCCGGGCTTTGGTCTGCCGGCCCGTCTATCAGCCTTTCTTCGGCTTGGCTACCGGCGGGGTCGGCTTGCCAGTTTACTCCGGCTGGCCTATCTCGGCCCCAGTTCTTTCCAGAGGCCCCGCATGATCCCCCCGGTCTTCATCCTCGTCCGCCCCCAGATGGGCGAGAACATCGGTGCCGCGGCGCGGGCGATGCTGAACTTCGGGCTCGAACGGATGCGGGTCGTGGGGCCCCGCGACGGCTGGCCGAACCCCAAGGCCGTCGCGATGGCAAGCGGAGCCGGGCGGGTGCTGGACCAGGCGGGGTTGTTCCCCGATGTGCCCACTTCGATCGCCGACTGCGACTTCGTTTTCGCGACCACCGCGAGGGGGCGGGAGCTGGTGAATGAGGTCGTCACGCCAGAGCGGGCGATGGAGATGGCCCGCGCGATGGGGGCCGAGGGGAAGCGGGTGGGCGTCCTCTTCGGGCCGGAGCGGGCGGGGCTGGAGAATGACGACATCGTCCGGGCCAACGCCATCGTGACGGTGCCGGTGAACCCGGAGTTCCCGTCGCTGAACCTCGCCCAGTGCGTGCTCCTCCTCGGCTATGAATGGCGGCGGCAGGCGGGGGAGGTTCCGGCCTCGGTCATGGAACTGGCCCGGACGGACTTTGCGAGCCGGGAGGAGGTGGACCGGCTGGCGGACCATTTCGAGGAAAGGCTCGACGCGGCGGGGTTCTTCTTTCCGGAGACGAAGGTGGAGGGGATGAAGGCGAACCTGCGGAACATGTGGGGGCGGCTGGGGCTGACGCGGGCCGAGGTGCAGACCTTCCACGGGATGCTCCGCCAGATCGCCTGGACGCTGAAGAACCGGGGGGAGTGAGGGCGTCCCACGGTGGGACAGTCTTTAAAGCAAATGATTTCAGTGGTTTGGTTGCGGGCGTTTACGCCCCGTCAATCTGTTGACATAAGCAAGCCCGGCCATGCACCAGGGCCGGGCAACCTCTGAAGACACTCTGGAGAGGAGGCCGGCCGAAAAGGTGAGACCGATATCTGGCTAGAGCGAAGCTGCGCCAGTCGCCGGGGTCTATGCCTTTCGCACCTGTTTTGGGGTCTGGTCGAGGCGCGCGCGAAACGCCCGCGTCAGATGCTGCTGGTCCGAGAACCCGGTTGCGACCGCCACCTCTGCGATTGGCATTTCGGTCGTCTTCAGGAGATGCACTGCCTGGCGCAAACGCCGGTCGATGACGTAGGAGTACGGCGTCGCCCCTACATCTTTCTGGAAGCGCGATGTCAGTTGTGTCACGCTGAGCCCCGAAGCCTGTCCGATGTCCGATAGGGTGATGTCGTCGGAATACTTGCTCTCGATGAACTCTATCGCCCGCTTTACCCGAGAGTCCCAACCGCCACCGACCTCGGGCCGCTGCATCGGCACCGACCAATGCGAAGAGACGATCTCGAATGCGACCAGACGCATGACTGACTCGGCGAAGAGCCTTCCGCGTGCCTGGTCGGGGTCTATCTCGCGGCTAAGCAGCCGGGCTAGATTGGCAAGGATAGGTCGGTCGGCATAATTGGCGGGGAGAAGGTGGCCAGATGCGAATCTGTCCTTTTCGAAGTCCGGCAGGTAGGCGGCAAGTACCTCGGAATCAAACTCGAGTATTATGCTGGTCTGCCGTTCAGTCCTTGTTTCCCAGGCGAAACGCGCCTCAATATCCGGCGGTATCAGGCAGACGTCACCGCGTCGGGTTGGCGTTTCGTCCAGAATTCCATCCATTTGCGTCAGATGTTTTGCTGTTCCTGAAAGATCGACGACCAAACCATTCCGGTTGGTGGAGGTGAATGTCACGTCGCTTGATGTTTCGGACAACAGCCCCACACGGAAATGGACCTCCTCATACTTCCGGAAGCCTATTGCCTGATCAGTATCATGATACTCTTGCAGACTATCGTAACGCTTCGGCATGCGCACTCTCCAGCTGACTGGAGCAGAGCTACGCGACGAGGCATCATCTCTCAAGCGGGTCTACAATGGCGTGATAACCGGCGTTTTTTATTGTAACGCTCATTTCAACGGGAAATGAAACAATTATCGCGTCGGCGTGAGAAGGGTTGATTGGTCGAGACTTTCACCTGCCAATTCTGCCGATCAGACAAGCGATCAAACAAAAGGTTGTAACAGTTGCATTACGATTTCTTGCGAAGGAGTAAAATTGTGATGAGGTAAAATATTTCAAGCACTGCCGAGGGGGAAAGGCGTCTTGCAACCGGTTCCTCCCCGATTGTTACAAGAGCATAGGCCCGCAGGCTGGGGAAATCCCCAACCCGGCGAAGGGTTGGGGTCTAGACAGGCGACCGAGTCGCCCGGAAGTCCTCAGAAGCGGTTCACTTCCGCAGAGCTGCTTCGATCTGGGCTTTCTTTTCGGCGTCGTTGTTCGACCCCGTCAAAGCGCCCTGGATAGCTGCAAGCTGACCCAGCGTCAGAGACATCACATCAGCCTCGAGACCGTATTGCTGCAGCACGGTCTTGGCGGACGCCTCAAGCATAGTGAGACCCATGCTCATTTCTTCCATCATGTCTTTCTCTTGCGCGAATGCCATCGTCGCAGACAGTGCCACAATAGCCGCCAGAATCGTCGAACGCATAGGTAGTCCTTTCCTGAGTTAGCTGTTTTCAGCGGGCAGCTTCCACAGCGCACTGCTCCGAATTAGGGACGCGAAAGGCGTTGGTTCGTTGCCGGTTCGCGAAGTCGATTGGTTGCTTCTTTGAGTAAGACACTCGAGAGCCTTCGGATCAGGGACACTGTTTCGCAGCCGAATCTATTGCAGACGGACTACGGGCTTTATTGTCGAATGCACCCATTTTTTTGTAGAAAATCACGGAAGCAAGGGCAGTCTTGTAAGGATTGGTTGCGTGGTTTGCCGGAGTGGCGGCGGAGCACCCGCTTCGCTGCGAAGTCGTCTGATGACGGGCGGGCGTGACGGGAGTACGGTTAGCCGCCTCTGCGGTATGACCGGTCTTTGCCTTTGGCGCGGGCGATTGCTATCATGGCCGCAAAACAAGAGCAGAGGCGGCGGGATCATGCAGACAGTGGAGATGACACGGCGTGGCGCCCTGTTGACTGGGGCGGCGGCTTTCCTATCGGCATGCGTTTCCTCGGGCAGGAGCGGGTCGGGTGGGGGAGGGGGGTACCGGGCGGCGGACCCGGCTCCTCGGGCGGTGCCGAATGCGGGGTGGGACGACTGGGTTGCGGGGTTCAAGGGCCGGGCGGCCTCACGCGGGATATCGCAGGGGACCATCGATGCGGCGTTCCGGGGGGCGGGGTTCCTGCCGGAGGTGATCGAGAAGGACCGCAACCAGACCGAGTTCAAGCGGAGCCTTGAGGACTATCTGAACATCGCCGCCTCGGACGAGCGGGTGAGCCTTGGGCGCCAGAAGTACTCGCAGTACGGCAGCACCCTGTCGGCGATCGAGAGCCGCTATGGGGTTGAAGGCCATGTCGTGGCGGCGGTCTGGGGGCTGGAGAGCTTTTTCGGGACAAGGCGGGGGAATGTGCCGGTGATCTCGGCGCTGTCGACGCTGGCTTATGACGGGCGGCGGGGGGAGTTCTTTGAAAGCCAGCTCGTCGCGGCGCTGCGCATCCTGCAGGCGGGGGATGTGGCACCCGGTGCGATGACCGGCAGCTGGGCCGGGGCGATGGGGCATACGCAGTTCATCCCGACTTCGTTCCTGGAGTTTGCGGTGGATTTCACCGGCGACGGGCGGCGGGATATCTGGAGCGAGGATCCGTCGGATTCGCTTGCGTCCACTGCGGCTTATCTGAACCGGTCCGGGTGGACGACGGGTCTGCCCTGGGGGATGGAGGTGACGCTGCCTGCGGGCTTCAACTCCGGGCTTCTGGGGCGCGGCAAGGGGAAGTCGGCGGCGGATTGGAGCGCGTTGGGAGTGCGGGCAGCGGGGGGTGGGTCGCTTGCGGGCGGGTCGATCATCGCCGGGGGCAATTCGGGGGGCGGGCCGTATTTCCTGCTGACGCAGAACTTCGCGACGATCCTGCGCTACAACAACGCCCAGAACTACGCGATCGGGGTCGGGCATCTGTCGGACCGGCTTCTGGGCCGGGGGGCGGTGCAGGCCTCGTTCGGCCCCGATGCGGCGGGGATGACGAAGGCCGACCGGCAGGAGCTGCAGCGGCTGCTGACGGCGGCGGGGTTCGATACGGGCGGGACGGACGGGGTGATCGGGGCGAAGACGAAGGCCGCGATCAGCGCTTATGAGGCGAGTGTGGGGTTGCCGGTGACGGGAGAGCCAAGCATGGAGCTGTTGCGCCGGTTGCGGTGAGTGGGCAAAGGTTGACCCTTGCCGACAACGGAAATCCAGTCTGTCATCCCCGCGAAAGCGGGGACCCCTGTGCGTCATCTGGGTCCCCGCTTTCGCGGGGATGACAGGTGGTGAGGGTGTTCCCGGTTCACTCCACCGCATGCACATGCGCTGTCCGGATCACCCGCTCGCAATGCTGGGAAAGCGCCTTGCGGTTCTCGAAGGCGTCGACCGGAACTTCGGGATGGAAGGTCACCTCGACCCGGCCATGGCGGGGGGTGGAAAGCGTTTTCAGAAGGTGGCTGGCGAAGTCCATGTCGCCCCACCAGCCGTAGTGCCGGGCATCTTCGCCTTCGGGCGCGTGGAAGACCACGGTGACGGGCTGGATATGCATGCTGCGGACGAGGGCGGGGGCGAAGAAGGCCTCGAAGAGCGTCGACTTGAACGGCAGGACCCGGATCGCGTCGGTCGAGGTGCCTTCGGGGAAGAAGAGGAGGCGATGCCCGGCCTGCAGGCGGGATTCGAACATGTCCTTGTGTTTCTTCGCCTCGCTTCCCTTGCGGGCGATGAAGATCGTGCCGGTCGCGCGGGCAAGCCAGCCGATCATTGGCCAGTCGGCGACCTCGGCCTTGGCGACGAAGTAGATCGTCTGGACGGCGTTCAGGACGAAGACGTCGAGCCAGCTGGAGTGGTTCGCGACGATGGCGCCGGGGTGGGTCATCGGCTTGCCGTGGACGACGAGGGGCAGGCGCAGGAGGCGGAGTGCGGTGCGGCAGACGAAGCGGGTGATGTGGGGTGTGACGGGGCGGGCCTGGCCGTAAAGCGGCCATTCGACGAGGCGCACGAGGAGGAGAACGACAAGCCCGCCGTAGGTGAGGCTTCCGACCAGCGTGCCGCGCCAGAGGACCCGCAGCCAGCCCAGGGCGCCGATCCGGAAGGGCGGGGGCGGGGCATGTTCCCAGCCGCTCAATTGGCAGCCTTCTTTCGGATGTAGAAGTCACGGTGCCGGGCCGACATCTGGCCGGTGTCCATGACGAGGCAGACATCGGTGGTGTTGAAATCCCGGTCGATCCAGGCGCCGTCGCCGACAAAGCCGCCGAGGCGGAGGTAGGCCTTGATCAGGGCCGGTGTCGCCGCCATCGCGGCCTTGCGGTCAAGGCAATCGGCAGGGATCAGGTTCATCTCCTGCCGGTGGGGCGGAAGGGCGCGGACCCGCATGTCGGGGGGCGCGAGGTGGTTGTGGTGCAGATAGGCCAGCGGCTCGGCCAGCGCCGGGATGTCGGTGCCGTGGAAGCTTGCCACGCCGAAGAGCACCTCGATCCCGCGGTCTAAGACGTATTCGGCGAGCCCGTTCCAGAGATGGAACATCGCCGTGCCGCCGCGGTGATCTGCGTCGACGCAGGAGCGGCCAAGCTCCAGAAGCCGACGGCCCTGGGCGAGGAGGGGGCCGAGGTCGAACTCGGTTTCGGAATAGAACCGGCCCGCGGCGGCGCGGCGGTCGTCGGGAAGGACGCGGTAGGCGCCGATCACATGGGCCTTGGTTGCGGGGTCGATCCGGCGGTCGACAAGCACCAGGTGGTCGAAGAACGGATCGAAGGCGTCACGCTCCAGCCGGGCTTCGTGGTCGACCATGGGGCCGGTGCCGCCAAGCTCTTCGATGAAGACCTGATAGCGCAGGCGCTGCGCGGCGGTCAGGTCCTCGGGCGTGGTCGCCAGCCGGACGGCGTAGGGGGGCTCTTCAGCGGTCATCGGCATCGTTTCGCGCAGGGGCAGGTCTGACTTAGCCACGCGCCTGTGGCTTTGCAACCACCTGTCCGTCCGCGTCAAGGGGGCAGCAATTCCCGGTTGAGTTTCTTCGCAGGATTCGCACTATGGGTGTTCAGAATCCAACAAGGGCACAAGGAAGACGCGCTTGCTGTCGATCACCACTTTTCCAGCGTGTTCAAAGTTCACTGTGACCTTTCCGTCAATGTTCGACTGTACCTGACCCAAGCCCCAGTCTGCCTGATCCGGGTGGCGTACCAGCATGCCCGGTTCCAGAAGTGCCGCCATTTCCCGCCCCTCTCGCCCGGTGCCCCGCGATGCATGAAACCAAACCCGACCTTGCCGCCCTGATTGCGTCCCGCATCTGCCACGACCTTATCAGCCCGATCGGGGCGATAGGCAACGGGGTGGAGCTTCTGACGATGGAGCCGGGGGGTGCGCGACCGGAAATGGCGCTGATCTCGGAAAGCGTCGCCAATGCGAACGCACGGATCCGGTTCTTCCGGATCTGCTTCGGCCAGGCCTCGGGCGACCAGCGGATCGCGCGGTCCGAGGTGGCGTCGATCCTGGGTGATCTGGGACGCGGGGGGCGGGTCGGCTATGCCTGGTCGAGCCCGGCGGACTTGTCGCGGCGCGAGGTGCGGCTGGTGTTCCTTCTCCTGCAATGCCTGGAAAGTGCGCTGGCTTATGGCGGGAAAGTGCAGGTCACGCGGGGCGAGGTCGGCTGGTCGATCCTTGCCGAAGCACCGCGGCTGAAGGTGGACGCCGGGCTCTGGGAGGTTTTGACCGAACCGCGCGCACCCGCCGAGATCGGGGCGGCGCAGGTGCATTTCGCGCTGGTGCCCGAAGAACTGGCGCGGCAGGGGCGGCGTCTGGTGACCGAGATCGGCGAGACGACCATCAGGCTTACGTTCTGAGCTAAGGTCGGATCGTCCCGTCGCCGGTCACGAGGTATTTGAAGCTCGTCAGCTGTTCGGCCCCCACAGGCCCCCGCGCGTGCATCTTGCCGGTGGCGATGCCGATTTCCGCGCCCATCCCGAACTCGCCGCCATCGGCGAACTGGGTCGAGGCGTTACGCATCAGGATCGCGCTGTCGAGCCGTTCGAAGAAACGTGCGGCGGTGGCGTCGTTCTCGGTCAGGATGCTCTCGGTGTGGTTCGAGCCGTAGCGGCGGATATGGGTGATGGCTTCGTCCACGCCGTCCACCAGCTTTGCCGCGATGATCATGTCGAGGAACTCATGCCCAAAGTCGTCGGGTGAGGCTTTTACTGTGCCCGGCACTTTGAGGAGTTCTCCTTCGGTCCTGACTTCGACCCCGGCCTTAAGAAGGTCCTCGATCAGCACCGCGCCGTGCTTGGTATAGAACTGCCAGTCGATCAGCAGGCACTCGGCCGAGCCGCAGACGCCGGTGCGGCGGGTCTTGGCGTTCAGGACGACGCGGCGGGCTTTTTCGAGGTCGGCGTCGCGGTCGGCGTAGACGTGGCAGATGCCTTCCAGATGGGCGAAGACCGGCACCCGCGCCTCGCGCTGGACAAGGCCGACAAGGCCCTTGCCGCCGCGGGGGACGATCACGTCGATGTACTCGGTCGCCCGGAGCATGGCCGTCACCATCTCGCGGTCGCGGGTCGGGATGAACTGGATCGCGGCTTCGGGGAGGTTGGCTGAACGAAGGCCCTCCGCCATGCAAGAATGGATCGCCTCGGACGTCTCGAAGCTTTCGCTGCCGCCACGCAGGATCACGGCATTGCCGGACTTGAGGCAGAGGGCACCCGCATCGGCGGTCACGTTCGGGCGGCTTTCGTAGATGACACCGACAACGCCCAGTGGGGTCGCCACGCGCTGGATATGAAGGCCGCTTGGGCGGTCCCATTCGGCAAGGACCCGACCGACGGGATCCTTCTGCTCGGCAATTTCGCGGAGCGCATCGACGATCCCGCGCAGGCGGTGGTCGTCAAGCCGCAGGCGGTCGAGCATGGCGGGCGTCAGGCCCTTCGTAGCGCCTGCGTCGAGGTCGAGGATGTTTGCATCCAGAATCTCCTGTCGCCGCCGCCAGACTGCGTCGGCTGCCGAGATCAGAGCAGTGGCCTTGCGTTCGGACCCGGCGAAGGCGAGTTCTGCCGCCGCTGCCCGGGCCTTGCGACCGATGTCGCCCATGAGATCGGTGAATTGGCCGTCCATGCTCTCGCTCCGCTTCCGCCAGGCCCCAAAATTCTTGAGTAAGAATTTTGTCAAATTCCTTACTTAAGGAATTTGGGTCTAGACCACCATATCGTCCCGATGCACCAGCGCCGCGCGGCCCTGGTAGCCGAGGATCGCTTCGATCTCGCTTGACCGGTGACCGGCGATCCTGCGCGCCTCGGTCGAAGTATAGCGCACCAGGCCCTTGCCGAGAACCACTCCTTCTGGCGAAAGGATCGACACCGGTTCACCCCGGCCGAAGGTGCCGGTCACTTTGGTCACACCGGCGGGCAAAAGGCTTTTGCCGGCCTTCAGTGCAGTCACGGCGCCTGCGTCAAGCGTCAGTTCCCCTTTGGGCTTCATCGCGTTGATCCAGCGCTTGCGCGCCAGCTGCGGATCGGCGGCGGACACGAACCAGGTACGGTTCGCGCCCTCGGCCAGCGCCTTCAGCGGCCTGAGGGTCGAGCCTTCCATGATCGCCATGGCGCAGCCGCCCGCGACGGCGGTCTTGGCGGCGAGAAGCTTGGTCTTCATCCCGCCTTTGGAAAGCCCGGAGATCGGGTCGCCCGCCATCGCCTCGATCTCGTGGGTGATGGTTTCGACAACATCGAAGCGGGTGGCGGAGGGGTCTTCCTTCGGGTTGGCGGTGTAGAAGCCGTCGACGTCGGAGAGAAGGATCAACTGGTCCGCCCCCACCGTCACCGCGATCTGGGCGGCGAGGCGGTCGTTGTCGCCGAAGCGGATTTCGTCGGTCGCGACGGTGTCGTTTTCGTTCACGATCGGGACGACGCCTAGGGAGAGGAGTGTTTGCATCGTCGCGCGGGAGTTCAGGTAGCGGCGGCGGTCCTCGGTGTCTTCCAGCGTCACCAGGACCTGGGCGGTGGTGATGCCGTGCGGGGCCAGGACTTCCTCATAGGCCCGCGCCAGGCGGATCTGGCCCACGGCGGCGGCGGCTTGGGATTGCTCCAGCGTCAGGACACCATCGGGGAGGTTCAGGACCTTGCGGCCAAGGGCAATGGAGCCGGAGGAGACGAGGACCACGTCTGCACCGCGGGTCTTGGCTTCGGCCACGTCGAGGGCGAGGGCGGAGAGCCAGGACTGTTTCAGCCCGCTCTGGCGGTCGACGAGAAGGGCCGAGCCGATCTTGACGACCAGCCGCTTGGCGGTGCGGATGTCGGGGGCGACCAGGGTCAGGGTTGCCACGGGCCGGGCTCCTCTGACGGGGCCTCGCTGTGGATGGTAGCGTAAAGCGCGCGGAGGACTTCGGGGAGGCCTTTGCCGCTGACGCCAGAGATAACGTGGACCTCGCCGCCCGACGCCTTTTCCAGCGCGCGGCGGCGGTCACCGGTTTCCTTGGCGGTCATCGCGTCGGTCTTGTTCAGGGCAAGGATCCGGGGCTTGTCGCCGAGGAGGTCGGAATAGGCCTCAAGCTCGGTCACGATGGTGCGGTAGTCTTTGGTGATGGTCGAAGACGTGCCATCGACGAGGTGGAGGAGCACCTTGCAGCG
>NZ_JBOFBI010000222.1:0-68118 GCF_051645465.1 Tabrizicola sp. | reverse complement strand
TCTTCCCAGAAGAACGCAGGCGCGAAGAGATACTGCCCGAAGACCACCTTCTCCCAGATCGCCCCAGTGACCATGATCGTGTAAAGAACCGCGGTCTTCAGCAGGATCGACACGGTGGCCGCAGCGTAGCCTTCGCCCGTCCAGAGATAGCGCAGCACAAGCGCCAGAGAGACGAGGAACACCAGAAACTGGACCGGCGCCAGGATGGCCTGCACCGTGGTCCATACGGTCGCGTCCCGGCGCGCGCGCTCGCTCGGCGTGTAAAGCGGGTGGGGCCGGGGGTCAGACGCAGCAGCGGACATACGGACGCCTCATGCATCACCATGTTGACATCCAGCGTAGTCCAGCGGCCCAGACTGTCAATGCAAAATTACACTTTGTCGCGAGCGTGCGCGCATGTGTAGTGGTCACTCGAGCGCTTATCGCCTGCAAGCCGAAACCAATTAATATAGCTAAAACAAATAATTAATCCGTATCTACCCTCTCGCGAGCACGCTTATGTCAATTTTGGTGGACATAAGTGATGGATTGAGGTGTCATGGAGAGAGCGAGTCGTCTGCTTCTATTTGCGCACCAACAGTGCTAACTTGCCCCGGCATGAGCGGTATCGCCCAGGGAGGGTCGCCGATGCGTGACGAAGGGATACCGGATAATCAGGTCATGCGTGGCCTGGATCGGTTTGCCGGACTTGCGAAACAGGCGGTGGGAAAATTGGTGTCAGTGCGCGAGCAAGAGTGCGCGGAAGTGAAACAGGAACATCTTGACCATTTCATGCATGTCCTGACCCAGGACAGCGCGGTCGATCCTGCGTGGATTCTTGAAAGCATGTCGGCCCGGCACATCAGCGCTACCGCCGTTGTGTTCCGGTATGTCCCCGAAGCGGCCCGGCGGCTTGGAGAAGGCTGGATGGCTGACAAGGTCAGCTTTGTCGATGTGACTGTCTGTACCGAACGCCTGCATCAGGTAGTGCGCCGCGTCGACGAGTCCCTGCCCGAAGCCTTTCCGGACCAAAGCGCATCTGTCCTGATTCTCGTGGCCGAGGCCGAGCAGCACACGCTGGGCGCCATGGTCCTGGCAACCGAGCTCAGGGCCGCCGGATTCGGCGCAGTGGTCCGGGTCGCCCCCGTGGCGTCCGAGCTTACGGTGCTGCTGGCGGGTAGCCGGTTCGATCTGGCGCTCGTGTCCATCGGATGCACGGCAGCGCTTGAATCGGGGGTCGGCCTCGTCAAGACGCTGCGGCTTCTTTCACGCGATTCAATGTGCATTTTCGTTGGCGGCGCGATCCCGGTACCTGACGAGACCCTGCTGAAGGCAACGGGTGCGGACAGGGTCTTGCGTGATGTTTCTTCAATTCGGACGGAATTTGACGCCTGCCGGAACGGTCGTCAGCTTGAACGGCAAGGCAAAAGAGGTCAAAGCATGCACACGAATTCATTTTGACAGGAGGCTATATTGATCCATGACGGCCACAGCTTGCCGGACCTGCCAGCCGATCCTGCGGCCAGGCAGCTTGTACTGGCGCTGGTCGGAGCAGCCTCGGATCTGACACTCCTCGTCAGCCCTGAAGGTCTGGTCGAAGCCGTTGTTGTCAATCCTCAGTCAGGTTTGTCGGCACTCGTCGGAGGGTGGGAAGGCAAACACATCCAGACGCTCTTTGCCGAAGAAAGCTGGACCAAACTCAGCCCGCGCCTTCGCGAAACGGAAAACGGACCAGCGCTTGAACTGAACCATGCGGGCGCCGTCCAGTATGAGTTTCCGGTTCGGTATGTGATCCGCAAGTGGCAGGATTCGGGTCGCGTCCTCCTGATGGGGCGTGACCTTCGGGCACTGGCCGAAGTGCAGCAGCAGCTGGTGCAGGCCCATCGCGCAATCGGGCGCGATCACGAGGCCCAGCGAGAGCTTGAAACGCGCTACCGCGTTTTGATGGAAGAGAACTCGTTCCCGCTGCTGATCGTGTCCGAAACCACCGGGCGTATTGTCGATCTGAACAGCACGGCCGCGCGCCTGCTGGGTGCCGCCCGGAACGACCTCCTGAATGCGCCCGTCGCGCAGGAGTTTGACGGGCGTCGCCGGGGTGAGCTTCTTGAGACACTGGCCCGGAACGCCACCAGCGATAGCGCCGCATTCCTTGACCTCAACGTGCGCCGCACCGGACAACGCGTGAAGATCAACGCCAAGATGTTCCGCGCGTCGCGGGACCGGCTCCTCCTGTGCCGGATCGGGCTATCGGAAAGCGCCCAGACCCAGCAAAGCGATCTGAGCGCCATGCTGCAAAGCCTGTTCGACAAGGGGACAGATGCCATCGTCTTTCTGGACAGCAACGGCGTGATCAAGTCCGCGAACGAGGCGTTTCTGAACCTGACCGACAGCCACAGCCAGTCTGTCGTGGTTGACCGTGCGTTCTCCGATTTCCTGTCGCGGGGCGCCGTCGACCTGAAGGTCCTTTTGGACAACGTCAAGCGCGTCGGACATCTGCGGCACTATCGCACCCGGCTGAACACCGACTACATGGGCGAGGTCTCGGTCGAGCTTTCAGCGGCGATGTTCCAGGACCGCGGCAAGCAGTTCGTGGCCATCATCGCGCGCGATTCCGTGGTGACCGACAGTGTTGTCTGGCCCACGGTCGCCGTCGACAACGAAGGCCTGCGCAACGTGATGCGTCTGGTCGGCTACTCGACCCTCAAGGACATCGTCGCCGAAACGACGGAAATCATCGAAAAGATGTGCATCGAGGCCGCGCTAGAGATGTCCGGGAACAACCGGGCTGCAGCTGCCGAATTGCTGAGCCTTTCGCGGCAGTCGCTGTACGTCAAGTTGCGGAAGTTCGGCATTCTCAACAAGGAAGCCGAGTGATCCACGCAGGCGGCCCGCTGCTTCTGTCTTCTGTCAGTCCGTGTTGATGCGCCGCTTCTGACGTGGCCTGCCGGTTCGCGCTGGCGACGGACCGAAGCTCGCGCCCTTCGGGAATGTAATTCTTGCCAGACTCGCGTGTGTCAGGTTTAATTGACACATGAGCGCCACGATCACGCATCCTTCGCCCGGCTGGCCCGAACCGAGGGCCATGCTCACCCTGATCAAGCCGATCACGTGGTTTCCGCCGACATGGGCGTTTCTTTGCGGCGCCGTTTCCTCGGGTGTGACGCTTGGCGCGAACTGGCCGACGGTTCTTCTGGGAATGATACTGGCCGGCCCCATCGTCTGCGGGATGAGCCAGGCCGCCAACGACTGGTGCGACCGGCATGTCGATGCAGTGAACGAACCCGACCGCCCGATCCCCTCTGGCCGCATTCCCGGTCGCTGGGGGCTGTGGATAGCGCTCGCGATGACCGTGCTCTCGCTGGCGGTCGGCTGGACCTTGGGCCCCTGGGGGTTCGGGGCGACGGTCGTGGGCGTTCTTGCTGCCTGGGCCTATTCGGCCGAACCCATCCGGCTGAAGCGGTCGGGCTGGTGGGGCCCCGGTCTGGTGGGCCTGAGCTATGAGGGCCTGCCGTGGTTCACCGGCGCGGCAGTTCTGCTGGCCGCAGCACCGAGGTTCGAGATCATCGCCATCGCCGGGCTATACGCTTTTGGCGCGCATGGCATCATGACGCTGAACGATTTCAAGGCCTTGGAGGGGGATCGCCAGCATGGCGTTCGGTCCCTGCCCGTGGTCCTTGGTCCAGAGGTCGCGGCCAAGATCGCCTGCACGGTCATGGGCATGGCGCAAGCCCTGGTAATTGCGCTTCTGGTGATCTGGGACAAGCCGTGGCACGCGCTGGCGGTGACAGGCTTGCTTGCTGCACAAATCGCCGCGATGCGGGTTCTCTTCCGCGATCCCAAGGGCAAGGCGCCCTGGTACAACGGCACCGGCGTCGTCCTTTACGTCACCGGGATGATGATCTCGGCCTTCGCCTTGCGGGGGCTCGCATGACGCTCAGCTGGGTCCAGATCGTTCGGCTTGGCCTGGTGCAGCTGTGCCTTGGCGCGGTGGTGGTGCTTACGACCTCGACCCTGAACCGGCTGATGACGGTGGAACTCGCCCTGCCCGCGATGCTTTCGGGCGCACTGGTGGCGCTTCATTCCTTCGTCCAGATCACCCGGCCAAGCTGGGGCTTCTGGTCCGACGCGCAAGGCAAGCGGACGCGGTTTATCATCGGCGGCATGGCGATCCTGTCGGCTGGCGCGGCGCTGGCCTCGCTGATGGTCGCGTTGGGGACCGCCGGTCAGGGGGCGGGGCTTGCGATCTCGATCCTGGCCTATGTCCTGATCGGGATGGGAGCGGGGGCCTCTGGCACCTCGCTTCTGGCGCTTCTTGCCAGCGGCTGCGCGCCGCAGCGGCGGGCGGCGGCGGCCACGATCACCTGGCTCATGATGATCTTCGGGATTGCCGTCACCGGCGGCGTGATCGGCGCGCTTCTCGACCCCTATTCCCCACAGCGGCTGATGGCTATCGTCGCTGTCGTCACCCTTGGCTCGGTCGCCCTGACTGCACTCGCGATCCACGGGATCGAGGCCAAAGTCATCCCCGCCCGCCTGCCAGACGAGACCCCACTTCGCAAGGGTCTGGCCGAGGTCTGGGCCGAGCCCCGCACCCGGACCTTCACGCTTTTCATCGTCCTGTCGATGACCGCCTTCTTCCTGCAGGAGCTGATCCTTGAGCCCTACGCGGGCCTGGTCTTCGACTATACCCCCGGCCAGTCCACCAGCCTTTCCGGCGCGCAGCACGGCGGGATGTTCGTCGGCATGCTTGCGGTCGGGATCGCCGTCTCGGGCCTTCGCCTTGGTACGCTGAAGCTCTGGGTTACGGCGGGCTGCCTTGGCTCGGCCCTCTCGCTCGCGGTGATCGCGGCGCTGGGGCAGCTGGACCGCGGCCTTCTGACCCCCGCCGTCACTGTGCTGGGCGTCTTCAACGGGATGTTCGCCATCGCGTCCATCGGGGCGATGATGCAGCTCGCCGGGCAGGGCCGCGAGGGGCGTGAGGGCACCCGGATGGGCGTCTGGGGCGCCAGTCAGGCCATCGCGCAAGGCCTTGGCGGCTTTGCCGGCGCGGCGCTGGTCGATCTTCTTCGGCTGTCCGGCGACACGGCGGATGCCTTCGGCATGGTCTTCGCGGTCGAAGCGGCGCTCTTCCTTGCGGCGGGCCTGATGGCCTGGCGGATCATCGATGGCTCGGGCCTGCGCAGGCCCAGCCCCCACCTTGTTCCAGGAGAATGACCATGGACTATGATGCCTTCGTGGTAGGTGGCGGGCCTTCGGGCGCAACGGCTGCGGAAGACCTTGCCCGTGCAGGCTACCGGGTTGCGCTTCTAGACCGGGACGGGCGCGTCAAGCCCTGCGGTGGGGCCATTCCCCCCCGCCTGATCGCGGACTTCGACATCCCTGACCGGCTGATCGTCGCCCGCATCAAGACCGCGCGGATGATCTCGCCCACGGGCCGGGCCGTGGATATCCACATCGAGGGCGGCTACGTCGGCATGGTGGACCGTGAGGACTTCGACGAATTCCTCCGCGACCGTGCGCGGATGGTGGGCGCCGACCGGCTGACCGGCACCTTCCTTCGGATCGAGCGCGACGCGGCAGGCACCCATGTCGTCTGGCGCGAAAAGGCCACGGGTGAGGAAAAGCGCGCCCAGACGCGCGTAATAATCGGCGCGGATGGCGCGAAGTCCGGCGTCGCGCGGGCTGAAGTGCCAGGCGGCGACCGCATCCCCTACGTCATCGCGTATCATGAGATCATCAAGGCCCCGGCGGCGAATGATGCCTACGACCCGGTCCGCTGCGACGTGGTCTATGATGGCCACATCAGCCCGGATTTCTACGGCTGGGTCTTCCCGCACGGCCAGACAGCCTCGGTCGGGATGGGCACTGAAGACGGGGCGGTGGACCTGAAGAAAGCCACCGCCGACCTCCGCGCGATGTCCGGGCTGACGGACTGCGAGACGATTCGCCGCGAAGGCGCCCCGATCCCGCTGAAACCGCTCGACCGCTGGGACAACGGGCGCGATGTCGTTCTGGCGGGGGATGCGGCAGGCGTGGTCGCACCCTCCTCGGGCGAGGGGATCTACTACGCCATGGCCGGAGGCCGGGCTGCAGCCACCGCGGCCCAGGCCTTCCTGCGGTCGGGAAAGCCCGCCGAGCTGAAACAGGCGCGGAAACTTTTCCTGCGCGAACATGGCACAGTGTTCAAGGTCTTGCGGTCGATGCAGAATGCCTACTATCGCAGCGACGACCGGCGTGAGAGGTTCGTGAGCCTCTGCCACGACATCGACGTGCAGCGTCTGACGTTCGAGGCCTATATGAACAAGAAGCTTGTGGCGGCCCGGCCGTTGGCGCATCTGAAGATCGGGGTGAAGAATCTGATGCACCTGATGGGGGTAGTATCGCCGAAATGGTCCTGACTGAAACGATGACCGACTTTCCGATCCCGGCCTGGGATGAAGCCGGGGACCTTCGTGCAATCAGCAAGCTCGCCGTCCATCGCCAGGGCCTGCGGCATCCGGCGGTGTCGGTGTTTGTGCTGCGTGGGCCGGACATCCTGATCCAGCGGCGGGCGGCGGGGAAGTACCACACGCCCGGTCTTTGGGCGAACACCTGCTGCACCCATCCCGCCTGGGATGAAACCGCCGCCGATTGCGCCAGGCGGCGGCTGGCCGAAGAGCTGGGGATCACCGGCCTCGACCTGCGTCACGTCGGACAGGCCGAATACCGGGCCGAAGTGCCTGGGATCAACGAGCCCCTGATCGAGCATGAAGTTGTCGAGGTTTTCGTGGGCGAGGCCCCCTGGCCGATCGACATGGAGCTTGACCCTGCAGAGGTCGCCGCGGTTCGCTGGGTGTCTCTGCGCACGCTTCGCGAGGAAATCGCGCGGAAGCCGCAGGAGTTCACTCCTTGGCTGCGCATCTATCTTGACCGGCACGCCGCAATGATCTTCAGCGGCTCAGCCCTGTCCGAGGCAGTCTAGGATCAGGCCCGATAGGCCGTCCTCCGCCTCCTCATGCGCCAGGTGGCCAAGGTGCGGAACCCGGTGCAGCCGAGCCTTCGGCATCCGTGCCGCGGCATCGGCAGACACCTGCGGCGGCACCGCCCGGTCACCCTCGGACGCGATAAGGCAGACCGGAACCTCCAGCGCCGGCAGGCGGGACAGAAGACCCTGCAGCCGCCATTGCGCCATCATGCCAAGCGTTCCGTTCACATGATCCACATCCCGAACCAGCCGCAGATACATCGCCCGCCCTGCCGGATCGAGCGGCGAGCCGGTGCCGGCAAGAATGCGTTCCACCGCGGCCGGACGCCCAAAGAAAGCGACCGCGGCGCTTGCGGTGAAGGGCAGGCTCGCAAGCCCACGCGCGATGATCGGGAAAAGGAACCCCGCCGCTCCCTCGAACTCGCCAAGTGCTGCGTTCAGGCCGACGACGCCCAACGGAACTGGGCGAAGCTCGGCCATCCGAAGCGCGATGACCGCGCCCGAGGAATGACCGACGATCGACTGGGGTTGAACCGATATCTCATCGCAAAGCGTCCAGAGGTCGGCGGCCATGGCATCAAGGCCCAGTCGGCCGGTGGCGCCCCTGGCCGAACAGCCGTGCCCCTGCAGATCGGGGACGATGACGCGAAAGGTCTTCGCTAGGCCCGGTATCGTGTGTCGGAAGCTGTGACCCGAAGCACCGGTACCGTGCAGAAGAAGCAGCGTGGGCGAATCGGTCGGCCCGGTGTCGATGACCCAAAAGCGCTGGCGGCCCGCGCTCAGCAGCCGCGATGTGTCCTTGAAAGGCCAGTCTTTCGGCAGGTCCAAAGGGATCATGGTCAGCCAAGCGCTGCCGCGATTTGCCGTGCGTCGGCGCGCGGAAGCGGAACATAGCGGCTGTTCATCAGGCGCGACAGATCGGCCAGGGCGGGCTGGGGCCGGTTCGCCACGTCAAGCACGACGCCCGGAACCCCCGCAGCGCGGATAGCCTGGGCCAGCGTCTCTGCCTCATCCTGGGCACGAGGCCGGTCCGCCTTGCCGTCCAGCGTGATGTTGCCGCGCCCATCGGTCAAAAGCGCGATACTGGGCGTCATTCCCTGCCGCCTGGCCCGCAACGCGCAGGTCAATGCCGTCGAAAGACCAGAGGCGAGCGGCGTCCCCCCGCCCCCGGGAAGGCCGCGCAGGCGGGTCTTGGTCTGCACCAGGCTGCGGGTGGGTGGCAGGACCAGCTCGGCCCTGGTTCCGCGCAGCACAACCAGCGCCACGTGGTCGCGCCGGCTGTAAGCCTGGGCCAGCATCAGCTCGACCGCGCCCTTGGCCTCGCCAAGCCTCGCCACGGCGGCCGAGCCCGAAGCATCGACGACGAAGATCAGCACGCGGTCCGATACCTCGCGGTAACGCTTCAGCCGATAGTCCGAGCGGCATACGATCAGGGCCCGGTCGGGGGCGCCACCCGCCTCCCGGCGACGCAGAACCTGCCAGGGTGCCGCCTCCCGCAGCGTCGCCACCAGATCGATCCGTGACCGCCCGTCGGGCCTGCCCGCGCGCGATGGCAGCGGTCTGCCCCGGCGGTTCCCGGCCTTGGCCGCCCCACTGCCCGACGCACCACGCGCCGCGCGCGCCGCCCGTTCGGCGCCCAGCCGGGCGAGTATGTCTTTGGGCAGCGCGGCCTTGGCAACCTCGACCAGCATCTCGGTCAAGGCGTGAAGGTCCAGCGCTTCGGTCTCGGGCCTGTCCTCAGGCTCTGGCGGGTTTTCCGGGGGCGGTGCATGCGGCGCTTCGTCTTCTTCGGCCACGGCCGCAAGCTCGGCGCGGTGCGCCAGCGACAATTCGACCGCCTGTGCCAGATCCTCTTCGCTCACTGTCAGTCGGTCCGCCAAAGCCGCAATGATCCGTGCGGTGCGCAGGCAGGCGATCACGGCCCGGTTGGAGCCGATGCCCAGCCGATCCGCGAGCGTAACCAGCAGGCGCTTCAGGTCCGTCGGGCAAACCACGTCCGGCAATCGCTTTCGGGCAGCGTTCACGTCCCTGGCGGAGATGCGGCGAAGTGCTCTCCCAGGCGCGCGTTCGCCTTCAAGCGTCACGAACAGTCCCAACCGATCCGCAAGCGCCGAGGCCAAGCCTTCGCCATCTTCGGCTGCTTCGTCCAGCGCAACCAAGCCATGCTGCCCGCGATCCAGCGCCTGGGCCAGCCGGGCGACAAGCGAGGGCGGAGCGGCCTCGGCCATCGGCAGGATCAGAACGGACGGCTCGGCCAGGAGCCCCGCCCGCCAGACCGGTCGACCATGCGCAAGCGTTGCCACCGGGTCCGGGCCTCCCAGCAGGGCGAGGTCGTCAATGGCCGCCGACACCCGCCGCTGCGGCCGGTCAAACGGCAGGGCAGCCACCGCTGAAGTCGCAATGTCACGAACCGCTCCGGCCCGACCGCGCAGCCAAAGCCCCCCGACGCCCGCCGGATCGACGGCAAGAACGCGCAGGGCAAGGTCCAGGCGCGCCCAGACAGACATGTCAGGACTTCGCCGCGCCAAGGGTTTCCGTCACGGCCCGCGCAACGCGGTCCGTCGCCCCTGCCTCGTCCAGCGGATCGCGGCGAAGGCGGTGGCCAAGCGCCAGGCCGGCGATACGGCGGATATGGTCGCGGGTGACGGTCGACGCCGCTTCGCTTGCCGCCAGCGCCCGGGCTGCGCGCAGAAGCGTAAGCTCTCCCCGCAATCCGTCGGACCCAAGATGGATGCAAAGCGCCGCGCAATCCTCCAGCACCTTGCGTGGAGTCTTGACCTTGGCCAGCGCCCGCCGCGCGCCCAGGATCTTGGCCCGAAGCTCGGCCTCGGCCTCGGCCCAGGTGGCAGCAAACCCGATCGGATCGGCCTCATAGGCCTCGCGCCGCAGCACCACCTCGACCCGAGTATCGATGTCCCGCGGCGATCGCACTTCGACCGACAGACCGAAGCGGTCCAGAAGCTGCGGCCGCAGATCGCCCTCCTCGGGGTTGCCGGACCCCACCAGCACGAACCGCGCGGCATGGCGGATGGACAGGCCGTCCCGCTCGACCACGTTTTCCCCGGACTGAGCCACGTCCAGCAGCAGATCAACGATGTGATCCTCCAGAAGGTTCACCTCGTCGATGTAAAGATACCCCCGGTTCGCCCGCGCCAGAAGCCCCGGCTCGAAGGCCTTGACCCCCTGCGCGATGGCCCGTTCCACGTCCAGCGCGCCTGTGACCCGGTCCTCACTGACGCCAAGCGGCAGGTCGACCACCGGCGTCGGTTTCTCGACCACTGTCGGATCGGCGATCTCGGCCCAATCAGGGCACAAGTGCCGCTCGGCGCTGTTCACCGGGCAGGACCGTACCGCCCGGATCGGCGGCAGCAACGCGGCAAGTCCCCGGACGGCGGTCGACTTCCCCGTACCGCGGTCGCCGAAGACCAGAACCCCGCCGATCGACGGGTCGATTGCCGTCAGCACCATCGCCAGCCGCATGTCGTCCTGGCCGACAATCGCGGTGAAGGGGAAAGGCGGCGTGGTGCCGGTTGCCGGTTGCGGCTTGGCGGCGGTCTGGTCACGGTGAAGCATCGTCATGCGGCGTCCCTTCTGCCGGTGTCAGCGGCCGGTTCCAAAGCCCCGGCAAGAGCCTCAGCAAGCGGATCGGTCTTTCCCCAGGTTCCCGCGGTCCCAAGAACATGGAAGCGGGCGTAAAGCTCTTCCGCGAACCAGCCACCCTCGCGGGCCGCCCGCATCGCTTCGGCATGCGGCCCCATCTGCCGCGCAAAGGCAGCCATGGCGGCAGCGTCGGGCCAGATCGAGAATGTGACCTGATGCAAAAGCGGCACCTCGCCAATCCCGATCTTGAAGAGCACATTCGGATCGGCGCCGATCTTGGAAGAGATATCCGGAACCCGACGCCAGAACGACGGAGCGTGCCGCAGGCGAAGCGTCGCCCGCGTCAACGCGGCAATCGGGCCGTCCGTCCCGTCGACCGTTTCACTTGAAGGCTCGGCCAGGGGGTTCACCCCGGCCCAGCTGCCACGCGCCGAGAACGGCGACAGGAACACCGTCCAGTCTTCCTGCGCATGACGGCGCCAGCGCGCAAAGACCGGGTGGCTTGCCACATGCTCCCGCGCCCTCGCCTCATCCGGCCAGACCGCAAAGATCGCCCAGACCGACCAGTTCGGCCGCGGCGTGAACCCCACCCCCGTGCCCGATCCGCAAAGCTTCACGAAACGCGCGCTGTCGGCCCAAAGCCAGCGCGGTCGCGCCAGGGCCATCTGCCCGATCACCCAGAGGCGGCTGCCCGGTGTCGCGAAGCGGAAAAGGCTGAGCGTGGCAACGGAAATGAGTCGATCCTCCGGCCTTGTGTCATTCTGACGTTACACGCTCTGCCCGTGCAGAAAAACCGAAATTTCTGTTGTTATGCAGCACAAAAATGCAAAGTTGTAAATCAAGACGGACACTATAGACTGGAAAAATGACTCAGCATCACCGGCCCGGCCTGATTGACACATTGCCGTCTGCACCAGACGGTCACGGCAAAGCAATCGTCATCGGCGCGGGGCTTGGGGGCCTCGCCTCGGCCATGCGGCTTGGGGCAAAGGGCTGGCAGGTCACCGTCTTCGATCGGCTGGATCGCCCCGGCGGCAGGGGGTCGTCGATCAGCCAGGGCGGGCACCGGTTCGACCTCGGTCCCACCATCGTGACCGTTCCGCAAAGCCTCCGCGACCTCTGGGCCACTTGCGGCCGCCGGTTCGACGATGACGTGCGGCTCGTCCCGATGGACCCGTTCTACAAGATCCTGTGGGAAGACGGCTCGACTTTCACCGCCCGCCAGAACGATGCCGCGATGGAGGCCGAGGTGGCCCGGCTCAGCCCCGGCGACCTGCACGGCTACCGCGCCTTCCTCCGCGATGCCGAGGCGCGCTACTCCTTCGGCTACGAAGACCTGGGCCGCCGCCCGATGAACCGGCTTTGGGACCTGATCAAGGTCCTGCCCCGCTTTGCCATGCTGCGCGCCGACCGCTCCGTCCACGCCCACGCCGCACGCCGCGTCCGCGACCCGCGCCTGCGCTTTGCCCTGTCGTTCCATCCGCTCTTCATCGGGGGCGACCCCTTCCACGTCACCTCGATGTATGCGCTCGTCAGCCATCTGGAGCGCGCCTTCGGCGTCCACTACGCGATGGGCGGGGTGCAGGCGATTGCCGAGGCGATGACCAGCGTCGTCCAAGGGCAGGGTGGCCACGTCGTACAGGACGCCGAGGTCAACGAAATCCTCGTGAACAAGGGCCGCGCTGCCGGTGTGCGCCTGACCGATGGCCGGAACTTCCCCGCCGAGATCGTCGTCTCGAACGCCGACCCCGCCACAACCTACACCCGGCTTCTCCGCAACCACGCCGTGCGCCGCTGGACAGCACCGCGCCTGATGCGCTCGCGCTGGTCGATGGGGCTTTTCGTCTGGTACTTCGGGACCAAAGGCACCCGTAACCTCTGGCCCGAGGTCGGCCATCACTCCATCGTCGTCGGCCCCCGCTACCGCGAGCATATCCGCGAGATCTTCCAGACCGGCCAGCTGTCCGAGGACATGAGCCTTTACGTCCACCGCCCTTCGGTGACCGACCCCAGCGTCGCACCGGAAGGGGATGACACATTCTACGTCCTCTCCCCGGTGCCCCACCTCGGGCACAAGGACCGGGTGGACTGGAAAGCCGAAGCCGAACCCTACCGCCAGAAGATGCTGCAGATGCTGGAGCAACGCCTGCTCCCCGGCCTTAGCGCCCGCGTAACCGAAAGCCTGATCTTCACCCCGGACACGTTCCGCGACCGCTACCTCTCGCCCCACGGATCAGGCTTCTCGCTTGAGCCGCGGATCTTCCAGTCCGCCTGGTTCCGGCCCCACAACATCTCGGAAGAGCTTCCGGGCCTCTTCCTGGCAGGCGCAGGCACACACCCCGGCGCGGGAGTACCGGGCGTCATCGGCACAGCTGAAGTCCTGGCCAAGCTTGCCCCCGACGGCCCCCACCGCTGGAGCACGCCTTCAGCCCTGCCCATGGCCGCCGAATGATCGCGCCCCAGGATATGGCCGCCTGCCGCGCGATGATCCGCACCGGCAGCCTGTCTTTCCACGCCGCCTCGCGCCTTCTTCCGCCAAGGGTGCGCAATCCGGCGCTGGCGCTTTACGCCTTCTGCCGGGTCGCCGACGACGACGTCGACGAAACCCAGGACAAGGCCGCCGCCGTTCTGCGCCTTCGGGCACGGCTGGACCTGATCTACGCAGGTCGGCCCAGCGATCGCCCGTCCGACCGCGCCTTCGCCGCCGTGATTGCAGACTTCGACCTGCCCCGCGCGCTTCCTGATGCTTTGCTGGAAGGCCTCGCCTGGGATGCAACCGGGCGCCGCTACCGCACGCTTTCCGACCTTCACGCCTACAGCGCCCGCGTCGCCTCGGCTGTCGGGGTGATGATGTGCGTCCTGATGCAGGTGCGCGATCCGGATGCCCTGGCACGCGCCGCCGATCTGGGCCTCGCGATGCAGATGACCAACATCGCCCGCGACGTGGGTGAAGACGCGCGCGCGGGGAGGCTGTTTCTGCCGCTCGACTGGCTGGAGGAAGGCGGCATCGACGCCGAGGCCTTCCTTGCCGATCCGCAGCCCTCGCCCGCCCTGGCAAAGGTCACCGCGCGCCTTCTGCGCGAGGCGAAGGAGCTTTATCTGCGCGCAGGCGCAGGTATCGGCAGCCTGCCAGCCGACTGCCGGGCTGGCATCGCGGCCGCCCAGCACATCTATGCGGCCATCGGCACCCAGCTTGCCCGTCAGGGCCATGACAACGTGACACAGCGCGCGCGGACCACCTCGACCCAGAAGGCACTTCTTATGGGCCGGGCTTTCGGCGCAGCGGCTCTCACCTACGTCATGCCGCGTATGGCCCGGCTCCACGCCCGGCCCGTGCCGGAAACGGCGTTCCTGATCGAGGCCGCTTGCCGTCGTTCTGCCAGGCCGCTCCGGTCCGAGACCCTGCTTGATATCCTTGCCCAGCTTGAGGCCCGGGATCGGCGCGGGGCTGCAGGCTGACGCCCCCGGGGGCCGAGAGACCTGCTTTCCGATTCGCTTAAGTTGGCTAACGGCCTTCCGATCTTCCGCGCGTATAGACGGAAAGAAGATCAAAGGAAGACGGAAGATTTTCTCGTTCACACTCCTTTAACCCCGTCGCGCGGCGCACCCTCGGCGGCGGTTAACCGCAACAGGATCGCCCTCTGGCCTTCACCGCCACAGTCTGCTTGGATAGCCCGCATGGATTTCTGGGTCTTCCTCATCTTCCTCCTGGCCTGCGGCCCCGCCGCCGCAACCGGCGCCATGTTTTCCCCCGGCGAGTGGTATCGCGGCCTCGCCAAGCCCAGCTGGACACCCCCCGACTGGCTGTTTCCTGTAGCCTGGACAGTGCTTTACCTCTGCATGGCACTGGCGGCCGAGCGGGTGGCACGGCAGGCCGGGCAAGACCCAAACGTCGGAACCGGGCTGGCCTTCTGGGCGCTGCAGATCGGTCTCAACACCCTCTGGACGCCCATCTTCTTCGGCCTGCGCAAAATGCGTGGCGGGATGATTGTGCTGGTTTTTCTTTGGCTTGCAGTCTTCGCGACGCTCGTCACGTTCTGGCGGGTCGACTGGTTTGCCGGCCTTCTTTTCCTGCCCTATCTCGTCTGGGTCAGCGTGGCTGGGGCGCTGAATTACTCGGTAATGCGCCTCAACCCCGAGAACACCCGCCAGCCTGCCTGACCCCTACGGCCAGCCCGCCCGGCGCGGCACCCGCACAGCCAGCAAGGGCTTCATCAGGGGCGAGCGAAAGCGCGTCAGATCAAGGGCTTCGTGCATCCCAACCGTCGTTTCTCCATCAATCCGCGTCTCGACCACCGAACGCGAATAGAACGGGGCCTCCAGAAGCGACAGCTTGCGTCTTGGTCTAAACCCCTGATCCGCGCGGGTTTCTCGTCGGACGAGCCACGGGTTTCGCGCAAACCGGGTGCGGGGCGGGGCCTCAGAACGGCCCACCGTTCCATCGCCGCCAATCTCGACCGCCAGGTCGAAATGCCGCCCATCCCGCAACTCGGCATCGTAGAAACACATGACCCGGTCCCGCAATGGATAGCGCCCCCAGGTCCAGAAACTGAAGTCCGCCTCCAGCGCACGCGTGCCGAAATTCGCATCGAAATAGCCATGCCCTCGCCAGCTATGCCCTTGAGAAAGCGTCACCTCTATATCTGCAATCGGAGCAAAGGGCCGCCACAGATGAGCACCATCCGGGGTCAGCCAGACCTCGGTGCCCGTCATGACCCGAGGCGTCAGCACCACCCGGCCCCGCACCGGCGTCACCATCGGCGGCGCACCCCATTCGTTGACCTCGATCACCAGCTCCTGCCCGGTCCAGTGCATCGAGGATGGCCCGATCTGCAGCCGGTCCCGGCTTTGGCCCAGAGCCCCCCGCCCCCGGTCCGTCATCGTGAAGCGGCCGTTTAGACCAGTCGTTACCACATTGAGACAACAGTGATTTTGCGGCTCCCGCCGCCCGCTCCAGGCGTACCAGGGCGAAAAGACCGACCCGATGAACGCGATCAACGAGACGGCTTGCCCGCCATCGTCGGAGATCCCGTCAACATACCACCAGGCGTAGCCGTCCGAGGGGACAGCGATCCCGAAGTCAGGTCGCTCAACGCCTGTTCGCTCGCTTGCTGACCGGAGAGCAGCGCCATCGGAACCCCCGCCCCCGGATGCACTCCGCCGCCCGCCAGGTATAGCCCCGGAAGCCGCGTCCGCGCGACCGGGCGCCGGAAGGCCGCCAGCATCCCCTCGGGCGTCTGGCCATAGATCGCCCCCCGCGACCCCGGAAAGCGCGCCGCCAGATCTTGCGGCCGGGTCAGCGAGTCTTCGGTCGGCTGAGGCGTGAAGCCCAGCCCCATGGACCGCAGATGCGAGAAGGTCCTGTCGCGACATGTTCTGTCCTCGTCCTTCAGGCCGGGCCGGTCGGCCGGGCCATTCATGATGATCTGGAAGCGCTCCAGTTCGGGCACCAGGCCCCATTCCCGGTCCTGGGCGCCGAGATAAAGTGTTGGTGTTTCGGGCATTTGCCCCTGCCCGATCGGCCCGAACTCCTGCTTCGGATCGGGGGTAAAGAAGAGGTTATGGTGCAGGAGCTCATTTGCCAGCGGCCCCACCGGTCTGGCAGCGAAGGACCAGACCCAGGCCGAAAGACTGGGCTTTGGCAGCCGTAGACCCGGCAAAGCCGCCTGCGCCGCATCGCCCAGAAGCCCCTCGGCCAAAGCCCGCGGATCGCCGTTGAAGACGACAACGTCACAAGGCAGGCGCCCACCGCCCTCGATCTCGACCGCCGTCACCCGCCCCGACTGTCGCACGATCCGGCGGGCCTCGGTGGCATAACGGACCCGAACACCGATCCGTTCGGCCGAACGCGCCAGGGCCACGGCAAGCTCCGCCAGGCCGTCCCGCACCGCCCAGACACCTTGCGATTCGGCCTGCCAGACGAGGCCTAGAACAGCCGGGGTGCGCGCCGGTCTGCCGCCGACATAGGTGGCATAGCGCCCGAACAGCTGGCGAAGCCGCGGGTCCTTGAAGAACTGACCAAGCCAGCGGTCGAGTGTCATTCCCGGCACAAGCGCTCCCCAGATGCCCGGATTGCGCAGCGTGGTCCGGATGATTGCGGGCATGTCCGGCTTCGGCGCACGCATCACCGGCTGATCGAACGCCTCATAAAGCGCGCGGGTGCGGGCATCGAACCGCGCAAAGCCTTCGGCCTCCGCCACCCCGGCGAAGTTGCGGATGGCCTCGATGTTCGCCTCGCGGTCAGCGAACAGATCCAGAGGGCCGGAACCAGGCCACCAGTGGCGCGCGAGTCGTGGAAGTAGGGCGATGTTAACCTCGGCCTCGGTAGAAGTGCCGCAGAGCCCGAAAAGCGCATCCACCTCGGCCCGCAGCGTCAATACGGTCGGCCCCATTGCCGCAGGCCCCGCTGCCGTCTTCCGCGCGCGCGCCTTGCCGCCAGGTCTGTCTGCGGTCTCGACGACTGTCACCCGGCATCCCGCCGCCGCCAGCCGGATCGCCGCCGCCAGACCACCCATCCCGGCACCGATCACCACCGCCTGCGGTCGGCCTGTATCATCGGGGGCAGGCATAACGTCCTCGCGTTGTGTCATATCCAGATTACATCAGACTGTAAATTAAGATTTACACACGCCGGTGCCGATGCCAAACTGAATCGACATCCCGCGGCGAGAGGAGTCGCATCGTGCCGTTCGACGAACGCATTGAGCAGGCCTTGTATGCGGCGCTTGGGCCCCTGGGCCAAAAGGACGCTCCGCCCCGCCTGTCTGCCGCAATCCCCTACGCTGTCTTCCCTGGCGGAGCGCGAATCCGTCCCACGATCCTTCTGGCCGTCGCAAGCGCCTGTGGCGATGACCGCCCCGAAGTCAGCACTGCAGCAGCCGTGGCCCTGGAGTTCATCCACTGCGCAAGCCTGGTGCATGACGATCTTCCCGCGTTCGACAACGCCGACCTGCGCCGCGGCAAACCAAGCCTGCACCGGGCCTTCAGCGAGCCGCTTGCGGTTCTGGCCGGGGACAGCCTGATCGTCATGGCCTTCGAGGTTCTGTCCAGTGCAGGTCGCGCAGCCCCGGATCGGGCGCTGGCGCTGACGGGTTGCCTCGCCCGGCATACCGGAGCGCCGCACGGCATCTGCGCCGGACAGGCCTGGGAAAGCGAACCCCGGATCGATCTGGCCGCCTATCACCGCGCCAAGACGGCCGCACTTTTTGTCGCCGCAACCCAGATGGGCGCCCTTGCAGCGGGGCAGGAAGCCGAGCCCTGGCACGATCTTGGCGCGCGGATCGGTGAGGCGTTTCAGGTGGCTGATGACCTGAAGGACGCGCTTCTGACCCCGGATCAGACCGGCAAGCCCAGTGGTCAGGATGCGGCCCACCTCCGGCCCTCGGCGGTTCAGACCATGGGTGTCGAGGGGGCGATGGCCTACATGAAGGATATCCTCGGCG
This sequence comes from Tabrizicola sp., assembly GCF_051645465.1. GTDB lineage: Bacteria > Pseudomonadota > Alphaproteobacteria > Rhodobacterales > Rhodobacteraceae > Tabrizicola. Next base: position 50,133 of record NZ_JBOFBI010000222.1, on the reverse strand, counting down.
GTGCGATCGCGTCGATCCCCTCCTGCCCCGGCGAGGCGATGCTCGCGAAACTCGTGCAGGCTTATGCCCACAAGATCACGATGGTTCCGGTGGCGGCCAACAGGGACGTTGCATGAATGCCGAGCCGCGTCCGCCTGTTGCCCGCCCCGAAGCGCATGGGTTCCTGACCCGGCTGGCGCTTTCGCCGCGCTTCCATCGTCTGGCCGCACGTATCCCCGGCCTGCGCTGGATCGCCCGGAGGGAAGGAGCGGCGCTATTCTCGATCATCTCGGGCTTTGTGCAATCGCAGGCGCTTGCGGCCCTGGTCGAGGCGCGGATCCTGCACATGCTCGCGTCTGGTCCCATGACGACCGAAGAGCTGACGTATGGCTGCGCGATTCCGCCTGCGTCGCTGACCGTTCTCTTGCGGGCCGGGGCCGCGCTGAAACTCCTGTCAGTCGACCGGAACGGCCGCTGGACCCTCGCCCCGCGCGGCGCGGCCTTTCTCACGGTTCCGGGCCTCGAACCGATGGTTCGCCACCACCACGTGCTTTACGGCGACCTGAACGACCCGCTGGCCTTCTTCCGCGACCAGACCGACACTGCGCTGGCCGGGTTCTGGCCCTATGTCTTCGGGCCGATGGCCAATGAAAACGCCGTCCTGGCCGCGCGCTATAGCCGTCTGATGGCCGAAAGCCAGGTCCTTGTCGCACGGGATACGCTGCGGCTTGTCGACCTCTCACGCCGCCGCCACCTCCTGGATGTCGGCGGCGGAACCGGGGCATTCCTGAGCGAAGTCGCTGCCGCTCATCCCCGGCTGACCCTTTCTCTCTTCGACCTGCCGACGGTCCTGGCCGCCGTTCCCCCAGGTCTCAGGGATCATGTCCAGTGTCATCCCGGCAGCTTCCTTACTGATGCTCTGCCAGTCGGCGCGGACACGATCAGCCTGGTGCGCGTGCTTTACGACCACCCCGACGAGGTCGTCTCTCGCCTCCTAGCCTCTGCCCACGCCGCCTTGCCATCGGGTGGCTTGCTGGTGGTGTCCGAGCCGATGTCGGGCGGGTCCCGCCCCGATCCGGCGACGGATGTCTACTTCGCGGTTTACACCCTGGCCATGCGCACCGGGCGCACGCGCTCGGCCGCCGAGATCGGCGGGCTGCTCCAATCGGCGGGCTTCGCCGACATCCGGACCCGTCCTGGGGACCGCCCCTACGTGACTTCGGTCGTAACGGCATCCCGGCCGTAGCCAACGGCACCCCTTCGCAGCTGGTTTTACGGACACGCGACGATCTTTCAGCGTCCATTTAGTTTGACATATAAAACTGTCAGCTTAAACTTACACATGACGCGGATCGCGTAACGATTCAGGAAGGCTCAGGCTGTGCAGACCAAGGCCGTCATCCTCTCTGGTCCCCTCTCCCTGAAACTGGGCCAGGTCGAGCTGAAGGCGCCTGCGGAAGGCGATGTTGTCGTTCGGGTTCGCTACAGCGGAATTTCCACCGGCACCGAAAAGCTTCTGTGGCTTGGCACGATGCCGTCCTTTCCCGGCATGGGCTATCCACTGGTTCCTGGTTACGAAAGCTTTGGCGAAGTTGTCGAAGCCCAAAGCGGCACCGGGCTGAAGCCTGGCGATCACGTCTTTGTCCCCGGCGCGAACTGCTATGAGGGCGATGTGCGCGGTCTTTTTGGCGGGGCGGCCGGGCTTCTTGTGACATCGGCAAGCCGGGTGGCCCGGCTTGACCCCGGCCTTGGTGAGCACGGTGCGCTTCTGGCCTTGGCCGCAACCGCCTATCACGCGCTGGCCGTGCCCGATGCCGCGCCGCCGGACCTGATCATCGGCCATGGCACGCTCGGCCGCCTGCTTGCGCGCCTTGCGCTGGTTTTGGGTCATCCCGCACCGACTGTCTGGGAGATCGACGACGCCCGCCAGCCCGGCGCCGACGGCTACCCCGTGCTGCACCCGGACCAGGACCCGCGCCGCGACTACCGCGCCATCTACGATGCTTCTGGCGCGACGGGGCTTCTTGACACGCTGGTCCCTCGCCTCGCCCGCGGCGGTGAGGTCGTGCTTTGCGGCTTCTACACCGAGGCCATCAGCTTTGCCTTCCCGCCTGCCTTCATGAAAGAGCTGCGGCTTCGCATCGCCAGTGAGTGGCAGCCGACTGACCTTGCAGCGACCCGCAGCCTGATCGAAGCGGGGCGGCTTTCGCTTGACGGGCTCATCACGCACCGGACCCCCGCCACGCAAGCGGCCAACGCTTATGAGCGTGCCTTCACCGACCCGTCCTGCCTGAAAATGATCCTTGATTGGAGTGCGGCCGCATGACCCTCGACGTTCCGAACCTGAAGGACTTCGACGCACGGCTTCGGGCCGAAGCAAACGAAGAGCCTTCCTTGGAAGTGCCAGTAGACCCGCCCTCGAAGAAGACACAGATCATCGCGATCTATGGCAAGGGCGGCATCGGCAAGTCGTTCACTCTGGCGAACCTCAGCCACATGATGGCCGAGATGGGCAAGCGCGTGCTTCTCATCGGCTGCGATCCGAAGTCGGACACGACCTCGCTTCTCTTCGGCGGCAAGGCCTGCCCCACGATCATCGAAACCTCCACCCGCAAGAAGCTGGCGGGCGAAGAGGTCAAGATCGGCGACGTCTGCTTCAAGCGCGGCGGCGTCTTCGCGATGGAGCTTGGCGGGCCGGAGGTGGGGCGTGGCTGCGGTGGTCGGGGGATCATCCACGGGTTTGAACTGCTGGAGAAGCTTGGCTTCCACGACTGGGACTTCGACTATGTGCTTCTGGACTTCCTCGGCGACGTAGTCTGCGGCGGCTTCGGGCTGCCGATCGCGCGGGACATGGCGCAGAAGGTGATCGTCGTCGGGTCGAACGACCTCCAGTCGCTGTACGTCGCCAACAACGTCTGTTCGGCGGTCGAATACTTCCGCAAGCTGGGCGGCAATGTCGGTGTCGCAGGGCTGGTCATCAACAAGGATGACGGCACCGGCGAGGCGGCAGCCTTTGCCAAGGCGGTGAACATCCCCGTCCTCGCCTCGATCCCGGCGGATGACGATCTGCGTCGGAAATCAGCGAATTATCAAATCGTTGGCACCAATGCGACGCAATGGGGCGCGCTCTTTGAAGTTCTGGCCGATGCCGTGGCCGAAGCCCCGCCGCTCCGCCCGAAGCCTCTGTCGCAGGATGCGCTCCTCGGCCTGTTCGATGCCGAAACGACCGGCAAGGACTTCGTTCTGGAACCCGCCTCCGATGCCGACATGCGCGGGGCCTTTGCTGCCGTGAAACCCAGCCTGGAGGTGGTTTACGACAATGTTTGACCTCGAAGCACTGGCCAAGATCGAAGAAGCCCTGAAGACCCTGCAACGGGGGCGGAAGTGAACGAGCTTGCCCCCTCCGCCGACGCGCCCGCCCCGGTTGACGGGCTGGGCTGCCACGCTGGCGCGGGGGAGATGGAAGCGGCAGCGCGGGCGGCGGGGAACTCCGAAGTTCTGGACCGCTACGCGGCTGACTACCCGCAAGGCCCGCATGACAAGCCGCAATCGATGTGCCCGGCCTTCGGCTCGCTTCGGGTGGGCCTTCGGATGCGTCGTGTGGCGACGGTGCTTTCCGGTTCGGCCTGCTGTGTCTACGGCCTGAGCTTCGTGTCGCACTTCTACGGTGCCCGTCGGTCGGTCGGCTATGTGCCTTTCAATTCAGAGACACTGGTGACCGGCAAGCTTTTCGAAGACATCCGTGACGCCGTGCATGAGTTGGCCGATCCCGACCGTTATGATGCAGTGGTGGTGACGAACCTCTGCGTGCCGACGGCTAGTGGCGTGCCGCTGCGGCTATTACCAAACGAAATCAACGGTGTGCGGATCATTGGCATCGACGTCCCGGGCTTTGGCGTCCCGACCCATGCTGAGGCGAAGGACGTGCTGGCCGGTGCGATGCTGGCCTATGCGCGCCATGAGGCGCAGGCTGGCCCGGTTGCCGCTCCGGCTCAAGGAAGGTCGGACCGGCCCACGGTGACCTTGCTGGGCGAGATGTTCCCCGCAGACCCGATGATGATCGGCGCGCTTCTGGCGCCTATGGGCCTGGCCGCCGGGCCGGTCGTGCCGTGCCGGGAATGGCGTGAGCTTTATGCGGCACTCGACAGCGGCGTCGTGGCAGCGATCCACCCCTTCTACACCGCCGCGATCCGCGAGTTTCAGGCGGCGGGCCGCAAGATCGTGGGCTCGGCCCCGGTCGGCCATGATGGCACGATGGACTGGCTGGCGGCCATTGGCGCCGCCTATGACGTCGCACCCGAACGCATCGCAGCGGCCCAGAACGCCTTTGGCCCCGCGATCAAGGGCGCGCTTGCTGCGAACCCCATCAAAGGGCGGATCACCCTTTCCGGCTATGAGGGGTCCGAGCTTCTGGTCGCCCGTCTGCTGATCGAAAGCGGCGCTGATGTGCCTTACATCGGCACCGCCTGCGCGAAGAACGAGTGGTCCGAGGCCGACCGCAACTGGCTGGAATCCAAGGGCTGCGTCGTGAAGTACCGCGCTAGCCTGGAGGATGATCTGGCAGCGATGGAGGCGTTCCAGCCGGACCTCGCCATTGGCACGACGCCCGTGGTGCAGAAGGCCAAGGAACAGTCGCGCCCCGCGCTTTACTTCACCAACCTGATCTCGGCCCGTCCGTTGATGGGACCGGCCGGAGCGGGCTCGCTGGCCCAGGTGGTCAATGCCGCAATGGCCAACAAGGCCCGGATGGAAACTATGACCGCCTTCTTCGAGGGGGTCGGTCACAGCGATACCGCAGGCATCTGGGAAGGCGCGCCGAACCTGCGGCCGGACTTCCGCGCGATCCACCAGAAGAAGCTCGACAAGGCGGCCAAGGCGGCCAAGGCCGAGGAGATGATCTGATGCTGGTGCAGGATCATGACCGGGCAGGCGGGTACTGGGGGGCGGTCTACGCCTTCTGTGCCGTGAAGGGCCTGCAGGTGGTGATCGACGGACCGGTCGGGTGTGAGAACCTGCCGGTCACCTCTGTCCTCCACTACACCGACGCGCTGCCGCCACATGAGCTGCCGATTGTTGTAACGGGGCTGGGCGAAGGCGAGATGACGTCGGGCACCGAAGCGTCAATGGCGCGGGCCTGGAAGACTTTGGACCCGGCACTGCCCGCCGTTGTCGTGACCGGGTCGATTGCCGAGATGATCGGTGGCGGTGTCACACCCATGGGCACCAACATCCAGCGCTTCCTGCCCCGCACCATCGACGAAGACCAATGGCAGGCCGCCGACCGTGCGATGACCTGGATCTTCACCGAGTTCGGCATGACCAAGGGCCGTATGCCTCCGGAAACGCCACGCCCTGAGGGCTCAAAGCCGCGGGTCAACATCCTTGGCCCGATGTACGGCACCTTCAACATGGCCTCGGACCTCCACGAAATCCGCCGCCTGGTCGAAGGGATCGGAGCCGAGGTCAACATGGTGATGCCGCTTGGTTCGCACCTGGCCGAAATGCGGAACCTGGTGAATGCCGACGCCAATGTCGTGATGTACCGCGAGTTCGGGCGGGGCCTCGCCGAATGCCTCGGCAAGCCCTACCTGCAGGCGCCCATCGGCCTGGAGTCGACGACCCTGTTCCTGCGGACGTTGGGCGAAATGCTCGGCCTCGACCCCGAGCCCTTCATCGAACGCGAAAAGCACTCGACGCTGAAGCCTCTCTGGGACCTCTGGCGGTCGGTCACCCAGGATTTCTTCGCCACTGCCAGCTTCGCCATCGTCGCGAACGAGACTTACACGCGTGGTGTCCGGAAGTTCCTGGAGGACGACCTCGGCCTGCCCTGCGCCTTTGCGGTGCCACGGCTGGCGGGCCAGAAGACCAACAACGAGGCGGTGCGCGCGCTCATGAAGCAGCACCGGCCGCTGATCGTGATGGGGTCGATCAACGAAAAGATTTACCTGGCCGAGCTGAGGGCCGGCCACGGGCCGCAACCGGTGTTTATGCCTGCGTCGTTCCCGGGCGCAGCGATCCGCCGGGCCACGGGAACGCCCTTTATGGGCTACGCTGGTGCGGTCTGGATTCTGCAGGAAGTGTGCAACGGCCTCTTTGACGCGCTGTTCCACATCCTGCCGCTCGGGTCCGAGATGGACAGCGCCGAGGCGACGCCCACCACGCTCCGCCGCGACATGCCGTGGGATGCGGATGCCCAGCTGGCGCTGGATCGCATCCTGAACCAGCACCCCGTGCTGACCCGCATTTCCGCTGCCCGCGCCCTGCGCGACGCGGCTGAAAAGACTGCCCTCGATAACGGCGCCGAACGCGTCGTTCTGGAATTCGTCGAAACCCTGTCGGGCGCGTCGGTGACCAGCCCAACCGGTACTGCCAAGGGAGAGAGACCGTGAGTGACCACAGCTTCTTCGATCATGTCCAGTACAAGTCGGCGCCGCCGAAGCGCACGCCGAAGGCCGAGTACGCCACCTACTTCGTTCTGATCCTGCTCTTCGCCCTGCCGGTGCAGAGCCTGGTCTGGCTCGGATCGCTGATCCGGTATCGCCGCATGCCATCGGCTGGTCCCCTTGCCCGCGCCCTGCGCGACGCCGAGGAGATCACGCCCGCAATCTTCCGCCCGTGACACGGCGCGGAAATCAAGACCCGACGCGGTGCGCCCGCCCGTCAGGTGAAGCCTTCGACTTGGGCGGGGGAAACCTCGGCCTTGTCGGACCCCACGGTGCAGCACGTTGCTGCCTCGTGAACCCAGCCGCAGGGGATGCGGCGTCAGTCTGCCAATCCGGAGGATAGAATGGCTGATAGATCCGACCTGAGTTTCACAGGTCTCACCGACGAGCAGGCGCAAGAACTGCACTCCGTCTACATGAGCGGGCTCTGGCTCTTCGTGACCATAGCCGTTGTCGCGCATCTGGCGGTCTACATCTGGCGCCCGTGGTTCTGAGGAGGAATAAGACATGTCCAAGTTCTACAAGATCTGGCTCATCTTCGATCCTCGTCGCGTCTTCGTGGCACAGGGCGTTTTCCTGTTCCTCTTGGCGGCCATGATCCACCTCGTGCTGCTCAGCACTCCCGGTTACAACTGGTTCGACATCGCGGCGGCAAAGTATCCCGACCGCGTTGCCGCAGCCCCTGCAGAGTAACCGGATGAACGCAGTTGCGGGCGGCGCTGGTTAGGCTTCGCCGCCCGCAACAATCCACGACCAGACACACATCCGGCAAACCGTCCTTCCGCGCCCACTGGCCGCCACAGCCGGAGAACACAGAGAGGGAAGCATGGCACTGCTCAGCTTCGAACGAAAATACCGCGTGCCCGGAGGCACGCTTGTCGGCGGGAACCTGTTCGACTTCTGGGTCGGGCCGTTCTACGTCGGCTTCTTCGGTGTCACGACATTCTTCTTTGCGGCGCTTGGAACGCTTCTGATCTTCTACGGGGCGGTACTGCAAGGCACCTGGAACCCCTGGCTGATCTCGATCAACCCGCCTGCGGTGGAAATGGGGCTGGCGATGGCTCCGCTGCGCGAAGGCGGGCTTTGGCAGATCATCACGATCTGCGCCATCGGCGCCTTCGTATCCTGGGCCCTGCGCGAGGTGGAAATCTGCCGCAAGCTTGGGATGGGCTACCATGTGCCCTTCGCCTTCAGCGTGGCGATCTTCGCTTATGTGACGCTGGTGGTCATCCGGCCGGTCCTGATGGGGGCCTGGGGCTATGCCTTCCCCTACGGGATCTGGACGCACCTCGATTGGGTTTCGAACACCGGGTATCAATACGGCAACTTCCACTACAACCCGGCCCACATGATCGCGGTGAGTTTCTTCTTCACCACCGCGCTGGCCTTGGCGCTGCATGGCGGTCTGATCCTGTCGGCCGCAAACCCGGAAAAGGGCCGCGAGATGCGGACCCCGGACCATGAAGACACCTACTTCCGCGACCTGATCGGCTATTCGGTCGGCACGCTGGGCATTCACCGTCTTGGCCTCCTTCTGGCGCTGAACGCCGGGTTCTGGTCGGCGGTCTGCATCGTGATCTCGGGCACGGTCTGGTTCGACCAGTGGGTCGTCTGGTGGGACTGGTGGCTGCAACTGCCGTGGTGGGCCGGGATTGAAGGAGGCGTAAATGGCTGAGTATCAGAACATCTTCACCCAGGTTCAGGTGCGCGGCGCCCCCGAAATGGGGCTGACCGAGGGGGTGGAGCTTTCCAACCGGTCCAAAGGCGCTTCGTTCTCGAACCTCGCGGGTTGGTTCGGCAATGCCCAGCTCGGCCCGATCTACCTGGGCACTATGGGGGTGATCTCGCTGGCGTCGGGCATCACATGGTTCGTCATGGTGGGGCTTTGGTACTGGTACCAGGCCGGGTTCAACGCGGCGGTCTTCCTGCGCGACCTCTTCTGGTTCAGCCTGGAACCGCCGGCCGAAGAATACGGCCTGGGCTTCGCACCCTTGGCGGAAGGCGGCTGGTGGCTGATCGCAAGCTTCTTCCTGCTGATCAGCGTCTGCGCCTGGTGGGTCCGCACCTATCTTCGGGCGCAGGCCCTAGGGATGGGCAAGCATGTCTGCTGGGCCTTCGCCAGCGCGATCTGGCTGTTCCTCGTGCTGGGCCTGATCCGGCCGATCCTGATGGGCAGCTGGAGCCACGCGGTACCCTACGGCATCTTCAGCCACCTCGACTGGACGAACCTCTTCTCGCTGCAATACGGCAACCTGTTCTACAACCCGTTCCACGCGCTTAGCATCGTCTTCCTCTACGGCTCGGCGCTTCTCTTCGCGATGCATGGTGCGACGATCCTGGCCGTCAGCCGCTTCGGCGGCGACCGTGAGCTTGAGCAGATCGCCGACCGGGGCACCGCCTCGGAACGCGCGGCGCTCTTCTGGCGCTGGACCATGGGGTTCAACGCCACGATGGAGGGGATTCACCGCTGGGCCTGGTGGTTCGCTGTGCTGGTCACGCTGACCGGCGGGATCGGCATCCTCCTGACCGGGACGGTCGTCGACAACTGGTTCGTCTGGGCACAGGAACACGGCTACGCGCCGTTGGATTAAGGAGGTCATCATGCCGAACGACTACTTCGATGAAGGCAAGCAGACCCACCTTGCGTTCTGGGGCCTTGGTCAGATGCTGAAGGGCGCGGCCTATGCGGCGGTCTTCGTTGTCGCAATCATGCTGTCCCTCTGGGCGCTTTACCTGATCGGCCTGCTTCTGCCCGAAGAAAGCCGCCAGACCCCGCCGCCCATGGGTGCCTTGGAGATGCCGTTCGTGGTTGAAGACCACGCTCTGGCCTGAACCCCGTGCGGCACGGGCCCCGTTCGCACCGTGCCGCACACCACGGATCCGGACCCTTCCACGGGCCTGGATGTCGGGACCTCTTGGCCCCGGTTCCCTTCCTGTCGGACGACAGGCACTTGTGCCGTGTGGACCCCCAGAACCACACGGCACCCTTTACCCGGGCCCCGGCCGCTTTTCCTGAAGATGCCAGCGCCTGCCAACACCGCGGAGACCAGCCATGACCGCACACAGCCCCGTTCCCGCCCTAAGCCCCAAGCCGATGCTGGATCGCGTGGCAAGCCCCGCCGATCTCCGGGCGCTTCCCGATCATGACCTTCCGGTCCTGGCGGCCGAACTGCGCCGTGAGGTGATCGAGGTCGTCAGCCAGACCGGCGGGCATCTGGGCTCATCGCTGGGTGTGGTCGAGTTGACCGTGGCGCTGCATGCCGTGTTCAACACCCCGCATGACAAGCTGATCTGGGACGTGGGCCACCAGTGCTATCCGCATAAGATCCTGACCGGGCGGCGGCACCGCATGCTGACCCTCCGCCAGGCCGAGGGGTTGAGCGGTTTCACCAAGCGTGCCGAAAGCGAATACGACCCCTTCGGCGCCGCGCATTCCAGCACCTCGATCTCGGCTGCGCTTGGCTTCGCCATGGCGCGCGAGATGGGGCAGCCGGTGGGCGACACGGTTGCCGTCATCGGCGACGGGGCGATCACGGCGGGCATGGCCTATGAGGCGATGAACCACGCGGGCCACCTGGGCAAGCGGCTGTTCGTGATCCTGAATGACAACGACATGTCGATCGCTCCACCCGTTGGCGCGATGCAGACCTACCTCAACAGCATCGCAAGCAAGGGGCCGCTCGCGACATTGAAGGCCATCGCCGAAGGGCTGGAGGACCACCTGCCGCTTCCTTTGCGTGAGGGGGCCCGCCGCGCACGTGAGCTGGTCGGGGACAAGTCCGGTGGCGGCACGACGCTGTTCGAGAAGCTGGGCTTTGCCTACCTTGGCCCAGTGAACGGCCATGATCTGCCGGTGCTTCTTCATGCGCTCCGTAGCGCTCGCACCCATGCCGAGGGGCCGGTACTCGTACACGTCGTGACGAAAAAGGGCTGCGGCTACGCTCCGGCAGAGGGAGCCGATGACAAGTACCACGGCGTGGCCAAGTTCGACATCGCGACGGGCAAGCAGTTCAAGACGCCCGCCAATGCGCCGAACTACACGGCTGTCTTTGGCCAGACCCTGACCGATGAAGCCGCTCGCGACCCGCGTATTGTGGCGATCACCGCGGCGATGCCGGGGGGCACGGGGCTGGATGTGATGCAGCGTCGCTTCCCGGCTCGGGTCTTTGACGTTGGTATCGCCGAGCAGCATGGCGTGACCTTTGCCGCGGGCCTTGCGGCGGCAGGCATGCGGCCTTTCTGTGCGATCTACTCCAGCTTCCTCCAGCGCGGCTATGACCAGATCGTGCATGACGTGGCCCTGCAGAACCTGCCCGTGCGCTTTGCCATCGACCGGGCGGGGCTCGTCGGCCAGGACGGGGCCACCCATGCCGGGGCCTTTGATGTGATGTTCCTGGCGAACCTGCCCAACATGACCGTCATGGCAGCGGGCGACGAGGCCGAGCTTGTGCACATGATCGCCACCGCCGCGTCGCACGACGACGGCCCTATCGCGCTCCGCTATCCGCGCGGTGAGGGGGTCGGCGTGCAGATGCCCGAACGCGGTGAGGCCCTGCCAATAGGTCGCGGGCGCATCCTGCGCGAAGGCAGCGATGTGGCGATCCTGTCCTTCGGGGCGCAGCTCTCGGAAGCGCTGGCCGCCGCGACGATACTGGAGGCCGAGGGCATCTCGGCCACCGTTGCCGACGCGCGCTTTGCCAAGCCGCTTGATACGGCTCTGATCGAGCAATTGCGCCGCCACCACCGCTGCCTGATCACGGTCGAGCAGGGATCGACCGGCGGCTTCGGCGCGCTGGTCCTCCACCATCTGGCGCAGAGCGGATGGCTGGACAAGGGCGGCCCCGTCCGGACCATGACCTTGCCCGACCGGTTCATCGATCAGGCGAGCCCGGCCCAGATGTATGCCTGGGCCGGCCTTGCCGCCACCGACATCGCCAGCACAGCAAAGACCGCCTTTCTGCCTGCACGATCGGGGCTAGTCGTCAATCTACGTTGACAACTGCTGCCTAGCTGCACAGAAAAATTGCTGGAAGTGTAAACTTCCGGCGCTAACTCGTGCAAAACTGTGATAGCGTCGCCAAAAGCCGAAAAAAAGGCAGGGGGGAGAATTGAAGTTCCTGCAGGTCTACGCTGTTGTAGACAGCAATTACCGTCTGCTTTGGGTGGGCGGTGAGTGGGATGAGTTCGCCCTGCAGAACGCTGCCCGAAATGCGCTTGCAAACACGGTCTTATCGACTTCGCTGATGGCTCACATCGCGGGCGAGGAAACGCGCGCGTTGACGGCGCAGATGATCGACACAGTCCTGAAACAGAAACGACCCCTTCGGCTGGAGTATCGCTGCGATTCGCCAAGCCTTGCACGGAAGTTCCAGCTGACGATCCAGCCCATGAAGGACAACCGTGCGCTTCTGGTGCATGACCTTCGGGATGCCTGGCATTTCTCGACACCCCTCAACCTCTGGCGCTACGATCCGGCGGCACCGGACTGCAAATGTTCGTTCTGCGGCAATGTCAGGTTTGCCAATGCCAGCGACTGGACAACTTGCGATGAAATCGGCGATCGCCACCCGACCGTAGTGACCTATGAAGTCTGTGCGGGCTGCCGCGCGGAGGTCGCAAAGGCGATCGAAGAGGTCCTCATCGGAACCAGCGCCAACTCTGCTGTCGAAGGCGGAAACATCGAGCGCTGACGGCCCGCCGCGACCGACCCATACTCCATCTTTCAAAGCGACTCGGCCCCGTCGACCACATGCGCCTGGCCCGTCATGAAGGACGACTGATCCGAAGCCAGGAAAACGATGCTGTCGGCAATCTCTTCGGGCGTCCCCCAGCGCCCCATGGGGATGGCGCCTGAGACGTAAGCCTCCAGCGCCCCCCGACCGCCCATCTGCTTCTCGAAACCGGCGTTGAAAGCCGTGTCCACGAAGCCGGGGCAAAGCGCATTGCAGCGCACTCCGTAACGGGCATAGTCCACCGCGATCTGGCGGACCATCGCGATGACGGCATGCTTCGTAGTGCAGTAGGCGATCATGCCGCGATCGTACTGCACCCCGGAATTCGACGCAGTGATGATGATCGACCCGGCCTTCCGTGGCCTCATGACCGCCATTGCAGCGCGGGCCGCAACGAAATGCGATCGGACGTTCAGCCGCCACGAGGCGTCCATGTCCGCCGCACTGACATCTTCCAACCCTCCAGGAATCTGGATCCCGGCATGCGAATGCAGGATATCAAGCCGGCCAAAGCGGTCATGCGTATCGCGGATCGCGCCTTCCACCTCGGCGTCGTCGGTCACGTCAAGCTTGATCCCCCGCGCCCGACCACCAAAGGCGACGATCTCAGCCGCCACCATTTCTGCACGTGTCCCATCAAGATCGCTGACAACGACGGTCGCGCCTTCGCGGGCCAAAGCCAATGCCCCCGCCCGACCGATACCCGAGCCCGCCCCGGTCAGAAACGCCACGCGATCCTGCAGCAGCATCTTGTCACTCCACCGAAGCGGGCACGCCCCGGCGCCCTCGCTGCAGCATCACCTGCGCAAGGATCAGCACCACAAGCGACGCCGCCAGCACCATCGTTCCGATCGCGTTGATTTCCGGTGTCACGCCTCTGCGGATCGACGAGAACACATAGATCGGCAGCGTCGTCTCGGACCCGGCGACGAAGAATGCGATGATGAAGTCATCAAAGCTGAAGGTGAACGACAGAAGGAACCCGGCGAGGATGGCGGGAAAGATCTGCGGCAAGGTCACCTGCCAGAACGTGCCAAACGGCGTCGCGCCAAGATCGGCTGCCGCCTCGACCAGGCTCCGGTCCATGCCCGCAACCCGCGCCCGGACGATGACCACGACCAGCGCCATGGCGAACAGCCCATGCGCGGCGATCAGCGAGCCTTTGCCCAGACCCAACTGCGGCGCGCCCTCGGCCCACGGCCAGGTCGCCGCAATCAAAGGGTTCAGCCAGTCGAAAAGCGTGACCAGCGCGATCAGTGTGGCAATGCCGATCACGATGCCAGGCACCATGACCGCGATGTAAAGCAGGGCATCGAAGACCGCTCTCGGCCTCCCGCTGACGCCCTGCAGCGCCAATGCGGCCAGGGTTCCAGCAATGGTGGCCAGCGTTGCCGAAACCAGGGCGACGATGGCACTGGTCTGCAGTGCCTCCATCACAAAGGGGTTCGAAAGCGCCTTGCCGTACCACTGGGTCGAAAAGCCCTGCAGCTGCGAGGCATGGCGTCCGGCGTTGAAGGAAAAGACCGCGATCACCCCGATGGGGATGTAAAGGAAGAGGTAGACGGCCAGCGCATAAAGCCTCATGCCTACCTCACATCAACGACACATCATCGCGCCCACCCGCCCAACGCCGGGTAAGGCGCATGTAGGCCGTGACCGTGATCAGCATGATGACGACCAGCGCAACCGCGACCGCCGCGCCAAAGGGCCAGTTGCGCGATTGCAGGAAGAGGTCGACGAGAGCATTGCCGACGAAGAAGACCTTGCCGCCCCCAAGCATGGCGGGGATCAGGAACTCGCCCATCAGCAGGATGAAGACCAGCATGCAGCCGGTTGCCACACCCGGCATCGAAAGGGGCAAAGTCACCTGGAGGAAGCTGCGCCAGGGTGGGCTGCCAAGATCAGAGGCGGCCTCCAGCAGTCGCCGGTCCAGCCGTTCCAGGCTTACATAGATCGGAAAGACCATCAGCGGCAGGTAGCTGTAGACGATGCCGATCAGCACCGCGAAGGGAGTGTTGATCAGCCGTGGATTGCCAAGGCCGAAAGCGTCGATCAGCTTCGGGATCCCCTGGCCACCCAGCAGGTAGATCCAGGCATAAGAGCGGATCAGGATCGACGTCCAGAACGGCACGATGACAAGGATCAAGAGCAGCGTCCGCCATTTCGGGTCGACCTTGATGGCCAGGTAGTAGGCCAGCGGATAGGCGATCAGCAGGCAAAGGATCGTGCCTGTGGGGGCCAGCACAAGCGTGTTCTGGAACGCCGCCCAGCGGCTGCCAAGATTGGCGAAGTTCTCGAAGGTGAAGGCGGCGGAATAACCCCCCGCCGCCGCCCGTTCGCCAAAGCTGAAGACCACCACGACGACCAGCGGCAGCACGAGCATGGCAAGAAGCCACAGCCCGGCTGGCGCCAGCAGAAGGGTCGTCCTCAGCCTTGGGCTCATGTCCTCAGGCCGACTTGAAGCGGGCCATCAGTTCGGCGCGGTTGGGATCGGTCAGCGTCACCGCTGCGCCGAACTCCAGCGCATCCAGCAGCTCCTTCGCCGGGTAAAGGATCGGGTCAGCCAGAACCTCGGGCGGCAGAAGGGCGTTCACCCTCGCGTCCGCGGTAGGATAGCCGTGGAAGAGCGCCTCTTTGCTGTTCACCGTCGGGTCGAGAAGGTAGTTGATCAGCGCATAGGCCGCGTCCAGATGCGGCGCACCCTTGGGGATCGCGTAGAAGTCCGACCAAAGCTCGCCGCCTTCCTTGCCAAGCATATACTCGATCTCGGGCATGTCGCGGTTCATCTGCTTGCCATCGCCCGTCCAGCAGATCGTCATCCAGGCGTCGGCCGACCGCATCGAGGGCTGATAGTCCGACGAGATCGCGAAAAGGTGCGGCTTCGCGTCGATCAGCAGTTTCTCGGCATCCGCCAGCTCTTTCGGGTCGATGGAGTTGAAGGAGTAGCCGAAGTATTTCAGCGCGTTGCCGATGGTGGTCAGCTGATAGTCATGCACCATCGTCCGGCCGCTGAACCCGGCCATCGTCAGGTCCCAGAACTCTTTCCACGAGGTGGGCTTCGGCGCATCACCCAGCTGCGCAGTGTTCACCGCAAAGCCGGTCGTGCCCCAGTTCTTGGACACGGCGTAGGTCTTGCCATCCACCGTGCCAGGCCCGGCAAAGCGGGCGTCGAAGGCCGAGGCGTCGTAGTTCGGGATCTTCGACAGATCCAGCGCTTCGATCAGATCCTCGCCCACATAGGTGGTGATGGTGTAGTTCGTCGGCACGAACACATCCCAGCCCGAACCGCCCGCCTGCAGCTTGGCGAGCATTTCCTCGTTCGAGCCGAAGACGTTCACATCCACCGCCGCACCGGTGGCCGCGGTGAAGGCCTCGAAGTTGGCAGGGTCGTGGTAGTTGGGCCAGGTCGCCAGTGCCACGCGATCGCCGATGCTGCCCTGCGCCCAGGCGGCTGACCGCAGCCCCGGAATCGCTGTGCCCATAACGGCGGTCGCGGCGCCAAGGCCCGTCACGCCCAGAAAGTGCCGCCGCGTGACCGAGCCCTTTTTGTAGCGATAAAGCTCGGCCATGAAATCCTTGGCCGAGATGAAGTCCTTCCGGTCTGTCATGGTCTTTCTCCCCGTTGGTTTTCAGTCGTTCTTCAGGATCAGGGCCGCGCCATCGCGCCACCGCACGAAGGCCGTGTCCCCGGGTTCAAAGTCGGTAACTTCGGCCCCCGTCTGCCGCGAGCACACAATCAGGAAAGGGCCAAGATCAGGGTGGCGGACCAGATACTCGGTCAGCTCGCCCAGAAAGATGCGGTTGACGATGGTGACCGGCAGACCGCCCGCATCGCGCGTCAGGCTGATCTGCTCGGGGCGGAGGCTTGCTACCGCCGTCTGGCCGGCCGTCAGGCCATCTCCGGCATGGCCGACGAAGGTGATGCCGCCGGGGCCGGTCAGCCGCGCCGTCGTCCCCTCCAAGCTATCGACCCGCCCTTCAAAGAAGTTCGACTTCCCCACGAAATCCGCGACATACCGACTGTTTGGTCGATCATAAAGCTCTCGCGGGCTGCCCGTCTGGACGATCTGGCCATCGCGCATGATGCAGATGCGATCGGACATCGACAGCGCCTCTTCCTGATCATGCGTGACGAGGATGAACGTGATCCCAAGCTGGCGCTGCAGGGTCTGAAGTTCGATCTGCATGTCGTGGCGCAGCTTCTTGTCCAGCGCAGCCATGGGTTCGTCCAGAAGCAGCACTTTCGGCTGGTTCACGATCGCACGGGCCAGTGCGACACGCTGCTGCTGGCCCCCCGACATCTCCCAGATGCGCCGCCGCTCGAAACCCGCAAGCCGGACCGTCTCCAGCGTCCGGGTCACAGCGGCGTTGATCTCCGCCGTTGGCAGCCTTGGCCGCAGCTGGCGCAAGCCGAACGAGATGTTTTCCGCCACCGTCAGATGCGGGAAAAGCGCATAGTGCTGAAAAACCATGTTCACCGGGCGGCGGTGAGGTGGAACATCGGTCACCTTCTGCCCGTCCAGGAAGACGTCGCCTTCCGTCGGGGTCTCAAAACCCGCCAGCATCCGAAGGGCGGTCGTCTTGCCGCAGCCCGAGGGGCCGAGGAAGGACAGGAACTCCCCGCGCCTGATCGCAAGGCTGATGCTGCGCGCCGCAACAACCGCGCCATAGCGTTTTGAAGCGCCGCGCAGCTCCGCGATGGGACCGTCTGCCTGGTTGCTCACCTTGCTGGTATCCGCGCATATGCCTTGAATATGCCGAAAGCGTAGGAACGCCGGACCGATCTGTATATACCACAAAATGCATAGATCGGCAGAAAGCCCGTGGAATGAGCATAGAGCTGCAGTTCGAACAGATTGGCAGGATCATCGCGGCGATCGGCACGGCAGACCTACCGCAGCGGCTGGCCGAATTCCTCCGGACCCTCGCGCCCTATGACTACACCGTGGTCTTCGGCTATCGCGGCGCGGCTCGGCCTCTTGCGCTTTACGACGACTTCCCGCACGAGAAACGGTCGATCTTCGTGACCGACTACCAGGCCGGACCCTATCTGCTGGATCCGTTCTACCAGGGCGCGGCCCGACCTGTCGCCAAGGGCCTTTACCGGATGCGGGACCTGGCGCCCGACCGCTTCTATCAGGGCGAATACTTCCGCAGCTACTACGTCCAGACCGGCCTGGCCGAGGAGATAGGGTTCTTTGTCGGCGCAGGCCCTGAAACCACCGTTGTCCTGTCGCTCATGCGGGCGGCCAAGGCCTTTTCCGCGCGTGAGGTTGCTTCGCTGCGTACCGCCTGGCCCGTCGTCGAGGCAGCGGCAGGCCGTCATTGGTCAGACCTGTCGAAACGTTTTGAGGCCCAGGGCAAGGGCGGCGCAGGCGCATTCGATCACCAGATCGCGCGCAGCTTCCAGCGGTTTGGCGAAGGGATCCTGACCCCGCGTGAGCGTGAAGTGGTCGAATACACGCTGAAGGGCTACTCTGCCGAAGCCATCTGCCAAATGCTTGGAATCTCGTCTGGAACCGTACGAATCCACCGCCGCAACATCTACGCCAAGCTCGGGATCAGCTCGCAGGGGGAACTGTTTGCCCGGTTCATCGATGCGCTGATAAAGGCTTAGCGCCCGACCCCAACCCAAAGCCTCCACACAAGGCACACATCACACGCTACTTCAGACCGCAAACCTTCAGGGAAACACGACAGCATGGTTATCGAGCAGCTGACATTCTCCGTCCCGCCGACGCTGCTGGATCGGTTCCTTGCGCTCGATCACGACATCTGGACCACCGCTCTGTCGCAACAGCCCGGCTTCATCAGCAAAGAGGTCTGGCGCGAGGCGGCCTGCCCTGACCGTATCCATCTTATCATCCGCTGGCAAAGCCGGGCCGCCTGGAAAGCGGTGCCCAAAGCCCTGCTCGCCGAGACGGACCGTCGCTTTGCCGAGGCATTGGGTACCGTGATCCCGGTGCTTCTGTGTACCGATCAGGACGTGGTGCACAGCCCCTGACCGGCTCAGGGCGCCGCTGCAGTGACCTCGACCTCGACCAGAAATTCCGGCCGGGTGAACCCGGACACGATCACCAGGGTGGAAGCCGGCAACCGCGCGACGCCAGCCAGCCATTCGTCCCGCGCCTGCATGTAGCCCGCCATATGGCTCCGGTCGGTGACGAAGGCGTTGATGCGGACCACATCCGCCGGCCCCATCCCCGCTTCGGCCAGGATCGCGGCACAGTTGGCAAAGCACTGGGCGGCCTGGGCATGCGCACCATCGGGCAGGCTGCCATCCGCGGCCAGGCCCAGCTGACCCGAGGTGGCCACCCACCGCAAGCCCGCCACCACTTCAACGCCGTGGGAATAGGCAGCGAAGGGCGGTCGAATCGAGGACGGCGAAAGGGCGCGCATCGGGTCTTTCTTCAGGTATTGGCAGCCAAATCCTGCGTCCCGGCCCCCCGCTTGGCAAGCTCGTTGAGCCTCGCGTTCCATGTTTGCACAATTTTTGTGCAATCTGGCCGATCCAAAAGGCGCCTGCTTGCCCCACACCTCCGGCCTTGGGCGGATTTGCTGGCCCGACCCCTCGTCGGCTGCAAGGATCGCCCCATACTAGAGCGCAGGCCCGGTCAATAGGGCCCCAAAACACCAACAGGAGAGCCGATCTCATGCCCACGCCCATGCGTCTATTCCTTTCCACAGCCATTGTCGCCGTCGGGGCAATTCCTGCCGCCGCTCAGAATGCCGCCGTCACCTTCGGGACCAACTGGGTCGCACAGGCTGAACACGGTGGCTTCTACCAGTCTGTCGCGGATGGTACCTACGCGGCTTGCGGGTTGGACGTGACGATCGTCCCCGGCGGTCCGCAGGTGAACAACCGCGCTTTGCTTTTGGCCGGGCAGATGGATTTCCACATGGGCGGCTCGACGCTTGATACCATCGCAGCCGTGCAGGAGGGCGTGCCGGTCGTGGCCGTCATGGCGTCCTTCCAGAAGGACCCTCAGGTCATCATCACCCATCCCGGCAAGGCCGCGTCTTTCGCCGACCTGACAAAGCTCGACAAGATCCTGATCTCGGACGGCGGGGTCCTGACCTTCTGGGCCTGGATGCAGAAGGCCTATGGCTTCAAGCCCGAACAGCGCGAGGTCTACACCTTCTCGGCTGCCCCCCTGATCGCGAACGAGACTTGGGGCATGCAGGGCTACCTGACCTCCGAGCCCTATTTCGTAGAGAAGGAGGCAGGCTTCAAACCCGACGTCTTCCTCATCGCCGATGCGGGCTACACAGCCTATTCCACCACAGTCGAGGTGATGGCGGAAACGATCGCCAACCGGCCCGAAGTGGTGAAATGCTTCGTTGAAGGCTCGATCAAGGGCTGGGCGAACTTCCTTTACAACGACAACGCCGCCGCCATCGAGCTGATCAAGAAGGACAACCCCGAAATGACCGACGAGGCCATCGCCTATTCGATCGAGGCGATGAAGACGAACGGCATCGTCGATTCAGGCGACACGCTGACCATGGGGATCGGTGCGATGACCGATGCGAAGGTGCAGGACTTCTATGCCAAGATGGTCGATGCCGGCGTGGTGCCCGCTGGCCTTGATCTGAGCGCCGCCTACACCACCCAGTTCGTCAACCAGGGCGTCGGCAACGACCTGCGCCCCGCAGAGTAAAGGCCAGGCGGGCGGGGCCGACGGGTCCCGCCCCATACAACATGACACTTCGCCCGCCGACCGAACGCCCCCGCGTTCTGCAAATGCAAGGGATCGCCAAGGTCTTTGGCGGCACCACAACAGCCTTGCGCGACATGAACCTGACGGTGAACGAGGGCGACTTCATCTCGCTTCTCGGCCCCTCGGGCTGCGGGAAGTCTACGGCACTGCGTTTGATCGCGGGCCTCATGCAGCCCACCCAGGGCCGCATCCTCTGGGAAGGCGGTCGCGGCAAGGACGACCTTGGCGTCGTCTTCCAGGAACCGACGCTGATGCCCTGGGCCACTGTCGCCCGGAACGTCTTTCTTCCCTTTCGTCTGCGCGGCCAATCCTATGACAGCGTGAAGGACCGGATCGCCGAAATCCTTACCCTCGTAGGCCTGGAGAAATTCGCCGACAGCTACCCGCGTGAGCTTTCGGGCGGCATGAAGATGCGCGTCTCCATCGCCCGCGCCATGGTTACAAACCCGCGCCTGATCCTGATGGACGAACCCTTCGCCGCGCTGGACGAGATCACCCGGCAGAAGCTGAACATCGACCTTCTGACGCTGAAGGCCAAGATCGGCTGCACGGTGATCTTCATCACCCACTCGGTGTTTGAAAGCGTATTCCTGGCTGACCGCGTTGTCGTGATGGCCGCCCGTCCCGGCCGCGTTTCAGCCGAAGTGGCGGTCGATGCGCCATACCCCCGCGATGCCACGTTCCGAACGTCGGCCGAGTATGCGGCCCATACTCAGGTGGTCTCTGCCGCGCTGCTTCAAGCGATCGAGGAACACGCATGACAGTCGTCGATCCCCGCCTGAAGACCTCCAGCCGCGAAGCAGCCTGGGACGCCGAGGAAGCCCGTCGCGCCCGCAACCGGCGGATCGAAAGCGTCGCCCGGTGGCTCTTGCCGCTGATCGTGGTCATCTTGACCGTCGTCGCCTGGGACATGTTTTCCGCTTCCAGCGAGGTCCGGGAACGCATCTTCCCGCGCCCCGGCACGGTGTGGGAGCAGTTCCTTGAAGACCGCGCACTTCTCTTCGGCTCGCTTCTGGTGACGCTGCGGATTACCGTCCTTGCGCTGGCGATCTCCATCGTCGGCAGCGTGCTTCTCGCGATCCTCTTCACCCAAAGCCGGTTCGCCGAGCTGGTTTTCCTGCCCTATGCCGTCGTGCTTCAGGTCACGCCCATCGTCTCGATTGCACCGTTGATCTTCATCTACGTGCATGACCCGCTCGCCCGCGTCCTGATCTGCGCCTGGATCGTGGCGTTCTTCCCGCTTCTGGCGAACACCACCACCGGCCTCAAATCCACCGATCACAACCTGAACGACCTCTACCAGATCTACGGTGCGACCTGGTGGCAGAAGCTCTTCTACCTCAAGCTTCCCTTTGCGCTGCCGTTCTTCCTGACCGGCCTTCGCATCGCCGGAGGGCTGGCGCTGATCGGAGCCATCGTGGCGGAATATGTCGCGGGCGTCTCCGGCTCGGCCTCGGGCCTTGCGTTCCGCATCCTCGAAGCAAGCTACCGCTACAATTACCCGCGGATGTTCGCGGCGCTGATCCTGATCGCCGTCGTAGGCGTTGCGATCTTTGCTCTGACCTCGTTCGTGTCGTGGTTCTTGCTGCGCAAGTGGCACGAAAGCGCGGTGAGCCGCGAGACATGATCGATTTCCAGCACCTTCCCCATGGTCCGGTGACGCTGCAGAACGTCACTGTGCCAGCCTGCCTGCTGGGCCTGCCGGGCGATCTGATCCGAACGGAACTGTCGCTCGACGGCGGACAGATCACGGGGCCGCAGCCTCTGGCCATCGACATGAAGGGGGCGATGCTGCTCCCCGCCTTCATCGACATGCACACGCACCTCGACAAGGGCCACATCTGGAGCCGCAGCCCCAATCCCGACGGCACGTTTGCCGGGGCGCTCAGCACGGTGATCGCCGACAGTCAGGCGCGCTGGTCGGCCGGGGATGTGGCCCGGCGGATGGATTTTGCCCTCCGCTCGGCCTTCGCGCACGGAACCCGCGCGATCCGCACCCATCTCGACAGCACCCCGCCGCAGGACGCCATATCCTGGCCCGTCTTCTCGGACATGCGTGCCGCCTGGGAGGGGCGGATCGACCTGCAAGCCGTCTGCCTGGTCGGCGCCGACAAGTTCTCGACCGATGGGCCCTTTGCCCGGACCGCCGATATAGTGGCCGAACATCGCGGCGTCCTGGGCATGGTCACCTGGGTTCTGCCCGACATCACCCAAAGGGTGCGGGATTTCCTGGCCATGGCGTCGGCCCGCGGGCTGGATGCAGACTTCCACGTCGATGAGACGCTGGATACCAGCGCCAACACCCTCGCCGCCATTGCTCAAGCCGTGATCGACACCGGCTATGACCGCCCCGTCACAGTCGGCCACTGCTGTTCAGTCAGCGCGATGCCCGAGGCCGACGCAATGCGCACCCTCGACCTCGTCGCCCAGGCGGGTCTCCATGTGGTCAGCCTGCCGATGTGCAACCTTTACCTCCAGGACCGCCACCCCAATCGCACGCCCCGGATGCGGGGGATCACTCTCATCCACGAGATGAAGGCGCGCGGGATCAACGTCAGCTTCGCCTCGGACAACACGCGCGATCCGTTCTACGCCTATGGCGATCTCGACATGATCGAAGTCCTGCGCGAGGCGACGCGGATCGGGCACCTCGACCACACCGGCCATGACTGGTGCCAGACCGTCTTGGCGAACCCCGCCCGCGCCACAGGGTTCGACGCCCCGGCACTGGCACCCGGCGCGCCCGCCGATCTGGTGATCTTCAAGGCCCGAACCTGGAACGAGCTCTTCAGCCGCCCGCAGTCCGACCGCATCGTCCTGCGCGACGGCCTGCAGATCGACCGGACCTTGCCCGACTATGCCGAACTAGACGACCTGATGAGGACCGCATGAGCGTGACCGCCCTGAAATCCGCCCTAGGCCATCTGGAGATCGACGAAAACCCGGTATCGGTCCGCGCCAAAAGCCGCGATTTCTTCTGGTACTCGCCGGTACTCAAAGCGCGGATGGACCATCTGACCGCCGATTTCGTCGTGGCGCCAAAGTCCGAAGCCGAGGTGATCGAAGTGTTGCGCCAGGCCCATGCTCACGGCGTCCCGGTGACGGTCCGTGGTGCAGGCACCGGCAACTACGGCCAGGCGATGCCGATGCGGGGCGGCATCATTCTGCACATGAAGAACATGGCCGCCGTCAAGGCGATCCACCCGGGTCGGGTGGTGGCCGAGCCGGGCTGCCTGATCAAGGACCTCGACGCCGCAACCCGCGCGCATTCGGGGCAGGAGCTGCGGATGCATCCGTCCACCTATTCGACCGCGACCATTGGCGGCTTCATCTCGGGCGGCTCGGGCGGCATCGGTTCCTGCACATGGGGCGTCCTGCGCGATCTGGGCAACATCCTGCGTCTGCGCGTCGTCACCGCCGAGGCTGAACCGCAGGTGCATGAGTTCACCGGCGAGGAACTGCATCGCGTCAGCCACGCCTACGGGACCAACGGGATCATCACCGAAGTCGAAATGCCACTCGCCCCCAGCTACGACTGGGTCGACATTTTCGTGACCCACCCCGATTTCGCGACCTCTGTCAGAATTGCGGGCGATCTGGGCCATCAGGACGGCATCCTGAAAAAGCTGATCTCGGTCTACGAAGCCCCGACGGCCAAGGCCTATTTCCAGCGTGTAGCACCCCACGTCGCGGAAACCGACAACCTCCTCGGCCTCATGATCGCGCCCCAGTCGATGGACGGCTTCCTCACCTTCCTCGCCCGCTACCCCGGCGCATCGGTGATCTTCCGCAGCGACGAGACCGAGTGGCCAAAAGAACCGGGTCCTGTCTTCGAATACGGCTGGAACCACACCACCCTGCGCGCGCTGAAGGTGGACCCGTCGATCACCTACCTCCAGGTGCTCTACGCCCCCGGCGTCTACGAAGAAAAGGTCGCCGCTATTCGGGCAGCCTTCCCCGGTGAGGTGATCCAGCATCTCGAAGCCATGCGGGTCGACGGCAAGATGGCCTTCGCTGGCCTGACGCTGGTCAAGTTCACCACCGAGGCGCGGCTGGACGAGATCATCCACCAGCACGAAGCAATGGGCTGCCATGTCTTCAACCCCCACCGCTACACGCTTGAGGAAGGTGGCCGCCAGTCGACCGACGCGACCCAGCTTGCCTTCAAGCGCCAGGCCGATCCGAAAGGCATCCTCAACCCCGGCAAGATGATCGCCTGGGATGCCCCCGATTGGGACTACACCCGCATGTACACCTACCAGGACATGCAGGCGGCGGAGTAGCAGGCCATGACCCGGGCGCTCGTCATCTATGCCCACCCTTGCAACGACAGCTTCGCTGCAGCACTTCGCGATACCGTAACCGGCACGCTTTCGACCCGCGGGTGGAAGGTCGACCTTTGCGACCTCTATGCCGAGAAATTCGACCCGGTGATGAGCGCCGAAGAGCGGCGCGGTTATCACGACCTGACCAGCAACACCCGACCAGTGCAAACCCACGTCGACCGCCTCCGCGCCGCTGAAGCGCTGATCTTTGTCCACCCGGTCTGGAACTTCGGCTTCCCCGCGATCCTGAAGGGCTACACCGACCGCGTCTTCCTGCCCGGCATCAGCTTCCGGCTGGACAATGGCAAGGTGAAGCCCGCGATGACCCACATCCGCAAGCTCGCCAGCGTCACGACCTACGGCGCCGATCGCCTCCGCGCCTTTCTGGCAGGCGATCCGCCCCGCCGTGTCGTTTCTCGTGCCTTTCGCCACGCCTGCCAACCGGATAAGTTTCTCTACATGGCCCTCTACGACATGAATCGCGCAGATGCGGCCAGGCGCGCGGACTATCTTGCCCGCGTGCGATCGAAGATGGAGCATTTCTGATGCGGGCTCTGGTCGTCTATTGCCACCCCTCGCCCAAAAGCTTTACCGCCGCCGTCCGTGATCTTGTGCTGGCCAAGCTTGGCGCGGCGGGAGCCGAGGTCCGGGTCCACGACCTTTACGCCGATGGTTTCAACCCGATCCTGACCCAGGCCGAATGGGAAGGCTATCTCGACTGCCCCGGCAATTGCGCGCCCGTGATCCGCGAAGTCGAAGACATCCGCTGGTGCGACACGCTGATCTTCGTCTATCCCACCTGGTGGTACGGCCTGCCCGCAATGCTCAAGGGCTGGCTCGACCGCGTGCTCCTGCCCGACGTTGCGTTCCTCATGCCCGACGGCGCAAACCGGACCATCCGCCCCGGTCTGCGCCATATCCAGCGGCTCGGCGTGTTCACCACCTGCGGCGCCAGCCGTTGGCTGACGTTCCTGGTCGGCGCACCAGGTCGGCGCACGCTGCGGCGCGGGGTCGGCCTCCTCATGACCATGCGCCACCGCCGCGCATTTGCGGCGCACTATCTGATGGACAGCTCTACTGCGGAAAGCCGCCGGGCCCATCTGACCCGCGTCGCCAAGCAGATGGACCGGCTGATCGGTCGCCCGGTGCCGGTAGCTCTGCCCGAACCGCCCCAGCTCAGGGCAGAGGCGGCAGAGTGAGCAGGTCTTTCGACTGAATTTCAGCCGGACGACGTTGCAGAGCCAAGTATGACCCCCTTGGCCCGTCATCCCTTAACGAAGCCTTACCGGGCACGGCATAACCCTTTGAAAAATATGGGCCAGCCCTTCCTGGGCACCGTGCCCGTCCCAACGGCCTCGTCCGCCAGAGAACCTAACTCTCGGGCGGGATCACCCCTTTGCGGAACATGAAGCAGCCGTAGAACCGACGCTCGCCGGTCTGGATCACCGCATAGGATTTCCGGGCCATATCGTAGAAGGCAAAGCGCTCGATCCTGACCATCTTCCGCGGCTTCCCCTCGGCCCGGTCAATCTCGGCCTGCACCTCCTTCTGGACCGGCGGGATTTCCTTCGGTTTGCCCACCACCTCCATCCGCCCGGCGAAGTCATCGACGAACGTGTCCAGCGGCAGAACGGACAGGATCGCATTGACCGCCTCGGCCGAAGTCAGGTTCTCCATCCGCAGAAGCTTGCCCGTCACCGTCGCCCGCGCCACGCTGTCAGACGGAAAGTTCGTATCCGCCACGATCAGCATATCACCGTGCCCCATGGCCCGAAGACAGGCCAAAACCTCGGCGTTCAGCCGGTTGTCGATCCCCTTCAGCATCCCAAAGCCCTCCCCATCCCTTTCATCTTTGTACAAATATCCCGGGGGCGCGGGGGCTGGCCCCCGCTCCGCCGCCCGTCACGAAAGCCGCACGCCCGAGGCCCTGTCGAAAAGATGCACCTTGCCAGCATCCGGCGCAAAAGTCAGTTCATCCCCCGGCTTGAAGGCCACCCGGTCCCGGAACATCGCGACCACATCCCGATCGCCCGAGCGAAGGACGACATGGGTTTCCGACCCCGTCGGTTCCACCACCGCAACTGCGCCCGAAATCCCCGACGACCCCGCCGAAAGGTGCTCAGGCCGGATTCCATAGGTCACCTCGCGCCCCTCGGCGACGCTAAGGCCTGGGGGCAGAGGCAGCCGCGTGCCATCGTCCAGCACCACCGAACCGCCCTTCACGACACCTGACATCATGTTCATCGCCGGGCTGCCGATGAAGCCCGCGACGAAAGTGTTCACCGGGCGGTCATAAAGCTCCAGCGGCTCGCCCATCTGCTCGATCCGACCACCCTGCATGACCACGATCTTGTCGGCCATCGTCATCGCCTCGATCTGGTCATGCGTCACATAGACGGTGGTCGTCTTCAGCCGCTGGTGCAATTCGCCGATCTCGATCCGCATCTGCACGCGAAGCTTTGCATCAAGGTTTGAAAGCGGCTCGTCGAACAGAAACACCTGCGGGTCGCGGACGATAGCGCGGCCCATGGCCACGCGCTGCCGCTGCCCGCCTGACAAGGCGCGAGGGTACCGGTCAAGATAGTTGGTCAGCCCAAGGATCTCCGCCGCGCGTTTGACCTTTTCGGCAATCGCGTTCTTGTCCATCCCGCGCATCTTCAGGGCAAATCCCATGTTCGCGCCCACCGTCTTGTGGGGGTAAAGCGCATAGTTCTGGAACACCATTGCTATGTCGCGCTCGGACGGCGCCAGGTTGTTCACCCGCCGCGCACCGATGAAGATGTCCCCGCTTGTGACCTCCTCAAGCCCGGCGATCATCCGCAAAAGCGTGGACTTGCCGCAGCCCGACGGGCCGACCAGCACCACGAACTCACCATCCGCGATGTCGAGGTCAATGCCATGGACGACCTGAACCGCGCCGTAAGCCTTCTTCAGATCGCGGATCGTCACTTCCGCCATGAACGCGCCCCTCTTCCCACAACAGCGCCAAGGCTAGCGTCCGGGCAGGGGCCTGTCCATCGGCTGATCATACTAACATGTTAGAATCTTGACAGGCCCCCCGCCCCCCTGCCAAGCTGACGTAGGGGTAGGCTGCCGCTTGGGGAGGGGAGGCCCCGGGGCCCAGCTGCCGCCCGTCTTGGGCGCGGCGTGATCAGATTTCCGGACGCAACCGTTGCAACACTGAAACGCCCCGGGCGCAGGTCGCTGGAAGGGGCTGCCAAAGGGAGGACTGAACTTGAAGGTCGAACACTACAACGCGCTCACCGCGCGGATAAGCCGCCGCCGGATGCTTCAGGGCGCAACCGCCCTGGGGGCGATGGCGGCTGTGCCGATGACCGCCCGCATCGCCTCGGCGCAGGACAACATCCGCGCTGAAATCCTGAAGATTCCCGGCGTCGGCATGGGGTCGCCCACCGATGCCGACTGGCAGAAGGTCGGCGAGCTTTGCCTTGGCCCGACCAAGGCGAACGTGACCGAAGGCGAATTCGCCGGGGTCGAGCTGACGTTCATGGGGCTGAACAACCAGAACCTGCACAACCTTCTGTTCCGCGGTTTCCTGAAATCCTGGGAGGCCTACACCGGGGCCAAGATCAACTGGATCGACCTTGCCCAGGCCGACTACAACCCGCGGCTTCAGCAGGCCATCGCCACCGGCACCGTTGACTTCGACATCATCGAGATGGGCGCTCCGTTCGAGGGTGATACCGCAGGCAAGGGCCTTCTCGATCCGATGCCCGACTGGGTGGCCGCCCAGATCGAGGCCGACGACCTCGTGGCCTACCTCAAGCCCCCTGTCGGGACCTGGGATGGCAAGACCTACCGGATCACCATCGACGGCGACTGCCACACGCTGGCCTACCGCAAGGACTATTTCGGCGAAGGCGCCATCGGCGGGGCCGAGATGCCGAGGCACTGGGAAGACGTCAACGCCATGTCGATCGCGGTCAAGGGCCAGACCGACCCGCTGACCGGTCTTCCCGCCCACGGCTTCCTGGACCCGCTTAAGGGCTGGGGCGGGTTCGGCTTCTACTTCCTGGAAGACCGCGCCTCGGCCTATGCCAAGCATCCAGATGACCCGGCCTGGCTGTTCGACCCCGACACCATGAAGCCCCGCGTCAACAACCCCGCCTGGGTGCAGGCGATCCAGGACGTGATGGATCTGATCAAGGCCGACGCCTATCCCGCCGACCAGATCAACGCCGACCCCGGCACCACCGCTTTCAGCCAGTTCCTGGCCGGCACCGGTGCTGCCCTGACCTGGTGGGGCGACGTGGGCTCCAGCGCGCGCACCTCGGACACTTCGGTGGTGGGCGATGTCGTGGGCTTCGACATCAACCCCGGCGCCAAGAGGGTCTACAACTCCAAGACCTCTGCCTGGGAAGAGACCGAGAACTTCGCCCCGAACCTCGCCTATCTTGGCTGGGGCATCTACGTCACGAACCGCGTCTCTGCCGACGAGAAGAAGCGCAAGGCCGCCTGGTCGGCCGCAGCGCATCTTGGCGGCAAGGACATCTCGCTCTGGACGGCGGCCTATCCGTCAGGCTTCCAGCCCTACCGCAACTCGCACTTCGTCTTCGAGGAGTGGGAAGCAGCGGGCTACGACCGGGCCTTCATCGAAGACTATCTCGGTTCCAACCGCGACAGCTACAACCACCCGAACGCCGCGATCGAACCCCGGATCCCCGGCATTTTCCAGTACTACTCGGTCGCCGAGGACGAACTGGCGAAGGGCTTTGCCGGTCAGTACGCGTCGGCGCAAGAGACGGCAGACGCCATCGCCGCCGCATGGGAGAAGATCACCGACCAGATCGGCCGTGACAGCCAGATCGCGCTCTACAAGGCGTCGCTGGGCATGTAGCCCGGCTTCCGCCCGGAAAACCGACGGGCGCCCGGGGTCACCCCCGGGCGCTTTCATATAGAGCTAGCGCGCCTTTGCAGCCAATGCCGGGTCTGGGCAGCTGCCCGCCAACCGGCCAGAAGTACTGTCGCTCAAAGCCTCTGCCTGATAAAAGGCCCGAACCGGTCTTCCGGCATCAAAACCGCTCATCCTTGAATCGGGCATCTGGCGACATGCAAATCGGCACACAGCCGCACCCCAACCCCTCGGGCGCATCGGACGGCACCAAAACGGTGCAACGTCCGACCGACCGAGCGGCAAGCCGCCGCCTGCCCCGTCCGATTGCCGCTTTGCTCGCTCGCCTCGCCACCCGGCAGTTGCCCGGCCAAAAGTCCTATGCGGCGCAGCGCCCGAACGTTCTCGTCGTTTCACATGAGGGCAGCCGAACCGGTGCGCCAATCGTCGCCCAGAACCTCGTCGCGCAGCTGTCGGAACGGTACAACGTCGTCGTTCTCTGTCTCCGCGGCGGGACCTTGGTCGAGGCTTTCTGCCAGGGCGCCATTTCGGTCCACGTCGCCCGCCGCTTCGTGCCAAAGCCTCTGCGGGCGCCTGCGGCCATCGCAGCACTGACGGACCTTTATGACTTCCGCTTCGCGCTGGTCAACAGCGCGGAATCCCATCGCGTCGCCCGCCCACTATCTGCCGCCGGTGTGCCGATTGTCGCCCTCGTGCACGAGTTCGTTGCTTATCTTCTAAGCCACGACCGCATTCGGCACTTGTTCGATGCCGCCCGGCTTCTTGTGTTCTCTTCAGCTCTTACGCGGGACGACGCCGCCCGGCGCATCGGGTTCGGCCCGGATGCCGACGTCGTCGTGATCCCGCAAGGCAAATGCGTCGTGCCGGATGGGGGTGCGACCGAAGCCAAAGGCGCGGAAGCGGCGGTTCGGGCAGCCATGCGTCCGGAGGGGGACAAGCGCGCGTTTGTCGTCCTTGGTGCGGGAACCATCAACTACCGAAAAGGCGTCGATCTCTTCATAGCAACCCTGGCCCGTCTGAAGACGCGCGCGCCCGATGTGCCGTGGCGGTTCGTCTGGATCGGGGGAAGCCTGAAGCTGAAGACCGGCGACGACTACACCGTCTATCTTGCGGATCAGATCGAGCGCAGCGGCGTGTCCGACGACATAGCGATCTTGCCGGCGACATCAGCGATCGAGGCCGCTTACGCAACGGCGGATGTGTTCCTTCTGCCAAGTCGGCTCGACCCGCTGCCCAACGTCGGAATCGATGCGATGGCGAAGGGCCTCCCTGTTCTTTGCTTTGACCGGACGACCGGCATGGCCGAGCTTCTGAGAGATGCCGAGGTGGCTGAAGCTTGCGTCGCACCCTACCTTGATATCGAGGCTCTAGCTGACCGGTTGATTGCTTTTGCAACCATCCCTATCCGTCGGGAAGAGGTCGGGCGCCGATTGGCCGCCTTCGCCAATACCAAGCTTCAGATCGACCACTACGCCGACACCATATGCGGGCTCATCGAAGCCAAACTCCCCACGCCTTCCTGATCCACAAAGACCTCTCAGATCCTTCGATTCTCTCCTTCCTCGGCCATCGAAAGCCCGCTAACATGTTAGCATGAGCAGCGGCGAGCACCTCCACATCGTCACCAACGACGACATCTCCGAAGGCCGAAAACGGTTCGGGCAGGTGCTCATCTGGGGTTCCGCTGCGATCCTTGCGGTCGTGGCACTGGCGCAGACCGCCCAAAGCCTTGGGTGGCGCGACTTCGGGTTCACCACCTGGCGGCCCACGCTCTATGCCTACTGCCTGTGGGCCACCGCGCTCTGCTGGGCGCAGGTCGTGATGCGGGGCGAGCAGGGCAAACGCACGCTCTTCGTGCTTCCGGCCGCGCTCTTCGTCGTCTCGCTGACCGTCTTTCCGCTTCTCTTCGGTCTTCTCATCGCCTTTTCCGACTGGAACCTCTCCAGCCCCGACGGACGTCAGTTCAACGGGGTCGCGAACCTGGTGCAGATGTGGCACGACCCGTTCTACTGGAATGCCATGGGGAACATGGTCTGGTATGTGCTTGCGATCGTCGTCGAATATGCCATCGCTTTCGGCCTCGCCCTTCTTCTCAACGCCCAGATAAGGGCGCGGAAATTCTTCCGGGTGGCTTTCCTTCTGCCGTTGATGCTGTCGCCCGTGGCCGTCAGCTGGATGATCGGCAAGTCGATGCTCGAGGCCCGCTTCGGCCCGATCTCGCGGCTGGCCCGCGCGCTCGGGGTCGACAACCCTTCGTTCTTCGAAAGCCCCTGGGCGGCCAAGGTGACGATCATGCTCCTGGACGCCTGGACCTTCATCCCCTTCAT
Source organism: Tabrizicola sp. (assembly GCF_051645465.1). Classification (GTDB taxonomy): domain Bacteria; phylum Pseudomonadota; class Alphaproteobacteria; order Rhodobacterales; family Rhodobacteraceae; genus Tabrizicola. Next base: position 18,733 of record NZ_JBOFBI010000222.1, on the reverse strand, counting down.
GATGATCATGCTCCTCGCGGGCCTCCAGGCCATTCCGAAAGAGCTGACCGAGGCCGCGAAGGTCGACGGCGCGAAGGGCTGGAAAGCCTTCTGGGAGGTGACCTTCCCGCTGATGCTGCCGATCTCGGTCACAGCAATCCTGATCCGGATCATCTTCAAGCTGAAGCTGGCTGACATCGTGATCAACGTGACCTCCGGCGGGCCGGGGGGTGCCACGGACACGGTCACAAGCTTCATCTTCCGTGAGTATCGGGAGCGATCGAACGTCGGTTACGGGACCATGCTGGCGATGGTCTACCTGGTCATCATCGTGATCTTCATGACCATCCTCATGAAGTGGGCCGCCCGCTACGCAAGGCCGCGGACATGACGGCTCAGGTCTTCCGCGACAGCGACACCGACCGGAACCACCGCGCCGCCTGGTGGACAAGCCGCATCGCCATCTACGGCGCGCTGATCCTTTGGGCGATCATCTGCCTGTTCCCGATCTACTGGACGCTGACCACAAGCTTCAAGATGGCGCCCGACGTGATGAAGGGCAACATGATCCCCTGGGTCGACTTCGCGCCAAGGTGGAAGGGGTGGGAGGCGATCGGGCTATCGCCGCAGACGCTGGGACAGGAAAGCACCGTCCGGGCCGAGTTCCTGAAGCGCTTCGGCAATTCGGCGATCATCGCGCTAACCTCTTCGACGCTGGCGGTGATCCTGGGCAGCCTTGCGGCCTACGGCCTGTCGCGCTTCAGCTACAAATGGGCCTGGATGAAGAACGACGACATCTCGTTCTTCTTTCTCAGCCAGCTGATCCTGCCGCCGGTCGTGCTCGCCCTGCCGTTCCTCGTGCTTTACAAGGAGCTTGCGCTTCTCGACACCCGGATCGGGCTGATCCTCCTTTATACCCTCACCGTTCTTCCCATCGTGATCTGGATCATGAAGGACCAGTTCTCCTCCATCCCGACCGAGCTGGAAGAGGCCGCGATGGTCGATGGTCTGGGGATCTGGGGGGCCTTCTTCACGATCATCCTGCCCATCGCATTGCCGGGCATGGTCGCGGCCTTCATTCTCAGCCTCGTGCTGACCTGGAACGAATACTTCTTCGCGGCCCTGCTGACCTCGACCTACTCGAACACGCTACCGGTGATGGTGGCCAGCCAGACTGGCAGCCAGGGGATCAGCTGGTGGTCGATGGCGGCCCTGTCCTTCGCGGCGATCCTGCCCCTGATCGTGATCGGCGTGGCGTTGGAGCGGTTCATCATCAAGGGCATGACCGCGGGGTCGGTGAAGTGATTGGTTAAGGCGGGGTAAACGAGATTCTAACCCATTGATCTTGTTTGATACTGCACGTTGTCCCACCGTGGGACACCTAAAGAGGGGACCGGATGCTGAAAGGGATCGACCAGCGCCTGTCGGCCGAGATCGTCCATGTCCTCATGCTGATGGGCCATGGCGACGACCTCGTGATCTGCGACGTGAACCACCCCGCGGCCAGCATCGCGGCAGAGACGACCTACGGCCAGCTCATCGGCATGTCCGGCTGCGACATCCCCACCGCCGCGCGGGCGATCCTGAGCCTCATGCCGCTCGACACCTTCGTCCCGGCCCCGATCACCCGCATGCAGGTCGTGGGCGACCCGACGGCCGAACAGCCGGTCTTCGCCCGGATGCAGGCCGTCGCCGACAGCGCCGAGGGCCGCCCGGTCGGCATGCAGGCCCTCGAACGCTTCGCCTTCTATGCGGCCGCCAAGCAAAGCTTTGCCATCATCCGCACCGCTGACAGCGGCCCCTATGGCTGCTTCATCCTGAAGAAGGGCGTCATCGACCTTCCCGAGCTGTGACCAGGCGTGGGTGGCACCGCCCGCCAAGACTGACATGCCGGTCTCTTGCCATCCGCCTGAGCGCTGGCCGTAGCAATTCGGGAGACCGGCCGCTGATCATGCTGGCACGGCCAAAACTCACACCAAATTTGCCACATTAATGCTTGGGTTGAGCAGTATCCGGCACGGAATAGTGGAGCATCTCATGCCGATCAGGCCGCTTCTGATCCTGTTCCGAACCGTCTGGCTGTCTGCCATCCTGGCATTCGGTCTCGCTGGCGCGGGCAGCGCCCATACGATGGACCCGGCCGTTGTCGAAATCGAGGTCAGTGAGGCAACAGTCGAAATCACCCTGCGCGCACCCCTGGAGCCGATCCTCGGCGGGCTGGACCTTTCCACAATCACAGACACGCGCCAGTCGCCGCTTGCTGGCCGCTACATGGCCCTGCGGGCGCAATCCCCGGCCGAGCTGGAAGCGGCGCTACGCGCGGCCTGGCCCGGGATCGCCGACAAGATCACTGTTCTGGCCGGAACGACCCGCCTCGATCTGCAAATCACCGGCGTGATGGTGCCGGACGAAAACGACATGTCGGTTGCGCGGAAAAGCGAGCTTCGGATCACGGCTGCCCTGCCCGATGACGGCACCCCGGTGCAGTTCGGCTGGGACATCACCTACGGCGACTTCGCGGTGCGCCAGGTCGACGGCGGAGAGCGGGGTTACACGGCCCTCCTGATGGGCGGTGCAGTAAGCGCGCCGCTGCCACGGGAAGGCATCGCAGTCGAAGGCGTGCTGCCGGTCGTCGTGCGCTTTGTCATCTCGGGTTTTGAACACATCATACCGAAGGGGCTGGACCATATCCTGTTCGTCCTCGGCCTCTTCTTCTTCTCGCTGCGGTTCGGGCCCCTGTTGTGGCAGGTCACCGCCTTTACCCTGGCCCACACGGTGACCCTGGCGCTGGCGACGCTGAAGATCGTGACGATCCCTGCCGCCATAGTCGAGCCGCTGATCGCCGCCTCGATCGTCTATGTCGCGGTCGAGAACATCTTCGGCGGCAAGGTCGGCTGGACGCGCGTCGCCGTGGTCTTCGGCTTCGGCCTTCTGCACGGTCTGGGCTTTGCTTCGGTCCTCAGCGACGTGGGCCTGCCAGAAGGGCGCTTCCTGACCAGCCTGATCGCGTTCAACGTTGGGGTCGAATTCGGGCAACTTGCGGTGATCGCTGTGGCGTTCCTGGTCCTCGCGCTGCCTTTCGGAAGGATGTCCTGGTACCGCACAGCAATCGCCATACCGGCCTCTTGCATGATCGCTGCCGTCGGTGCCTGGTGGACGTTCGAGCGGGTGTTCCTTTAGTCCGCGTCGGACAACGCGTGCGCGATGTCCCGCGTTTGCCGGTAAAGCTGCTTCCATAGCGGATACTGTCGTTCGTAGGCCGTCACCCGCTCTGGCATCACCCTGGACCCCACCGGATTCCATTTCGCGATGTCACTCTCTGCGACCGCCCCTATCGCCAGCGCCGCAAGGAACGCATCGCCGTAACTCGCGCCGATGGTCTTGTCGCAGACCTCTTGCACGGCACCGCAAAGGTCGGACGTCGCCTGCAGCCACAGCGCGTTCTTCGTCCCCCCGCCCACAGCCCGCACCAACGCGGGGCTGGCCCCGACCTCGGCGCAGGTCTCGAACACATGCGCGGTGCCCATGGCGATGCCTTCCAGCACTGCCCGGTAAAGGTCGGCACGGGTGTGGGTCAGGTCCAGTCCGAAGAAGCTGCCCTTGGCATTGGGGTCATGGATCGGGGTCCGCTCGCCTGAGAAATACGGCAGGCAGAGGAGGCCCTTGGCCCCCTTCGGGCTGCCGGCGGCCTCGGCGGCAAGGGTGGCGAAGTCGGTGTCACGAGCCAGCTGGTCGCGGAACCAGTGGGTGAGCGTGCCGGAGGTGGCAAGCCCAGCCATCGAGGCGTGTTGACCGGGGAAAAGCCAGGGCGCGTACCAAAGGCGCGGGTCGCGGACGGGGTTGGCGGTGACCTGGATGATGAAGATGGTCGAGCCGTACATCAGCATCATCTCACCCGGACGTGCGACACCCACCGACACGGCTTCCGCCGCCGCGTCGATCGTGCCGCAGGTAACGGGGGTCCCCTCGGCAAGGCCGGTTTCGCTGGCCGCTGCGGTGGTGATCTGACCAGCGATGCCGGTCGACCACATCAGGCGGGGAAGGCGGCCAAGCGGCAGGATGTCGGCGAGGTCGGCGGTCCAGTCTTGCCGGGTCACATCGTAAAGCGGCGAGAAGTTCGCGGCGGTGTAGTGGTCGATGACATACTCGCCGGTCAGCTTCCAGGTGAGGTAGCTGGTCGAGGTCAGGACCTTGGCCGTGTGGGCGAAAAGGTCGGGGTGGGTTTCCTTCAGCCACAGGATCTTCGGTCCCACGGACTGCGAGGTCAGCGCATTGCCGCAGCGTTCAAGGATCACGTCCTCGCCGATGGCCGCGTTAAGTGCTGCGATCTGGGCCGTGGCGCGGGTGTCGACGCCGTAAAGGACTCCGTTCATCAGGGGTTTGCCTGCGCTGTCCACCGGCAGCATGCAGGGGCCGATGGCGCTGGCGGCCACTGCCTTGATGTCGCGCGGGTCGATCCCAGACTGGGCCAGCAGCGCCTTCGTCACATGGACAAAATCGCCCCACCAGTCTTCCTCGGCCCGGTGTTCGGCCCAACCGGGGCGGGGGACCAGCATCTTGTGCGGGCGGGTCGCGGTGGCGGTGATCGTGCCGTCATGGGCGACGAGGACGCCTTTCGTCTCAAACGTGCCGATGTCGATGCCAAGCGTGTGGGTCATGGGTTGCGGGTCAGCGCAAGGTCCGGGGTGATGCGGTCGAGCATGGTGTTGAGGAGAGTCGCCAGCTGGTCGAGGTCTTGGGTATCCACCACCTCCAGCGCCGAATGCGAGTAGCGCATGGGAAATCCGACATCGAGGCAGGCGACGCCCTCCGGCCCCATGAACTGGATGTAGGAGAGGTCGGTCAGGGCGCCGGTGTGGGCCGAGCGTTGCAGGTTCAGGCCTGCGGCGGTGGCGGCGTCTTCGGCCAGTGTGACCAGTGCCGGATGCGGGATGACGCCGTTGAGCGTGCCTCTGCCGTGGAAGGAGTAAAGGCTGATGCCGGGACCCTGGCCGAGGGCGACGTCGCCCCGGACGGCCATGTCGGGGGTGTCGCAGGCGAGGAGGAGGTCGATCTGCAGCGCGATGTCGGGTTGAAGCGCGGTCGCGGCAGGGAGGACGCCTCGGAGGTTGAACTCCTCCTGCACGGACCAGACGAGGTGGAGGGTTGGGCCTTTGCGGTCCTTCCGGGCGGCAGCGAGGGCGAGGAGGACAGCGCAGCCCGCGCGGTCGTCGATGGAAGTGCCGGCAAGGCGGGTGCCGTGGAGAGGGATTACGCGGGGGGCATAGGTGACGGGGGTGCCGATCTTGACGCCCGCCGCCAGGGCTTCCTCAGCCGAAGCGAAGCCTGCGTCGACATAGAGGTCGGTGTAGGGCAGGACCTTGTACTTCTCCTCGGGCGTGGTGGCATGGTGCGACTTGTTGGCGATGACACCGGGGATATCGCCCTGGTCAGTGCAAAGGACCACGGCTTGAGCCGGGAGCGCGCGTTCGGGGACGCCGCCCAGGCGTTCGAGGCGGATGAGGCCGGTGGGTTCCACCTTGCGGACGATGAAGCCCAGCTGGTCCATGTGGGTGAAGATCATGACCGAGGGGAGGGCGGGATCACCGGGGAGCGTCGTGATCAGGTTCCCCAGCCGGTCGGACCGATGGGAGAGGCCACGGCGGTCCAGATGGGCGGCGATGGCTTTGGCGACCCGGGTCTCGTGGCCGGAAAGTCCGGGGATGAGCATGAGTTCATAGAGGGTTTCGCGGATCATCGGCCTCTCCCGCGCCCAAATCTTTTTGAAAAGATTTGCAAATTCCTTCGAAGGAATTTGGCCCGCTCCACCGTCATGCCTGCCCCCTTGCCGCCCGTACGTGGTCCATGAAATCCTTCGCGCGCTCGGGGTCGACGGGCGCCCAGGTGTCGCCGCCGATCTTCAGGGCCGAGCCGACGATGCAGCCATCGGCGACCTTAAGGACATCGGCCACCGTTGCATGCTTGACGCCGGTGTTGGCGAGGACGGGGGTGTTCGGCAGGACGCGCTTCACGGCCTCCAGGTCCTCCATCCGTGCGGCTTCCCCGGTGATCGCGCCCGAGACCAGGACGGCGTCGGGGATCGACGAAAAGACAGCGCTGCGGGCGCGGTCAGGCAGCGGCCGGGGGTCGAGGGAACCCGCGAACTCGGCGGAGACGTTGTAGAGGGTGGCAACGTTCCCCACACCAAGACGCGCAGCATAGCGGCGGGCGGCTCCGGCATCGGGGGCCCAGAGGCCCATGTCCGAGGCATAGGTCCCGGTGAAAATCTCCCGCACGAACGCGGCGCCTGTCGCTGCCGCCAAAGCCATCGTCGCCATCGGGTCCCACAGGACGTTGACGCCGAACGGCACGGTGATCTTTTCGCGAAGCCTGCCAATGACATAGGCCATTGTCGCGGTCGAGGCTGTATCAACCTTCAGCTCATAGGGCCGGTCGTTTTCGTTCCCGAACATCACCGCATCGACCCCGGCCGTCTGGAGTGCGTCGAGATCAGCAGAAGCGCCCCTGAGGATCGCCTCAACCCCTCCCGCTGCATTGTACAAAGGCGTGCCAGGCAGCGCGCCCAGATGGACCATCGCGATAACGGGTTTCCCCCGCCCGAAGACCGTTTCGAACCGTGTCATGTTGCTCTCCCTGACGGGACGCTAGCGCGAAAGAGGATGGCCGGAAAGCCTTTGTCATACTAGCATGCCAGCAAAGCGGGGGAGGCGCGGATGCTGGCAAGACGGCAGTGGGATCGGCTGGGAAACGGCGGGCTTTCGTTCACCGAGCTTGGGTTCGGGGCAGCGCCTCTGGGCAATCTTTTCAAGGCGATAACCGAAGCCGAGGCGCAAGCGATCCTCGAGGCGGCGTGGGCGGCGGGGGTGCGGTACTTCGATACGGCGCCGCTTTATGGCCTGGGGCTTTCCGAGACGCGGATCAACCACTTCCTGCGGGGCAAGCCGCGCGAGGACTATGTGATCTCGACCAAGGTCGGGCGGATTCTGGAGGTTTGCCCGCCGGATCAGCGCGACGGTTTTGGCAAGTGGGTCGACGTGCCGGCCCGGCGGGAACGGTACGATTATGGGTACGACGGGGTGCTCCGAAGCCTTGAAGCGAGCCTGGAGCGGCTTGGCCTCGACCGGGTAGAAATCCTTTATGCTCATGACCTTGACATCTTCAACCACGGCAGCCGCGAGGCGATGCTGGCGCGGCTGGAAGAGTTCATGGCAGGGGGATATCGCGCGCTTTGCCGGTTGCGGGACGAAGGGGTGATCAAGGCTTTCGGCGCGGGCCTGAACGAATGGGAGCCCTGCGACTGGCTGCTGGAGCGGGGGGAGTTCGACATCTTTCTGCTGGCGGGTCGTTTCACGCTGCTGGAGCAGGGGGCGGTTGGGTTCATGGACCGGGCGGCCGCGAAGGGTGTGGGGGTGGTGATCGGCGGGCCCTACAACTCGGGCGTGCTGGCCACCGGACCGCGGCCGGGCGCGCATTACAACTATGCCCCGGCACCGGCGCAAGTACTTGAACGCGCAGGGCAATTGCAGGCGGTCTGCGAAAGCCATGGCGTGCGGCTGGTCGACGCGGCGTTCCGCTTTCCGTTGCTCCATCCAGCCACGGTCAGCGTGATCCCCGGAGGGCAGGGGCTGGCGGAAATGGAGAGCAACGTCCAGGCGGCCGGGGCGGCGATCCCGCTGGCTCTCTGGCAGGCGCTGGCGGCAGAGGGGCTGATCCCGGAGGCGATGGTGCCGGTGGCGGCTGGCTGACCGGGCGCTGCAGTTAAGGGAAGGTGAACGCGATCCTGGTCGAAGACCCGCGTTTATCGTTCGTCAACCAGCGGCCCCAGCGCCGGTTCCAGAAGGGCAAGTGCTGCCTTCCGGGCACGGGCGGGGGATAGGCGCTCGGGGTCGATATGCGCCTCGAGCCAAAGCCCGTCGATCAGCGCTACGACCGGAAAGGCCAGCGCCCGGGCATCGACCTTGCGCCCCGCGCCCGCCGCATGCCGCGTGATCGCGTCCTCCATCCGCGCAAGGTAGACCGCGTACTGCGCCCGATGCTCGGCCCGAAGCGAGGGATTGACGGCGATCTCCCCCCAAAGCGCCAACCAGATGTTCAGGGGGTCGCGGCGAAAGAGCTCCTCTGAAAACGCGGCATCGATCAGCCTGCGCAGGTCTTGCGGTTCATCGGGCATCAGGACTGACAGGAAGTTGCGGTAGGCGGCGGCGTAGACTGCAGTCAGCAGCCCCTCTTTCCCGCCAAAGTGATGCGCGATCAGCCCGCGTGAGGCGCCCGCCTCGCGGCAGATGTTGTCCACGGTGAAGGCCTGAATCCCGCCCTTCGCAAGACAGGCCAGCCCCGCCTCGACCAGCATGGCGGCACGCTCGACAGCGGGGTAGCGGCGGAAGCGGGGTTCAGGCATGGTGGCCTTGCAAGTCTATGCTAAACATAGACAAAACGTGCCGGGTCGGGGTGACCATCCGCCAGGATCATTGGTTCCAGATTGGTATCCGTCAGTGCCACATAAGGCGCAAAACAGATGAAGATGAAACCGCCAGACTCCTCCATCAGATCCTCCATGCGGTTGAACATGGCCTTGCGCTTGTCCGCATCCGTCTCGCGCAGCGACTGCTGGTAAAGGTCCTCGAACTCGGGGCTGTCGAAGAACGACCAGTTGTAGACGCCGATCTGCTCGGGGCGGAACCAGACGAGGTTCTCGGTCGGGTCGATGCCGCCCGCAAAGTCCATCAGCACCAGCTCCAGAGACAGATAGTCCTCTCCCGCCGTCTTGTCGCCAAGGGCCCAGTAGGCCGCGTCTTCGGTGGGCTGGATGTTGACGGTGATCCCCGCTTCGCCAAGCGACGCCTGCACGATCTGGGCAATGGTCTGCGAGGTGCTGTCGGTCAGCGCGACAAGGTTCAGCGTCAGCCCCTCGGCGCCCGCCTCGGCCAGAAGCGCCTTCGCCTTTTCGACGTCGCGTGTGGCGATGAGGTTCGACGCGCGCGAGAAGGGTCCGGGCGGCACAACGCCCGTCGAGCGCGGCACGAGCCCGTCATAGGCACCGATAAGCACAGCATCGCTGTCATAGGCATACTGGATCGCCTGCCGCACACGCGGGTCCTTCAGAGGTTCGGCGTTCATGTTCACCGTCAGCCAAGAATAGCGCGTCGACTGCGCCTCGATCAGCCGGGCGCCTCCGGGCACCGCCTCGCGCAGGGCTGTTGCGGCTGACACGGCGACGCGGGTGAAATCGTAGCTGTCCGCCTCATAAGCCAGCTGCGCGGCCTGGTCGTCGGTGACGACGTAGATCTCGATCACCTCCCAGGCCGGTTTCGGGCCGGGCCAGGCGGGATTGGCCTTCAGCGTCACCTTCTGCCCTTGCTCCCAGGCGTCGAAAAGATAAGGCCCGCACTGCGCCGGAAGCTCGGTCGTAAAGCCGCCACCCGCCGCCTCGACCGCGGCTTTGCAGACGATGTGCCCGCCGTAATAGGGCAGCGCGATGACCGGGAAGGGGGCGAAGGGCTCGCTCAGGTGGATCAGCCCAGACCGGGCATCCACCACCTCCACCTCCTTCAGCTTCTCGAACTGGTAGGCCCAGGCGCTTTCAGACCCGGCGATCCGTTCAAAGCTGAACTTCACATCCTCAGCCGTCACCGGCCCACGGTCGCCGGTCCACACCAGCCCCTCCCGCAAAGTGAAGGCGATCGTCTGCGGATCGCGCCATTCGAAGACTTCGGCTGCGTGGTTCGACAGGGTGTTGCCGCTCCGCATGTCCGACAGCTGCACCAGCGTGACCAGCGTCATCCGCGGGATGATATCGTCCAGCTCGCCGATGATCCCTTTGGGGTCCAGCACCTGCAAATCGGACGAAACCCGCAGGCGCAGCGTGGTGCCCTCGGCGGCCCAGGCGAACTGCGGGGCAGCGGCAAGTCCGGCGAACGAGGCGCCCGAAAGGCGCAGGAAGGTGCGGCGGTCGGTGTTCCATGTCATGGTCGGCATCCTCTCAGGTTGCAGGGACGGGGAAATGGCAGGCGAAAGCGTGGTCTTCGGTTCGCGGCTCCAGCACGGGCGCGACAGTGCGGCAACGATCCTGCACCTGCAGGCAGCGGGTGTGGAAGACGCAGCCCGTAGGGCGACGAAGGACAGACGGAATCTCACCACGAATGGCCAGGTCAGCCCGGCGGCGGCGCGGGTCGGGATGGGCGGCCGAGGCCAGCAGGCTCGCCGTATAAGGATGCGCCGGGGCCTCCATCAGCTGTGCAGCCGGGCCGGTCTCGACCAGCCGCCCAAGGTATAGCACCGCAATCCGGTCCGCCACATGCCGTAGGACCGCAAGGTTGTGCGACACCAGCACCACCGCAAGCCCCCGCTCCCGCTGCAGCTTGGCAATCAGGTTCAGCACTTCGCCCTGGACCGAGACATCAAGCCCCGCTGTCGGCTCATCCGCGATCAGCAGCTTCGGGCCCAGCGCCAGAGCCCGCGCCAGGTTCACCCGCCGCGCCTGCCCGCCAGACAGCTCATGCGGGTAGCGGCGCGCTAGTTCAGGCCGCAGACCGACCCGGTCCAGGAGATCGGCGGCAGGCGGCGCAGGACGGCGCGCAATAGCGAAAGGCTCCCGCAGGGCGGCGGCCACCGTCTGACGAGGGGACAGGGCCGCAACCGAATCCTGCAGCATCAAGGCCGCTCCCCGCCGCAACACCGCAGCCTCGGTCACCGGCGCACCCAGAAACCGCAAGCCACCGCCAAAGGGCACCAACCCCATCACCGCCCGCGCCAGCGTCGATTTGCCCGACCCGCTCTCCCCGGCGATCCCCAGCGTTTCACCTTTCGCCACACTCAGCGAGATACCGTCCAGGATGTTCAGCCGCCGCCGCGCGAGGAACCCCGGCAGCGGCAGGTCCACCGATAGACCCTCCAACGCCAACACCTCGGTCATCGCACGACCTCATGACAGAGCGCCGAGTGGCCAGGCGAAACCACGACACGAGGCGGGGGCTCGCGCTGGCAGCGGGGCGTGGCAATCGGGCAGCGCGCCGCAAAGGCACAGCCGGGGGGTGGGGTCACAAGGTCAGGCAGGCGGCCGGGGATCGTCGGCAAAGGCGACACGCGGCCCGAAAGCACTGCCGGGTCACAGGCCATCAGCGCCTGGGTATAGGGATGGCGCGGCGCATGGAACAGCGCATCCACCGGCGCCTCTTCCACCACCTCGCCCGCGTACATGACCAGCACCCGGTCACAAAGCTCGCCCACCACGCTCAGATGATGGGTGACCACCAGGATCACGCCATGATGGTCCCGGCGGAGCTCGCGGAGCAGATGCAGGATCTGCGCCTCCATCGTCACGTCCAGCGCCGTCGTGGGCTCATCCGCCACCAGCACCTTCGGTGACAGCATCAAAGCCGCCGCGATACCCACCCGTTGCCGCATCCCGCCCGAAAGCTCATGCACATACCGCCGCATCACCACCGAAGGATCGGCCAGCCCCACCTTCGCGAGCATCGCCAAAGCGCGCCGCTGCCGTTCCCCGGCCGTCAGCGCCAGCGAGCCCTGCGCATCCACAAGCTGGCGGCCGATCGTCAGCACCGGGTTGAACGCCGTCATCGGGTCCTGAAACACCATCGCGATGCCGGGCCCCCGGACCGCACGGCGCTCCCGCTCGGACAAGGCCACGACGTCGCGCCCGTCCAAGAGGACGCGCCCGGACCTGACGCGGGCATTGGCGGGCAAGAGCATCGGCAACGCCAGCGCCAGCGAAGACTTGCCGCAGCCGGATTCTCCGATGATCCCCACAACCTCGCCTGCCCCGGCCTGCAGGCTTACCCCCCGCAGCGCCTGCAAGGGCCCCTGCGGCGTGGCATAGGTCAGCGACAGGTTCTCGACCGCGATCATTGCGGCACCCGATGCGAAAGCCGGGGGTCAAGCGCATCCCGCAACCCCTCGCCCAGAAAGGTGAAGCCCAAAGTGGCCAGGATCAGCGGCACCCCGGCACCGATCACCAGAACCGGCGTCTGCCGGATCGCCGTATAGCCGTCGTAAAGCATGTTGCCCCATGACGGCGTGGGCGGCGTGACGCCAAGGTTCAGATAGCTCAACCCCGCCTCAAGCATGATGACAACCGGCACATCCATCGACAGGACGATGACCAGCGGCCCAACGACATTCGGCAGCAGATGACGCAGCACGATCCGCCGCGCGGGCGCCCCCATCGCCTGCAGCGCCAGCACGAAGTCCGCCCCCCTCAGCGCCAGCGTCTGCGCCCGCACCAGGCGCGCATAAGCCGGGAAGGACACCAGAACGATGACCAGGATCAGCGTACTGGTCCCCGGCCCAAGCACGGTGACCACGGCCAGCGCAAACATCACCATGGGCAGGGAGGAGAGCGCATCGAAGACAAGGATCAGCACGGCATCCAGCCAGCGCGGCCCATAGCCCGCGACCAGCCCCAGGATCAGGCCGATGGCCCCCGCCGCGCCAACCGAGACGAGCGCAATGCCAAAGGCCGTCCGCGTCCCCCAGATCAGCCGCGAAAGTGTGTCACGCCCCAGCTGGTCGGTCCCCGCCCAGTGCGCCCATGAGGGATCGGCGAACTTGTTGCGCACGTCCAAGGCCACGGGGTCATAAGGGGCGATCAACGGCGCAAGCACCGCGACGGCGATGAGCACTGCCACCAGCACCGCGCCGAAGGCCCCCATCGGGTCGCGGGACAGGCGCCCAATGGCGGATGGCGCAGGGGCATCAGCTACGGAAAGCATCGCGCACCCGTGGATCAAGCCGTGCGATAAGAAGATCGGCGGCGGTCACGACCAGAAGGTAGAACGCGGTCATGAAAAGCACGCAGCCCATCACGACTGGAAAGTTCCGCTTCTCGACCGCCGTCGTCATCAGCGTGCCAATGCCGGGCCGGGTGAAGACCGTCTCGACAAAGACCGCCGAGGAAAGGACCGCCCCGAACCCCACCGCGAGGATCGAGATCACCGGCACAATCGCCACGCGCAGGGCATAGCGACCCAGGATCGTCATCTCGGGCAGGCCAAAGGCGCGCGCGGTCCGGATATGCGGGGCGCCCATGACTTCCAGAAGCGAGGCGCGGACGAGACGGGCAAGGTATCCCACCCAGGGCAAGCCGATGGCGAAGGCCGGCAGGATCAGCGCGCGGGCCTGGCTGGCGAAGTCTCCCGGCGTACCGGCACCAATCGCGGGCAGCCAATTCAGCCACACGGCGAAAACCAGCAGCGCATAGATCGCGATGACGAAGGCCGGGACCGAGATGAAGGCGACTGAAAGAATGCCAAGAAGCCGGTCGGCAAAGCTGTCGCGGAACGCAACCGACAGGCACCCAATAGCGATCCCCGCCACTGCGGCCCAACCCAATGCCACAGTGCCAAGGATGAGCGTCTTCGGGAACGTCTCCAGGATCATCTCGGTGACCGGCCGGTTCGACCAGACATCGTGGCCAAGATCGCCCCTTAAGGCGGCCGTGAAGAAGCGGCCGACCTGCACGAGAACCGGCTGGTCCAACCCCATCCGCTCCGTCAGCGCCGCCTTCAATGCAGGTGAGGCGCGGGGGCCAAGCGCGACCGAAGCCGGGTCCCCCGGCACAAGGAACACCAGCCCATACATCGCGAGCATGACCGTGATCAGGATAAGCCCCGCCAGCGCGACCCGCTTCACCGCATAGCTCAGCATGGCGTGCTCGTCGGGGGCATATGGTTAATGAATCCTGAACGAGTTTTTATTGAACATGATTTCAAAGACTTGCTGTTATGTCCCACGGTGGGACACCGGCGCAGGCCCTGACCAAAGGGGTCAAAGATGGTCACGCGGTATCCTCTCCGACCAGCTCCGCCGAAAAACCGGCTCCCCGTTTTCGGTCACGGTCAGGTCCATCTCGACGATAAAGTCCTTAGCGTCGCACGACAGGCTCCCCCGGCTTTCATGACCAAAGGTCCCGTCCGGGCGGCGGATCTCGACCTTGTACTCCGTCTCGCACCGGGCACTGAGCGGGTCGCCATCAATGATCCGGTAGCGCGCCAGCGAGTTGCCCGTCGTCGTGGTCGCGATATCGGGCATCTCATGGACATAGGTCCAGCGCGGAAAGTCCACTACCATCTCGCCGGACAGAAGGTCATGCGTGACGGTCCGGCGGGCGGTGACCGCGACCGGATGATCTATCGCCCCCACATCGTCCCCGCACTCCGGCGGGTCGAAGGGGCGGAGCCGCGCATCCTCCTCCCGCTCCGGCCGCACCGGCAGGTCGAACCGGCAGGCGCCCAGATCCAGAGTGAGCGTGGCCGGCTCCGGTGAGGGCCAGGCAATCGGCCAGTAGGTCGTGGACAGCGACACCGCGATCCGGTGACCCGCTGGGAAAGCATGGGCGATGTCATCCAGCTCGACCGTAGCCTCGGTCCATTCCCCTGGTATCAGCGCTTGCGGCTGGTCATGGCCGACGCGGTGGGCAAGGTTCAGCAGCCCAACCGTCACCCGCGTCGACCTCCCGTCGGGCATCACATCGTTAAGCCGGACAGCCACCAGCGCCTGCGGACGGTCAGCCTTGAACCGCAGCTTCAGACGCGGCGCGCCCAGGATTTCGGTGCGGGTCTCAAGCGGGGGTGTAGCGAAGACCAGCGAACCGCCGTCATCCAGCCTCTGGTCCGTCGGCCACTCCGCCTCTTCGCCGTAACGGCCAACTTCTCCGGCGGTCAGGCCAACCCAGAGCGGCGACGAGACCATTGCCTCGCCAGCCATCGGTACCGATCCAAGCCCCCCACCAACGGCTGGATAAAGCGCCCGCCAATCGATCCGGGGCGATGGCCAGGCATCCTCGGCCACCCAGCGGCCGGGGCGTTCGAGGTAGCAGGTGGAGGGCGGCAGGCTCTCCTGCATCCAGACGCGGTAGAGGGGTTCGTCCATGATCCCGGTGGACCGCCCCTTCAGCCAGTGATCGCACCAGCGGATCACCTCTTGCAGCCAGCCAATCGCCGGCCCGACCGCCACATCATGGGGCAAGGAATGCGCCCAGGGTCCGATCAGACCGCGCACCGGCACCTTGAGGCCCGCCAGAAGACGCGGCACGCTTTCGCTGTAGTTGTCCGCCCATCCCGAGACGGCATAGACCGGCACCTTGATCGCCGAGAAATCCTCGCAGACCGACCCCTGCCGCCAGTAGTCATCGCGGCGCTGGTGGCGGAGCCAGGTCAGGATCCACGGCTGGTTGGCGCGGATGCGCTCCTCCCACATCATACGCCACTTGTCGCCGACAATGGCGGGGTCGGGCGGCAGGTCCTGATGCGAGAACATCGTGGACGACCAGTCGAAATCGTCCTTCGAAAGACAGCCGCCCACGCGGTGGATATCGGTAGCAAAGCGGTCGTCCGTAGAACCAACGGTGATCACCGTCTTCAGCGCGGGCGGTTGGCGTGCCGCGATCTGCAGACCGTTGAAACCGCTCCAGCTGATGCCCATGATCGCGACCTGCCCGTCACACCAGTCCTGCGCGGCAATCCAGGCAATCGCATCGCAACCGTCGATCTGCTCTTGCGGGGTGTATTCGTCGGCGAGGATCCCCTCGCTGTCGCCGGTCCCGCGGATGTCAAGCCGGATGCAGGCATAGCCATGCCCGGCGAGGTATTTGTAGACGCGCCCATCGCGCCGCCGCGTACCATCACGCTTGCGGTAGGGGAGGTATTCGAGAATGGCTGGCACCCGTCCCGCCCCTTCCGGCAACCAGGCGCGGGCCGCAAGGACCGTGCCGTCGGGCAGGGGAAGCTTCAGATCCTCCACCACCCTGACCGGGAAGGGCAAGTCGCTCCGGATCGTTGCCATCGGCGGGTCCCCCGCAGTGTTGAACGACCATACAAGAGCGCCGTCGCGGGCGTCAACAAACTTGACCGACGGCCGGGGCAGGCCCTACTGTACAATCGTTCAACAGTGGTGAACGATGCCGCGCAATCCCGCCTATGACATCCTGTTCGAGCCGGTGCGCATCGGGCCCAAGGTGGCGAAGAACCGGTTCTTCCAGGTGCCCCATGCCTCGGGCATGACGAATGCCGCACCGCAGGTCCGGGCTGCGTTTCGGGCGATGAAGGCCGAAGGGGGCTGGGGTGTGGTCTGCACCGGGGCGACATCGGTGCATCCGTCTTCGGACGACAGCCCGTTTCCCTGCGCAACGCTTTGGGACGAGGCCGACGTCCGTGCCCATGCCCTGATGACCGATGCGGTCCATGCCCATGGAGCGCTTGCGGGGGTCGAGCTCTGGCACGGCGGCGCGGCGGCGGTGAACCGGACGACGCGGCTGCCGGGGCTGTCGCCCTCGGGCGTGCCATGGATGGCGACGCATGTGCCGTTCATGTCTGCGGCGAGGCCGAGGGTGATGGATGCCGCCGATATCCGCGACCTGATCCGCTGGCACGCTGACGCGGCAGTGCGGGCAGAGGAGGCCGGGTTCGATATCCTCTACGTCTATGCTGGCATGGGCTACCTGCCCTACCAGTTCATGCTGAAAGAATACAACTCGCGCGCCGATGCTTATGGCGGGTCGGTCGCGAACCGGGTTCGGCTGACGGCCGAGCTCATCGACGCGGTGCGTGAGGCGACGGGTGGCCGTTGTGCGGTGGCGCTGCGTATCTCGTTGCAGGAATTGCGCGCCCGGCCTTCCGACAACGCTGAAAGCGAAGCGCATGAGGTGATCGGGCATCTGGCCGAGGTCCCGGACCTGTTTGACGTGAAGATGGACTACTCGGCGACCGATTGCGCCCCCAGCAGGTTCCTGCCGGAAGGCAGCCACCGCCCGGTGGTGGATTTCGTCAAGCGCCTGACCTCGCGGCCCGTTGTGGGGGTGGGGCGTTTCACCAGCCCCGATACGATGGTTGCCATGGTGAAGGAGGGAGTCCTTGATCTGATCGGTGCGGCGCGCCCGTCGATCGCCGACCCGTTCCTGCCAGCCAAGATCGACGAAGGGCGCGAGGAGGACATCCGGGAGTGCATCGGCTGCAACCTTTGCATCTCGTCCTGGCATGATGGCGTCTGGGTCCGCTGCACCCAGAATCCCTCGGCCGGCGAGGAATGGCGGCGGGGCTGGCACCCGGAGATTTCGCGGTCACGTGGCGAGGGGCAGGTTCTGGTCGTGGGCGGCGGACCGGCGGGGCTTGAGGCTGCACTGACAGCGGCGCGGCGGGGGTTCTCGGTCGCGCTGGCCGAGGCGGGCGAGTTCGGCGGGCGGCTCCGCTGGGAGACGACCTTGCCGGGGCTGCGGCCGTGGTTTCGGGTGGTCGACTATCGTTTGGGGCAGCTGCGCAAGATGGCGAATGTCGCTCTGTATCCCGGCTCGGCCATGACCGCAGAAGATGTTGAATCCTTTGGTGCCGATCATGTCGTGGTGGCGACCGGTGCGCGCTGGACGACGGCGCTTTGCGGGGCGAATGAGATTCCTGTGGGGCTGCTGAGTGCCCCTCGAGTTTACACGCCGGACGACCTTGCAGGCGGCGCGGTTCCCGAAGGCCCGGTCGCGGTGTTTGATTTCGACAATTACTACATTGGCAGTGCAGTGGCCGAGGAGCTTGCGGCGAGGGGTCTGGCCGTCACCTACATCACCACTGCAGGCGCCGCTGCAGCGTGGAGTTTCCTGACCAACGAACAGTCCCACATTCATGCAGCGCTCGCCCGTCGTGGCATCGCATACCGCACGCTGGAGATCGTCACTGGCTTCGATGGCGAGACGCTGTCGCTGTCGCAGATCATGTCGGGGGAGCCCCGCCAGATCGCCGTCCGGTCGCTTGTGATTGTCGGCTTGCGGGCGGGCGGCAGCGCGCTGCATGAGGCCTTGCAGGACCGTATCGCGTCGCTGCACCTGACCGGCGATGCCAATGCTCCGGGGGCCATTGCTCATGCCACCTGGCAGGGGCGGCGGACGGCGGAAGGTCTTGGATTACCACCGGAAACTCCTCGGCGGGACCTTGGCGTTTTCGCGCCGGGCGTCCTTGCATGAGCCGCCGCGGGACCCGTGCTCCGCGTCTGGCTGGCAGCATTCCGCAGGCGCCTTTCGGGCAGGTCGCGCGGCGGTTCGCGCCGGTCGAGGTGATCTCGGCGGATCAGGTGGAGACGATCCACAATGCGGCGCTTGACCTTCTGGCAAGGCTGGGGATGCGGGTCCTGGACCCTTCCGCCCGAGACCGTTTTCGTGCGGCGGGTGCGGAGGTGCGGGGGGACATGGTGCATCTTGACCCGGGGCTGGTGGCCGAGCGCTTGGCGTCAGTTCCTTCGACCTTCGCGCTGGCAGCCCGCAACCCCTTGAAGTCGCTTCGCTTTGGTGCCGAGCATATGGTCTTCGCGTCGGTTGGTGGTCCGGCCTATGTGATGGATAGTGCAGGCGGACGGCGGGAGGGCACGTTTGCCGAGATGCGCGACTATTTGCGGCTCGTCCAGGCGCTGAACGTGATCCATCAGGAGGGCGGCGGGCCGTTCGAGCCGATGGACCTGCCTGCGCATACCCGGCACCTCGACATCTACCAGGCACAGATCTCGCTTCTCGACAAGTCCTGGCAGACCCAGACCCTGGGCCGCGCGCGGACGCTGGACGGGATCGAGATGGCGGCGATCGGGTTCGGGATGACGGTCGACACGATGGTCGAGACGCCGGTCCTTCTTGGCATCATCAACACTAACTCGCCGCGGCAATTGGATATTCCGATGGCCGAGGGGCTGATCACGCTGGCCGAACATGGGCAGGTCAACGTCATCACGCCCTTTACTCTTGCCGGTGCGATGGCGCCGGTGACGCTGG
>NZ_JBOFBI010000221.1:0-5079 GCF_051645465.1 Tabrizicola sp. | reverse complement strand
CAGGTCATCGACCGCTGCATAATCCGAAGCCTCGCCGCCGGTCAGGATGAACCCGATAGGCAGTCCTTGATTGTCACAGCGGGCGTGGACCTTGCTCGTAAAGCCGCCGCGTGATTGAAGCGTCCCGGGTTTTCCGGAGGCAATTTCAATTGGGTCATGCCACCATATCGAGGGTCTCGTTGGCTGCATAGTAGTTGGCCTCGGCCTCGGCAGGTGGGATGTGCCCGATGGGTCCGAGGAGGTGACTGACGTGCTCACCTGATTGTTACCAGTCAGAGGTAGAGTCTCGCTCCTTCATGATGGTTGTTTGAGGGGATGGCAACGTGTCTGGGGGCATGCCCCGAGACACGTTGGCCAGCGATCTCGGCGGGGGTCTTTCCGCCCAGTTTCGAGTGCGGCCTGACCGTGTTGTAATCATGCCGCCAAGCGGCCAGGACGAACCGGGCATGGGCCAGCGAGGTGAACAGGGTCTCATTGAGGCATTCGTCCCGCAGGCGGCCGTTGAAGCTTTCCACGAAGCCGTTCTGCATCGGCTTGCCCGGCGCGAAGTAGTGCCACTCGACGCGGCACTCCTGCGACCAGCGCAGGATGGCCGACGAGGTCAGTTCGGTACCATTGTCGCTGACCACCGTATGCGGCTTGCCGCGGCAACCCAGCAGGCTGGTCCAGTTCGCGGGCCACCCGTGCCCCAGATAGCGACGTATCGGCCACCAGCGCCAGGCACTCCCGGGACTAGGGTCAGGACTCATTGATCCAGAAGATGGCGATTGCGGCCAGGGTGATGGCGGCGAGGAAGATGTCGGCGCAGCGGTCGTAACGGGTGTGGATGCGGCGCCAGTCTTTTAGGCGGGCGAACATGTTCTCGATCTTGTGCCGCTGTCGGTAGAGGGCGGCATCGTAGGAATGCTGGATTTTGCGCGAGCGCTGGGGCGGGATGCAGGGGGTGATGCCGCGTTCGGCGAGCGCCTGGCGGAACTAACGCGAGTCATAGGCGCGGTCGCCGAGCAGGGTGGCGGCGGGCGGCAGCGTGGCGATCAGCGCTTCGGCGCCCTTGTGATCGCTCCTCTGCCCCTCGGTGAGATAGAGGCGCAACGGCCGTCCCAGGCCATCGCACACCACATGGAGCTTACTGGTCAGCCCGCCCCGGCTGCGCCCGATAGATCGGGGTAGAGCCCCTTTTTGAACAGGCTGGCGGCGGTGCGGTGCGCCTTGAGGTGAGTGGCATCGATCATCAACCGGTCCGAACCGCTCTCCTTCGCCAGCTCGACGAAAATGCGGTTGAACACTCCCATCCGGCTCCAGCGAATGAAGCGGTTGTAGATCGTCTTGTGCGGGCCATAGCCGCCCGGCGCATCGCGCCAGCGCAGCCCGTTCCTGATCACGAACACGATCCCGCTTAGAACCCGCCGGTCATCCACCCGCGGCACCCCGTGCGACAACGGGAAATAGGGCTCGATCCGGCGCATCTGCGCCTCGCTCAGCAATGGCAGCTCATCCATGGCGGCACCTCCTGCCACCTTGAATCAGCCCATCAAACATCACGCAAGCAATTTAATGGGTCCTGACCCTAGTCATCGACCACGCACAGGATGCGGAAGCGCCGACCGCAGATCAGGCTGTCAGAGACGAAGTCGAGCGACCAGCGCTGGTTCGGGCCATCCGGCAGCACCATTGGCCTGCGCGTGCCCAGTGCCCGTTTGCGACCACCGCGGCGGCGCACCCGCAGCCCTTCCTCGCGGTAGATGCGCAGCAGCTTCTTGTGGTTGGGCGTCATGCCTTCCCGCGCCAGCAGGTAGCCCAGGCGGCGATAGCCGAACCGGCGACGTTCCGCCGCCAGCTCGCGCAGCCGTTGCCGCAGCGCCCCGTCATCTGGCCTGCTTGGCTCATACCGAACCACCCTGCGGCTCACACCAACCAGTGCACACGCCCGACGCTCGCTCACCCCGTGATGTTCCCGGGCATGGGCGACGGCTTCCCGCTTCGCGCCGGGCGTTACCATTTTTTTGAGGCCAGATCCTTCAGGACGGCATTGTCGAGCATCGCCTCGGCCAGCAGCTTCTTGAGCCGCGAGTTCTCCTCCTCGAGCGACTGCAACCGCCGGGCCTCGGATACCTCCAGGCCGCCGAACTTCGACTTCCACTTGTAGAACGTTGCCGAGCTGATCCCGTGCCGGCGGCAAACCTCCGCCGTCGCCATGCCCGCTTCTTGCTCCTTCAAAATCGCAATGATCTGTTCTTCGTTGAACCTGCTTCGCTTCATCTCGTCCGACTCCTTGGCGTCGGACTCTACCAAAAAAGGTCACATTTCAGGGGAGCACGGCACATCCGGGATTGCGTTGAAACCGGTCAATTCGTCCGCGACCACCGGCAGAAGCAGGGTGGGGCGGCCTCGAATAAGTGCATGGATGTGAGCCAACCCGTCAGGCGAGAGGAGGTCCGCAGCCAGCATCAGGCCTGCGTTTGCATCACCGCTCTTTGCCGCGGCGTACCCCGGGTGGCTGTCACGCGTGCGAACGTCTGTGTGGATGACCACATCAGGAAAGTTCGCAGGCCAAGGTAGCCGGGTAGGAAATTCGTCATTCATCGGCTCAACATGCCTATTGGCTATCTGAAAAGCCAGAACTGGATCGAGCACCAGCGTGAACAGCAAGGCGAAGGCTGATTCGCGCGCAAGCATCGGCAGGTGTGGCGCAAATATCCGCCGTTTGTGCGCAGATTTACCGGCAAAACCCCGCGTCTGCTCTGGTCACGGCAAAAAGCGCCGCATTAAGACGCCCCATGATTGCGTCCGCCTTCTTCTCTCCTCTTCCGTATCCGTGCCTGTCCTTCCGCAAGTTATTCTATCCGCATCTACGCCGAACGGGTCAGGGACTGTGAATTCTGTTGCGCTGGATGCCTCATAGCGAAATTCTTGGATCAGGGGGCACCAGTAACTGCCAATGAATGGAAGCAAGTCCCATGTCCAACCCTGACAAGATCATCCGCCTCAAGACCGTTCTCGCCCGCACCGGCCTGTCCCGCTCCACCATGTATCGCAAAATCGCAGAGGGGACTTTCCCGTCTCAGGTAAAGATCAGTGTTCACGGCGCGGGCTGGCGGGAATCCGCCGTGAACCGCTGGATCGATGATCCGGTCTCGTATCGGAATGAGAGCGCGGCGCTGTGACAGCGCTGCCTTCGGTCGAGCCGATCTGCGTGAAGGTCAATGACGCTGCGCGCATGATCGGCGTCGGCCGCACCAAGCTCTACGAACTGATTGCGTCGGGCGAAATTGAGGTCATCAAGCTCGGCAAATCGACCCGTATCACGACTGCCAGTCTGCACGAGCTGGTCATGCGGCAGCGCGAGTCGAAGTAGGCTCTGCTGCCGACGTATCCGCCGCTGGTGTGCGATTGCTCAGATAATCCGCCCATTGCATCATCAGGCTGCGGCGCTTCTCAAAGAAATCGGTTCGGCGGTAGGCCGCTTCGACCTTGTTGGGCAACTTGTGGGCGAGGGCCTTGTCAGCGACCTCCTTGGGGAAGTCGGTGCATTCGGCGGCCCAGTCCGTGAAGGTGGATCGGAAGCCGTGCACGGTGATGCTCGCGAAACCATCGTCGCGCAGAAGCTTGGTCATGGTCATGTCGCTGATCGGCTTCTTCCCGTCGTTGGAAAAGACCAAGCCCGTATCGCTGGTCCGCTCATCCCAGCGTTTGCGCAGCAATGCCACAACCGGTGCCGAAAGCGGCACCACATGGGTTTCGCCTGCCTTCATCCGTTCAGCGGGAATGGTCCATACCTCCTTTTCGAGATCGAACTCGGTCCATACCGCAAGGCGCGTCTCGTTGGACCGCGCGGCATTGTAGATCGTGAATCGCAAGGCGTCGCGTCCGGTCGTCGGGGCGGCGGTGGCAAGCTTTTTCATCAGTGACGGAACGTCGGCATAGGGCATGGCCTCCATGTGACCGCGTTTGTCGTTCTGGCGAGGCAAGCCCTTGCGCACCGAACGCAACGAAACCTCTTCCGGCACCCAGCCTTTGACATGCGCGAAATCGAGCACCACGCCGATGCGCTGGAGCAAGCGCCGCGCTGTTTCCGGTATTCCAAGCCAAATCGGGGACAGCGCCTCGACCACACAGGCGCTGTCCACCTTGTCGACCGGCTTCTTGCCGATGCGCGGAAAGAGGTGGCGCTCGAAACCCGACAGCCAGCGGGAATGATGCCCGTCTTTCCATCCGTACCCCAGGGTTTCATGGCACGAACGGGTTGCGGCTTCGAAGGTCGGTATGACCTTCCGCGCCTTGCGTCGCTCGGCGACAGGATCGAAACCGTCTAGAACGCGGCGGCGCAATTCTACTGCCGCTATTCTGGCATCGGATAGCGAAACATCATGCGCCGATCCCAGCCCGTAGTCGCGGCGCTTGCCATTCAACTGCATCCGAAGCATCCAGGTTCGCGCTCCGCTGGGCTTCACAAGCAGGCAGAGACCTCGACCATCGACATGGCGACCGGGCTTGGCATTCTTCACTTTTAGGATCGTCAGCGGCATCAGGTTCGAGTCCTTGTTGGCGGAATCATACCGCCGAAAAGGCGGCATTTCGTTCCCACAATCGTTCCCACATTTCGGTGGGAATTCAGGCAAATCGAAGCGACCGACCGCGAACACATTACAAGATAAATCGCTGAATTTACAGTAGACTTAGGGACGCCTTGAAATCACCTGAGACGAAAGTTATAGCGCCTCCTCCGCTACCAAATCCTCGATATCGCAGACAATTGGCCTGACCAAACTTAATTGCGGCCGACAGCAATCAAACCAAATAACCGCCGTTTGCCATCATCCTTTATCCGGCCGGCACTGCCTGATTTCATCACGTTGCGCTTGAACAGCACAACACCAAGGCGCAGCAACAATATCGCGAAGAAAATCTGGCCGGTAATGGCGACTGCATGGTGCCAAAGCGTTGGTTCCAGCGCGGCGCGTCCGATCATCGCAAAAGGGGAGCTAAACGGGAAGATCGCCGCAAATTGCTCAATCGGTTGCCCGGTTTTGGTAAGCGCGTAGGATGCAAAGAAGAAATTGATCAGCTGCGCCATTGTGA
>NZ_JBOFBI010000220.1:0-1720 GCF_051645465.1 Tabrizicola sp. | reverse complement strand
TGGTACCTTTCAGCGAACCCGCGCCGGCCGCCCAGGATGCGGCCGAGAAAGTCAAACCTCCCGCCGTCAGCAAGATCGACCTGCGCGGCACAATCAAGGTCGTTGTTGGCGTGCCGGGCCTCTTCGCGCTGATCCTTTTTGCCATGTTCAACAACTTTCTGGGCGGCATCTTCATGGCCCTGCTCGACGCCTACGGCCTTAGCCTTGTGTCGGTAGAGGTTTGGGGACTGACTTTCGCAGTCCTGTCCTCTGGCTTCATCCTGGGCGGAATTGCCGTGACAAAGTTCGGTCTGGGCAGGAACCCGTTGCGCACGCTGCTGCTGGTGAATGTGGTGGTATGGGCCGGGGCCAGTGTCTTTGCCATTCAGGCCTCGTTCGCTCTTTTGGTCGCGGGATGCTTCTTGTGGATGGCCCTCGGCCCGGTGGCCGAAGCCGCCGAGCAGACCACCCTGCAAAAGGTCGTGCCGCTGGAGCGGCAAGGCCGGGTCTTTGGCTTTGCCCAGTCGATGGAGCAGGCCGCATCACCCCTGACCGCATTTCTGATTGGCCCCCTGACACAATTCTTGGTGATCCCTTTCATGACCGATGGCGCAGGCGCGCGGTCAATCGGCGGCTGGTTCGGCACCGGGCCGGACCGCGGCATCGCTCTGGTCTTTACCGTCGCGGGTCTCATCGGTGTTCTGGTGGCAATCGCCGCGTTTCGATCGCGCTCCTATCGCCAGCTGTCGGCCCGCTATCTGGATGCCGACGCAAATCCGAAAGCCTGACCCGAGCCCTTCGAGAAGAGCCCTTTGCGGTCATTCAGCGCGCAAAGCCGACTTCGGTCACGCCACCGCGCGCCGCTTACGAGCGGGCGGGCTTCGCGCTCTAGGCGGCGTCTTCATTTAGGTTAGCCATGCCATGCCATGGCGCAGGCGAGCGCGACGGAGCTTTTGAAGGAGGCGATGGTCTTTTCACAGCGCAGGGCGATGCGGCGGAAGCGTTTGATCTGGTTGAAAAACCTCTCGACGAGGTTACGTTCCTTGTAGAGCGTCCAGTCGATGGGTTTGGTGCCGCTGCGGGTCGGGTTCTGCTTGATCTGCGCCACCGCGCCGAGGTCGCTTGCGATGAAGTCGCGCAGATGATCGGCGTCGTAGCCGGCGTCGGCGATGACATGGCCGACCCCTTGCAACCCATCGATCAGCGCGCGTGCCTGCGGACAGTCGCCCCAATGTCCCGGTGTGATCAGGAACCGGATCGGCAACCCCAGGGCATCGACGGCGGCATGGATCTTGGTGGTCAGCCCGCCCCGGGAGCGCCCGATGGCGCGAGCCTCAAGCTCCCTTTTGAGAGGTGGCGTCGGCGTGAACCTTGGAAATCGTCGCATCGATCAGCACGTATTCGAAGTCGGGCTCTGCGCGCAACGCATGGAAAAGACGCTCCCAGGCACCGGCCCGCGACCATCGCCGGAAGCGCGTGTAAACCGACTTCCAGTGCCCGAGTTCCGGCGGCAGATCGCGCCAGGGCGTGGCACCCCGCGCCAGCCACAGGCAGGCGTCGACAAACAACCGATTGTCGGTTCCCGTGCGGCCACGGTCGCCCGTCTTCCCCGCAACCAGCGGCTCAATCCGCGCCCACTGCGCGTCGGTCAACGTTCGTCTGCTCAAGATCGCCTCCGTTTCCGATCTTGAATCAGAACCCAACCCAAGTGGAAATCCCTCAAATGAAGACGCCGCCTAGG